>JAUYSM010000041.1 GCA_030696315.1 Pseudohongiella sp. | reverse complement strand
CACGGCGGTCAGGGGGTCATCACCTGCACCGCGAGGCGAGCCAGCATCTATCCAGGATAAGAGTTGCTGTTTTTGCTCAACAGACAGACTCATGTCGTGCATAAATTCACCGATCGCAGGATCAGCATGCCATGGCGGCATACGGCGGGTCAGCACTGTTTCGCGGATCATTGGAGAGAATCCCTGCACCATCGCATGGTTAGTCATGGCCCAGGGCGCAATGCCGCCCGGCCGGTGGCAACCCGCACATTTCTCAAGCAGCATCGGCGCAACCGTGTCGCTGTAGCTGACGCCGACTGGCGCCTCGTGCACCGGCAGTGTTTGTGCTGTTGTCATTTGTGCAAGCTGAAGAGCAGCTGGGTTGCCATCCATCAGCGATTGCAGGGCCGCTGCCAAACCAGCATGCACCGTTTGACCGGTCTCATCCATCGCAGGACCGCGGTATACAATGTCCCAGCGCTGCGGATTGATCACCAGCGTCTCTCCGGCATAACGCAGCCCAAGTGTGGCAGAGACCATGCCCGCATCGTCTTGCAGGACCGAATGCTCAATGGCATTAGCACTTGCAAACTCCATCAATGCCTGTCGGTCCATACCGGATTCAGGGTTGATTAGCGCCAGCGCTATGCCTTTATCCTGAGGAGCAATTTCTTTCAGCAAAGTGTTCAGAGAATCACGCGCATAGTCTGAACCAGCCATGTGCGCCATCAATAACACCGCTGGTCGTTGACCGTGGTAATGCAGGTTGAATGCTTTGCCTTGCTGATCCAGCAGCGTAAAGTCCGCCGCTCTGGTCACCTCGGCATTGACCTCGCTGGCGTGCAGAGACGACGCAAACGCAGACAAACCCATCATCAGACTGGCTAACACGGTTCGATGAAATCTGGACATGATTACCTCTACCGCCGGCACACAAGTACCGAACGATTTAAAAGTGGAAACGGTGGAAATAGTACGTACGCATTCAACAACTGGTTCAAACGCAAGTCAATCGGTCAAAAGTAACCCTCAAGCCCCGGTGAATTCAGGCAGATTCGCTGGCAGTCCGCGCATAATTGTCACGTATAAAATTGCCCAGCATAGTGAACTCGTCCTGACGAGTGCTGGCTTTGCGCCACACCAGCCCAACCTGCCGCGAGCTGCCAGGCTCCATCATCATGGTTTTGATCCGGGTGTTTTTGAGCAAATTTGAATGGATCGCCATTTCGGGCAGGTAGGTGATGCCCAAATCTGCATCCACCATCTGCACCAGCGTGAGTAAGGAGGTCGCCGTGATGTTACTGACCTTGTCCACATTTTTTATGTTGCATGCAGACAAGGCATGATCACGCAGACAATGACCGTCTTCGAGCAACAAAATACTGTCGCTGGGCAATTCATTCAAATCATAGCCGCTGGCTTTGATCAGCGAACTTTCTTGCTGATAAGCCAGATAGAACCTGTCCTCAAACAGCACCATGTCCGTGGTATTACGTAAATCATATGGAAGCGCAATCAAGATCAGATCCAGTTCACCATCCATCAGGCGTTCATACACACGCTCGGTCAGGTCTTCTTTGAGATACAGTTTTAAATCCGGGAATTCCTGGCGTAATGCCGGCAGCAGGCGCGGCAATAAAAACGGTGCAATGGTTGGAATGACACCCAGTTTTAACGGCCCTGTGAGAGGTTGTTGATTACCCTTGGCAATATCAACCAGCTCTTCCAGATCTCTGAGCACCACTCTGGCCTGGCGGGCAATGTCCCGACCGAGACTGGTGACCGTAACATTTTTGTTGGTTCTGTCGACCAGTTGTATGTTGAGCATGTTCTCAAGCTCTTTGATGGCCACGCTGAACGCAGGCTGAGACACAAAACATGCCTCTGCCGCTTTACCAAAGTGCTCGTACTGCTCAAGGGCAACAAAATATCTCAGTTGTTTGGTCGTTGGGAGATGAGTCATCAAAAACCTCCAGTTGATATACAAGCGCAAACAGATTCGAGGCTTGCCCGCTTATCGATTGATTTGATGTATCACTTTAATACATATAATTGATTTTATCTATGCTTCTGACCTGTCTAGACTGCGCGGCATTGAAGCTGGTTTCATCAATCAAACCCTGATGAACTCCACTTCCTTTGGAAGGTTATGGTTAAGCAAAAATCCCTCTTGGCCGGCATGATGCCCAAAACATCTACCGGCCTTTTTTGTTGATGCCTTAAAAATCACCTGCTTATAGCCTGCCCATCTTTTGCTGTTATACTCGCGCCGGTCTTATTTACTGAATACGGCGATGGGTGACAGCACATGTTTTTTGACTCCACGATCCCTAATTGTTGGTCCAATCTGTCCGTGACACAATGCACTAAAAACGTGCCACAAAAAATCCCGTCGCGACGCCGGCCTCGCACCACACTACTGCGCGCGGCTTTAAGTTGTGCCTGTATGGCTGCAGCCACGGCGCCTGCAATAGCACAACAGGCTGCTCAGAATGTCTGGCAAGGCGAGTGGCAGATTGAAGAGACCCTGTTCACCTTACGCGTGAACACAGAGGGTAATCGCTTTTTTATCGAACCTGTCATGCCACTTGGCCTTGAGTGGACCACGAGTAATGGCATCATTGACGGTAATAACGGCACCATTCAGGTCGAGTACCAAGGCGTTAGTGCTCAAGTCATGGTGCAATTGATTTCGGACACCAGCGCCATCGTGAGATCCATGTCCTGTCAACCGGACTATCACGTAATTTGTACGCTGGTGCGCAATCAACAGGCGCTGTTTATCAAACTGACCCGGTCCAACTACCAGAACGAGTTACCCCTCAACTGATAGCAGACCCGCGTTTTCACTGACAATCTGGCATCAGGCCAGATCGCGCACACTGCTGATACAACGGCCGACAATGCCATACTCGATGGCTTCATCCACTGACATCCAATAGTCTCGATCAGTGTCTTTTGCCACACGCTCAACCGGCTGACCCGTTTCGTGAGCAATCAACTGATTGATACGCGCCTTCATTTTGATGATCTGTTCAGCCTGAATTTTGATATCAGATGCGCTGCCGCGTGATCCGCCTGAGGGCTGGTGCACCAGAAAGCGCGTATTGGGCAGCGCAAAACGATGCTGCTTTTCGGCCGCCAGGTAAATGGTTGTGGCGGCGCTGGCAACCCAACCTGTCCCCACCACACGCACTACCGGCTCGATAAATTTGATCATGTCGTACACCACATCTCCGGATTCTACGTGACCGCCTGGAGAGCTGATATACAAGGTAATCGGATCACTGCTTTCTGCTGACAAGGCCAGCAGGCGCTCGGTAATATTGCGCGCCATACGTTCATTGATATCACCAAATATCGTCAGCGCACGGGCCTTGAACAGCTTTTCATCCAGTAAGCGGCTGGCAGCTGGGGTCTGGTTTTCATTGGTGGACAAACTGTGTTGCATATATTTTCTCCGATACTAAACGTCTGATGCAGGATGTGATTCAGGACCCAGTCCTTTAAAGCTGATCAATAATTGTGGCAGTAAGGTCAGCGCGCCCAGCAACGCCACCAACATCGCAATACTGGTTAACAGACCAAATACGATGGTCGGAATAAAGTTGGACAGCACCAGAATCGAGAATCCCGCAACAATCGTAAGCGAGGTGAAATACATTGCCCGCGCGATACTGCCATGGCAAACATACATGGCTGCTTTATAATTGCCCAGTCTGTGAAATTCCCGTCGAAACCGGTGCATGTAATGAATGGTGTTATCTACACCAATGCCCACAGAAATGGCGGCAATCGTGATGGTCATGATGTCCAGCGGGATGGCCAGCCAACCCATGATGCCAAGCACCAGCAGCGCGGCAATAATATTGGGGATGATGCACAACACCGCAATACGCAGTGATTGAAACAGGATCAGGAACATGACCATGATCACACCCAGCACCACACCCAAGGTCAGAATTTGAGATTGATAGAGGCTCTGCAACACGTTGTTGTAAAGCACCAGCATTCCACTTACTTCAACCTGTTCTGGCGTCAGTCCAAAATTGGACTGCAGGCCTGCGCGCACTTCATTTATCAATTCATTTCGATTTAACTCAGGATCGGACTCTATCACCCGAATATTAAAACGCGCCTGATTGTGCTCAACCGACAGAAAAGGATTTAACACGGTTGTGCGCAGGGTTTCTGGCAACATGGTGTACAACAATGCCCACAAAAAACTGTCGATGGGTTCATTGCCATTGAGCTCTTCGGCCAGTTGCACCACTGCGCCGAACGACAACACTTTACCCGTGCGTGGATGTTCATCCAGATACTCGTGCATTTGCTTCAGCTGGTTCATCTTGTCCGAAGTAAACCAATAAGCATCGCTGTTGTCTTCTTCAAAACCATCGTCAAAACCGTCGTCAAAGTCATCCAACGCTGCTTCGTCGGGCAGATTGACCAGCACATCAAAAGACAGGGTGCCGCCCAATTTGTCATCAAACAACTTCATGCCCTTATAGATTTCGGTGTCGTCATCAAAGTATGCGATAAAACTGTTTTCAACCTGCAACCGGGACACGCCAACGGCGCTGACAACAAACACCAGTGCAAATATCCACAATAAGCGACTGCCAGCCCGGTCGGTGAAGCGCGCCAGCATGTTGGTGATGCTAAAACGGGGCGTCTCGGACTGCACAACATCAGGCTCTGCAGGCAACAGACTCATCAAGGCCGGAAACAACAGGAACACGACCGTCAGCGCGGTGACCACGCCCATCACCATGATCCATCCAAACGAAATAATCGGCGTAATGCCACTGACGACCAGTGATCCAAACGCCACCATGGTGGTGAGCGCGGTATAAAGACAGGGTTTAAACATGACCAGCACGGCATGCCGCAACAGACGTTTGTGATCGGTAAAGTGGCGGGTTGCGCGTAATTCGCGATACCGCACAATCAGATGAACCGCCAGGGAGATGGTGATAATCAGCAGCAGAGACATAAAATTGGAGGACACCACAGTGACGCGCCAGTCCATCAAGCCGAGTATGCCAACCACAATGATGCCGGCAAATGCACAACACACCAGCGGCAACACCACCCAACGTTTACGCCGGAAAATTATTCCCAGCGCAATCACAATAAAGGCAAAAACAACGATACTGAAAGTGGCCAGATCGCTGCGCACAAAGGTCACCATGTCATCCGCGATCATGGGTGCGCCGCCCAAGTACAACTCAACGTCATCCTGATAAGTGCTGAGAATGGCGCGAATGCTGGCAATGTCCTGGTGACGCAGTTCCGCGGCTTCATTACTGTAGATATCAAACTCGGCGCTGACCCGGTCCAACTCCTGTGATTCTTCCTGAGTCAGACCTTCAGCATTAAGTTTGTTGCGCAGCTCAGTCCGGCGATTGATCAGTTCAATGTAAGGTGTATCGAGGTAAAAACTGACCAGCATGGCGCCCGTGCCGCCATCGGGACTGATGACTGCGTTGCTGAACACCGGGTTGGTCATCAACTCCAGGCGAACAGCTTCCGGGTCCTGCCCCTCGTCCAGCACCGTGAGGTAGTCTTCAGAAATACCGGTGAGCGGCGTGTCGCCAAACACCGGCACATTCAGCAGGCTGTCAACGGACTCGACACGTTCAAGTGCCAACAGGTCGTCACGAATATCCGCCATGATCAGCAAGGATTGCTCACTGAGCAAATCCAGCTCGCGCGGCTGAAATGCGATGGTGACTGAATCTCTCACGCCGTAGCGCTGATTGATAACTCTGGAGAATTCCAGATCTTTGTCATCTTCCATCAGCAGCGAGTCAGCGGATACGTCCAGCTTAAAATCCTGAGCATACCAGCCGAAACCGCCCGCCAACACGATCAGCAAACCGATCACCAGCCAGGGACGATCAAACACCAGAGCACAATACACACGCGAAATCATCGAAGACATAACTCAAATCCATCGTTCAGACAGGGTTGACGCAATAGCCCCGCACTATACCGCTTTACTGCCTGAATTGTTACGCCCCGGCGCTTGTTTGCTTACCGTGATGATGCTTCCTGCTCCTGAACGCGAGCTCCTGCCAGTATACCCGCAAGCCGAGCATGCTCGAGTGTAGCCCCACACTCGGGCTGATTCAGCCCGCTTAGACGATGATCTACAGCACTCTGTCGAAAAGCCAGGTTGAGCTGTCATCCGGTCTGGGTCTGTGATGCGTATGACGTACACAAATCGTAACAATGAAGGTCTTGATATACATCAAGATAGTTGCTTAAGTAGTGCTGTAAATGAGTACAAGCACACCCCGTCACGGTATGATGAAACTGTAGTCACCCGGCGAGTATGCCAAAGGCGATACCTAGGAGTATAAACATGCGCAAGACCTTGACCATAGTGCTGGCAGCAGCATTGTCCATGCTTTCCCTGATGGCTCAGGCGCAGGACTCATTCCTGAAGAGCATCAAGGACTTTAATCTGGTAGATCACAATGGTGTTTCTCATACATTAAAAGAGTATGAAGACCGTGATTTTATTGTGATGTATATCCACGGCTCTGGTTGCCCGATTGCACGTTTGTCCGTGCCAACCTATCTGTCGATTCAGCAAGAATACGCGGACAAAAATATTGAATTCCTGATGCTGAATTCCTTTATTCAAGACGATATTCCACGCATTCAAAAAGAAGCGGAAGAGTTCAAAATCACTTTCCCGATTTTGAAAGATGCCGATCAGTCCATTGCACGCTCCATGGGTGTTGAGCGCACAGCAGAGGTCTTTATCATTGATCCGCGCACACGTGAAATTCATTTCCGTGGCCCGATCAACGACCAATTGGGTTATGAAACTCAACGCCTGCATGTCACCCATCATTACCTGCGTGACGCGCTGGAAACCATTATGGCTGGCGGCAAAGTGGACATGAACAACATTCCAGATGCCAAAGGCTGCCTGGTTGGCTTTTTCCTGAGCTAAAACGCGATTGACGTCGTTGGTGTAGGTGGATACAAAACAAAAAGCCCGGTTTATTAAACCGGGCTTTTTTTATGCGCGCTTGTAAAAGCAGACAAGAGCAGTGCTTATTCCACAAACGCCCGCTCAATCACATACTCAGCCTGGATGCCCTGACGTGATTCCTTGAATCCGGCACCGTCCAGAATTTTGCACATGTCTTTTAACATGGTCGGGCTGCCGCACAACATAAACCGATCATGTTCCGGTGACATGGCGGGCACACCGATTTTCCGGGACAAGGTACCATCCACCAGAATATCTGTGACACGGCCCTGATTTACAAACTCGTCACGCGTTACCGTGGGGTAATACACCAGTTTTTCACGCACAACATCACCAAAAAACTCATTCTGTGGCAGTTCATTGGTGATGTAGTCCCGGTACGCCAGGTCAATAATCCTGCGCACGCCGTGTACCAGAATGACTTTTTCAAATCGCTCATAGACTTCCGGGTCACGAATGATGCTCATAAACGGCGCCAGCCCCGTACCTGTGCCTACCAGATACAGATGGCGACCAGGCAACAAATGATCAGCGACCAGCGTACCTGTGGGCTTGCTGCTGACCAGCAGTTCGTCACCCACCTTGATGTTTTGCAAACGCGAGGTCAGCGGGCCGTCGGGCACTTTGATGCTAAAAAACTCCAGTTCTTCTTCGTAGTTTGCGCTGGCAATACTGTAAGCGCGCATCAGTGGGCGCCCTTCAACTTCCATACCCACCATCACAAAGTGGCCATTCTCAAAACGCAGGCCTTTATCACGCGTTGTGGTAAAACTGAACAGGGATTCGTTCCAGTGATGTACGCTGGTCACACTCTGTTTGGAAATTGCAGCCATTTTTAAATCCTGTAAGTCCTGAAGTTAAAAAACGCGCGTATGGTAGTCAATGCCGTCTTACCAGTAAAATGATTTAATAAAATATACTTAATCGATTTTACAGATATACAACGCGGGAGAATGTGATGCACTACACCTTGCGCCAAATCGAAGTCTTTCTGGCAACAGCCTGGCACGAAAATGTGTCGCTGGCCGCTGACAGCCTGTCCATGTCTCAGTCTGCTGCCAGCGCCTCATTAAAAGAACTTGAACAACGCTACAACATGCAGCTGTTTGATCGTGTTGGTAAACGTTTACAACTCAATGACTTTGGCAAAAGTCTGCGTCCGCGCGCCGAGGCGCTATTGAGTCAGGCGCGCGAATTTGAGCATCTGTTACAACATCAAGGCGAAGCTGGCGATATCAAGGTGGGCGCCACGCTGACCATTGGTAACTATCTTGCGGTCCCTATCATGGCAGAATTCATGAGCCGTTATCCCGGCACCCGGATCCGCCTGACCGTGGAAAACACCGCATCGATCACCCAAAAAGTCCGCAATTTTGAACTGGATGTCGGGCTGATAGAAGGTGAATTGCAGGATGACGCGCTGGAGGTGATTCCCTGGCGTGATGATGAACTCTGTCTGTTTTGTGCGCCCACACATGAACTGGCTGGCCGCCCCACGCTCAGCGACAACGATTTGCTTAATGCAGAATGGATACTGCGTGAAGCGGGTTCAGGCACACGGCAGGGATTTGACCGTTCCGTGCATGGCCTCCTGCCCCACATGAACATCCGCCTGGAATTACAACACACAGAAGCCATAAAACGCGCTGTGGAAGCGGGACTCGGCATTGGCTGCCTGTCCCGCATAACACTGCAGGAGGCGTTCCGGCGCGGAAGTTTACTGCCGCTGTACGCGCCGCAACGCAACTGGATGCGCCGTTTCTACTTCATTCTGCACAAACAGAAATACCGCAGCGCAGGCATCAGCAACTGGATGAACCTTTGCCAGGAAGATGGCGCTGATGACTTCAGCGCCTACGGTCCTGATCAATAGACAGTTTACTTACGGCGTGACTGGACGCGATGCATTCACCGGCAGCGCAGGTAATGATCCAACCATGCCATCGGGACGCGCTTTCGCCAGCATGGCCTGATAAGCAGGGCGTGCTTCGATTTTTGTAATCCAGGCATTGATGTGCGGGAACTGAGCTTTATTCACGATATTCAATGTCATCGCAAAATTGATGGGGAACAGCATCATGATGTCAGCGGCTGAAAACTCTGCACCACCAAACCAGGGATTATTGGCCAGGAAATTTTCGGCAAACTGCACAACACCTTCAGAATCAACCAATGGCGAGCGCTGCTGTGGCGGCTGAATCTGCCAGACGCGATAGTCCGCGATGGCGCGTGATGCCAAAGAACCTTCCGCATAGTGAATCCACAACAAATGTGTCGCAAAATCAGGTGATGCCAAAGGCGGTACCAGACGACCGCCACCGTGGCGAGCCAGAATCATTTCAATAATCGCGCCTGACTCTACCAGCACCTGATCGCCGTAGGTAACGGTCGGTGCCACCGGCATTGCCGGATTGATAGCGCGAATCGCCGCCATGGATGCTGCCAGGTCGCCGCGCGTAAAATTCAAGGTGTACGGCAAGCCCAGCTCTTCCATCAACCAGACCAGGCGTTCAGAGCGACGGCCTTCCAGGTGATAGATGGTAATCTCGGGCATCGGCAGTGCCCCTGTGGCAGTTTGTGCATGAACCGCGGTCGCCGGAAGTGTTGCGCCGACGGCAGTGACCACCGACAAAGCGATAGCCAGTCCGATTTTTTTAAGATTGGAAAATTGTTTTATGTTCATAAAAACGCAACTCTTGTTGGAGTGCCAGCACAGGCACGGGGTGGTCAATGCAAAAATGGTTCGCGATACAGCATACCCGCTGATCAAACAAAAACACAGCGCACTCAGGCGCTGTCGGCCTGCTGCAGTAAACGGCGCGCCTGCTCAAACAACGCGGCGTTACTGACGAGAATATTTTTATTGTGAAACACTGGGCTTACGTTCTCTGGCAGCGCTTGAAAATGGCCATAAGACGCGCCAGCTTCCTGCGCAATCAGCTGCGCTGCCGCAAAATCCCACACACTCAGATTTTCATAATAGATATCGAGTCGCCCCATGGCGACCCAACAGATGTCCAGCGCGGCGGAGCCTAACCTGCGCAGATCCGCGCAATTATCCAGCATCATGGCGAGTCGCTTGACCAGTGGTGCCAGATTGTCTTTTTCGTATGGGAATCCCGTAGCAAACAAAGCACGTTTGATTTCGGTTTTTTCTGCCACTTGAATCGGCCGCCCATTCAGAAATGCGCCTTGTCCTTTGCAGGCATAAAACATCTCATCCACAAACGGGTTAAACACCACGCCCACCTGCACCTGTCCGTTCTCGATAAATGCGATTGAAACGGCGGACTGGCCATGATCGTGGGCATAGTTCACTGTGCCATCAATCGGATCGATGACCCAAAGCGGCGCGGTGATCTGACTTAATCCGGCCAGATCGGGGGCCGACTCTTCTGCCAGCAGCAAATGTCCGGGGTAATTTTTTCGAATGGCATCACAAATCAATTTATCGACTTTAATGTCGGCTTCGGTCACCAGTTCGGTGCCGGCAAATTTATAGTGTGATTCCGGGCCACCCTGCTTACGTAGTTCGCTGATCATCAGCGCGCCCGCGGCACGGGCAATGGACTGTGCAAAAACAAGTATTTGATTGTTATCTGTCATGGAGTTCCGTTGTGTTAATTTTTGACTGAAATACTCAGGGCATTGGAAAACTCGTCTCGCCCCAGTTGACCGGAAAAAAACGTATTAAACGACAGGCTGACGCGCTGAATATCAGACGTGACTTCTCTGACGCCGTGGCGGACGTTCGACGGGAACAACAATAAGTCTCCCACCGACGATTGCACAAAGTATTGAAAGGCGTTGTAGTAAGTGTCCTGCTGTTTGGTCAGCTCGTACCAGATATTGTCTTCGTTACGATAAAAATTGATGCCATCCTGCGGCGCCAGGTTGATGTACAACACTCCACTGACCACACTGTTGGGATGTGTGTGTACATGATGGGACTGGCCCTTACCTGCCAGCGTCAGCCAGGACTGCGTGATCTGCAACTGCACCTGATTGGATGTATTAAAAACAGTCTGCAGATACTGCGCCAGATGCCCCTCAATGACATGACGTATGTCTTTCATCAGTGGACTGGACAAAACCCTCTTATTCACCGATGACTGATTGGAAATGGCTGGCACAGCGCCTTGCAGGCTGTCATGAAAAAACTGCATCTCTGTTTGTGAAAAAGCGCGGCCCAGTGATGCCCGGTACAAAGGCACCGCAAACATGTTCATCATTTCGTGCTGCATAACACCTATCCTGTTCTTATTTTCCAGTGGTCACGGTCGATGCAGTAAAACGCATACGCATGCCGCTGTCCATTGATGTCTTTATGGGTTTCGTGAGAGAAGCGCGCACCAATTTTTTCGGTGCCCTTACGCGAACGCCAATTGTCCTTTCCAATATGAAACCAGACTTTGTTGGCGTGCTGGAAAGCATAGTCGAGCATCAGGTGTTTGAGTTCGCGGTTGACGCCGCCGCCCCAATGGCTGCGCACAATAAAGGTAAAACCGATCGCAACTTCCAGCGCATCGGGGTCCCACTCGTAATAACGTGAGCAACCGACCACCTCTCCCGTGTGTTTGTCGAGCACGAGCAATGCGCTACCGCAATCGAGCGCGCCACGCAGGAAGTTGCTTTCAAACCGTTCACGCTGGTAGCGCAGCGGGTCTGGGTGCTGTTCCCAGATCAAGGGGTCACTGGCAGCCTGGTACAGCGCTTCGCTGTCTTGTATTGTAAGCGGCCTTAGCAGCAGCTGAGCCCCCTCCATGGTGGGGAGATCAACAAACGCGTGGGACTTGTTCGATGGTTTTTCCATAACACTCACTGCTGTTCGACAGGTGGTACTAAATCAGGTGGTACTAAATCAGGTGGTACTAAATCAGGCCGAACAAAAGCGCCTTCGCTGACATACCTGCTCAACAACTCAATGTCACCAGCCGCCAGTCGCAGCGCAAATGCCGGCATCTCTACCGCGCCATTATTGATCATGGCGCGTACTTGTTGCTGATCACGTGCATTCCTGAGCGATGGCGCAGATCCACCAGCAATTCCCTGCCCCTGAGCGCCGTGGCACACAGCACATTGCGCCGCATACAATTGCACCGCGCGCGCTGATTCATCAGGCGTCAATGTGGAGACGTCTGCAACCCGCTGATTGCCAGCCTCTGATGCCGCCGGAGGCTGTGTCAGCATAGTCAAGGCCTCCGGCAATGCCAACGCCACCAGTTCAGCGGGCTGCTCGGCAGTCGCAACGGCAATCACAATATACTGATGACCTTGATGAAAATAACTCATCGGGGCACCGCTGGCTTTGATGGGCAATTCAATTTCTGCCAGCACCTCTCCGCTGGTTTTATTGTAGGCCCGGAACATCGGGCCGCCCGGATCACCACTGAGATTGCCAGCCTCAGCCAAAAACAGCAACTCGGATGTCAGTAGCGGTGAAGGGCGAATCATCGGATGCCCCATGTTGTCAAAATCCAACCCTAACCCCTGCAAATCGGGGTGTTCACGGATGTAATCCGACGCAGGCCCGATGCTGCGTGACCAGATATGCTGCGCCTGATTCATATTGGTGGCGGTCACCAGTGTCCACGGTGGGCGCACGATAGGCAGCCCACGCGGCCCCTGAATAAACACCGAGGGCGCTCGCAGATAATTCCAGTTGGTGCGTGCCGGATCAGGTTCCTGCAAGGCCGCTGACATCGGGGCATTGCGCAAGGGCACAAACATCATGCCGGTTTCCGGGTCAAAGGCTGCCCCGTTCCAGTTGGCACCACCCTGATAGCCGGGGTTCACCCAGGTACCCTGAGTGCCGCCTTCACGCATGGGAGTGGGCGGGGTGTAAAGTGGTCCGCGTACGTACTGGGACGCAATCGCCAAAGCCTCAGCCCGGATCTCCGGGGTGAAATCGATCAGATCGTCCTCGTGATAACCCTGACTCAGATACGGGGGTGGTAAGGTCGGGAAAGGCTGCGTCGCAGAAGTCTGTTCCCCCGGCACTTCACTTTGCGGCACGGCGCGCTCTTCAATGGGCCACACCGGTTCGCCCGTCACGCGATCAAACACAAACGACATGCCCTGCTTGGTTAACTGTGTCACGGTCTTGATGCGCTCACCGTTAACAGTGATATCACCCAGAATAGGCGCCGAGGGCGGGTCGTAGTCCCACAAACCGTGATGAGTCAGCTGATAGTGCCAGACCAGCTCGCCGGTGCGACCGTCCAGACAGACCAGACTCTGAGAAAACAGATTGTCGCCCGTGCGATGTCCACCATAAAAGTCGTTGGAACCGGCCTCAACCGGCAGATAAATGTAGCCGGTTTCGGTATCCACACTCATCATCGACCATACGCCGGTATTGCCAGTGTACTGCCAGGAATCACCTTCCCAGGTGTCGTGTCCAAACTCCCCCGGCTGCGGGATGGTGTTAAAGCGCCAGACCATCTCGCCGGTACGCACGTCATAACCACGGATATGACCAGGTGTCGCTTCCTTGTTGGGCGCAGTAATTGTGCCGACCACCTGTGCAACAACAATGTCGCCTACCACCGCTGGCGGCGATGACGAACCAACCGATTCGGTATCTGAACCGTCAGGATAAAGTCCTTCGCGCAGCAACACCGTGCCGTTGTTTCCAAAGGCAGGATCGGCTTTGCCCGTGCGCGCATCAATTGAAATCAGGCGACCATCCAGGGTGTTGTGGAACAGACGAGTTTCGTCACCGGATTGCCATAAACCCAGCGCGCGACTGCCCAGCCCCAGACCACGCTCGGCAACGCTGGCAGGATCAGGATCAAAGCGCCAGATCTGTTGCCCGGTAGCGGGATCAAGCGCCACCACCTGATGCTGGCCAGACGGCACATATAAAACCCCATCGACCATCAAGGGCGTGGCTTTTAAGTTACTGTCCGGGCGATCGCCAAGCGGCAGCGCTTTCCAGCGCCAGACCACCTGCAGCTGCTGAACGTTATCGGCATTAATCTGATCCAGCGCGGTGTAACGCGTAAAGCCGTGATCACCTCCCCAGGTGTGCCACTCGCCGGCGGGCGCACCGTATTGCGCATGCAGCTGTCCGGCAAGTGTGATCATCATGGTCAGCACAAGGAATTTTGTTTTCATGCAAGGCTCATTTTTGTTTTTATATGTGTGCAGTAAAACCAATCAGGTCAGTGCTTTCTGTTCCACAATTTCCTGCAGCCTGGCAACGGAACTCTCCAAGGCCTTACGTGCTTCCTCGTCCTGGGACACTTTTGACAACACAAAATAGGCTGTGCGGGCTACCTGGCGCCAGCGCGGGTTGGACGGCAACTTATCCAGTGACAGATAACGATTCATTGATCGTGTTCGCAGCCGGCCATTGTCGATACTGACACTCCAGATGCGGCTCTTTTCTGCCAGATCAATAATCGATTCGCCGGTCACTTTCTGCCAATAATAATGGCAGTCCTGCATGACCTTGACCAATGCTTCACGGTATTGCAGTTCGCTTTCGTCATCCACTGGCGTGCTGATGGTGCCCGCCAGTTTATTGATCAGATCATCAAAATTGCCGAGCTCATCCACCAGGTCACGATGCTTGTGCAGATCCTCCGGTTTTATTTGCTGCAGGTACTCACCCAAAACCTGTGTGCGCTCTACGTTGCGATTTATCTCATCAATAATTTCGGGCAAGGTCAGTGCGTCCGGTGTTCCCGATATCATTGCTGCCGGTGACATGGTGGAACTGCGGTTGCGCTCGAAAACAATCAGATAAAATTCCTGATCGACCTGCGACATGGTCAACAGACAAAAACGTCCTTTGGTGCCCGGGAAATCAAAATCAAAATAATCGGTTTTGCCTTGCCGGGAAATCATGGCTTCATTAAACGGGAAGTGAATGGCATCTGCCACCGCCGGCGATAACACAGCAATCTGCTCCGCCAGCAGATTGATCGGTTTATGCACAAAATCCGTGGAGTCAATTTCCAACAGTTCTTCGGCCGAGTTGTTGATAAAAATCAGTTGCCCGGCCTCATCAACCGCCAACAGCGGGTCACCTGTTACGTCCAGCAGTGCTGCCAGGTGTTGCTCCCTGGCGCGCAGGCGTTTTTCGCTTTCTTCGTAACGTTGCAGCTGCCAGCTCAAGCGCTGGTTTTCACGTTTGACATTCTGTAAATGCAAAAGCTCAAACTGTTTGTCGATACGCACACGCAGCTCTTCTTTGCTGAACGGCTTGGTGATGTAATCATTGGCACCCAGGCTCAATCCTTTAACCAGATCTTCTACCCGGTTTTTTGCGGTCAGAATGACAATCGGCAACTCATCAGGATCGTAACGCTTACGGACAATCTGACAGACCTGATACCCGGTCATCACAGGCATCATCAGGTCCAGAATGATCAAATCCGGTTTTTCCTGACTCAGTTTTTCCAATGCTTCAGCGCCGCTCAGCGCAGTCGTCAAGTGATAGGTGTCTGACAGGTGTGACTCTACAATGCGCAGGTTCAGGTATTCATCATCAACCACCAGAATGCGCCCGCTCCATTCACGGCGGCTATTGCCTGAGCCGGACGAATCATCCAGAGCGCGCACACCTTTGCGTCGCTCTTCAGCCAGATTACTGCTGTGCAGCGCCTGATCCAGGCTTTGGGGCAGGGAGTCAATGGCTGCGATGGCGGCAGAGGCTGACGGCAATTCCGCTTTTTGCCGCTTGCCTTCCGGCATGGATTGTTTCAAGGGCAGATCAAAATAGAACAGCGATCCTTCGCCAGGCGTGCTGCGCAGCACAATCTCGGAGTCATGCAGTTCAAGCAAGCGCTGGGAGATTGATAACCCAAGACCGGTACCACCCACTTGCCGGGCTTCGTCTGAATCAATCTGGTAGAAGCGTTTAAAAATGTTTTTCTGCTCAGTTGATGAGATACCTATGCCGGTATCGCGCACCGACACCCTGACATCCTCTTCCAACAACTCAACACTGATGGTAACCGTGCCATGAGGCGTGAACTTGACCGCATTGGCAACCAGATTAAACAGTACCTGCTGAAGACGATCGGCATCACCTTCAACCAGCACTTTTAACGCAGGGTATTTTTCAACCAGCTTGATGGGTTTGTCGCCGATTAACGGGCGGGTCATTCTGACCACCAGTGTGCATACCTGCTTAAGGTCGACGTCCCTTTTGTTCAGCGATAACTGACCATTTTTCATGGCTGAAAAGTCGATGACATCGTTTACCAGGCTCGACAGGCGTTGCGCGCTGACTTTCATCAGCGTCAGCGTTTCGCGCTGACTGACATTCAAATTGCCGGACTGGTCAGTGAGCAATATCTCCGCCAGACCAATGATGCCCGTTAAGGGTGTGCGCAATTCGTGGGAAACGTTGGCAATAAACTCTTCCTTGACGCTATCGGCCTGTTGCAACGCATCAATTTTGAGTTGATTGGCGCGCAGAATATCTTCCTGAGCCGCACGATAGCCCTCCATCATGCCTTGCAAGCGATCGCTGAGCCCCAGCGTCAGCACGGTGATGGCTGCCAGCGACGCCAATTGAATGCCGTTGTAGGCCAGCAGCGGCGGAACAACTACACCAAGACGCTGCACTAATTCGAGGAATATGCCCAGCAGCAAAATGATCCAGGACGACATAAAAAAGCTCGCTTCCCGGATCATCTTTCGATGCGCGAGAAAACTGCTCAGCGTGACCAGTGCCGTCAATCCAAACGCAAACACCAGCGCAAGACGGTTGGTAATGGCTGCATCACTGATGATTGCAATTACCACGGCAATGCCGGCCGCAATTGTGTAGTACTTGGCCACAATATCCAATCGCGCATCCAGATTGCGCAACCCCAAAAACGTGCGCACAAACATCATGCCCGCGGTACAAGCCATCAAACTAAATACTGCGGTCGCGCCGTTTGCCCAATCTGGCGATTCTGGCCAGAGATATTGATAGGCCAGCCCTTGGGCTGCCAGCGAGTACAGACCGCCACACACAACAACAATACCGAAGTAAAAAAATCCGGTTTCGCGGCTGCTGTACCACACAGTAAAACTGTAGATGCTAATCATCAGCATCAAGCCATAGTACAAACCCGCAGTAAACAAGGAGCGCTGAGCTTCAGCAAAAAAGTACTCCTCACTACCAATGGCCAGCGGAAACTGTAAGGAGCCCGTGCTCTCGACCCGAAAATACAGCGTTTGCGCCTGCCCGGGAGTGACAGGAAATTCAAAGTTGATACTGCGATGTGTGAGCGCACGCGCCCTGAATGGCAGCGAACTGCCGGCTGCGTGCGTCTGCCAGTTGCCATCGATATCCTGATAATAAAAATCGATGCGGGCAAGGTTGCTGAAGTTGGTATATGCCACCCACTGATCTGCCTGCTCAAAACGGTTACTCAGCTCGACCTTGACCCACAGTGCGCCACCGCGGTAACCCAGATTGGGTTGACCGGGCGCCATCCAGGGCTGCCCAAGTGTATCAAGCTGCAGCTGGGCCTCTTCAAAACTCAGGGTTCCGTCAACATCGTCCAGCAGCAGCATTTCCTGGCCCGGGACAAGACCACCATAAAAACTGCTCAAGTCAAGCGCTTGAAGTTTGCCACTGACCATTGTCAACAAAAACGCCAGCCACACATATGTCAGGCACACGCGAGTACCTTGCGTGAGAACTCCACAAGCGTGTTGATTTTGGCGCGTTACGACCTGCAGGTATTTTTTTGTTCTAAACATCCCTTTCCCATGACTGCAAGTTTGAACCCATGTTTACTCAACGTGTACTCAACTTGTGTACTCAACTTGTGTACTCAACTTGCGGAATCAGCTAGAGTTAATCACAACAATAATACAGGTGTATCACATCATGCCAGTACACAAATGTCACTCAAACAAAACCTTTTTCAGTAAGCATCTGCCAACGCTGTTGCTCGCGAGCGGCTTGATGGGTGCAGCCGCCCCGGCACTGGCACAACTCCCCCAGGTCAACACCTACACCGAAGAACAGGCAAGCGCCGGTGCCAGCGCTTATGAGCAGCATTGTGCCGCCTGTCATGGCCGCACCATGGCCGGTGGCACAGGCGGGCCGGCGTTGAGCGGCGCCGCCTTTGCAACGCGCTGGGGCGGACGCGATCTGGGTTCGCTGATCAATCTGATCACTACCTCAATGCCACCGGGCGGTTCACAACAACTGTTGCCGGGCGACTTTCTGAACATCACTGCCCACATGCTACGCAGCAATGGTGTGCGCGCCGGAGCAACACCGTTGGTGGCAGGCGCGACGGCCACCCTGGCAGATTTGCCTCGCAGCACCAACCCGGCATCCGGCACGGCCGCTGCGCCGGCACCCATTGGTGTCATTGTCGCGGGGAACATCGAAAACTATCAGCCGTTGACGCCCGCCGAGATGACCAGTCCGGCTGCAGAAGACTGGCTGATGTGGCGCGGCAACCCCCAGGCCTGGAGCTATAGCCGACTTGATCAGGTCAACCGCAGCAACGTCAAGAACCTCAGCCTTGAATGGGTGTGGAACATGCATGAGGGCGACTCGGAACCTTCGCCTATTGTTGCCAAAGGCATTATGTACCTGATAAATCCCGGCAATGTTGTGCAGGCGCTGGATGCCCGCACGGGTGAACTGATCTGGGAACATGCGGCTGGCCCGGCTACAGGCGAGGACATGCGCAACATTGCTTTGTACAAAGACAAAGTGATTCAGGCCACTACCGATGCCCGCCTGATTGCGCTGGATGCGCGCACCGGACAGCAAGTCTGGGAAACCATTATTGCTGACAGCAGCAAGGGCTTTGCCAATTCCAGTGGACCGTTGATTGCCGACAATAAAATTGTGGTTGGACTGGCAGGATGCGCCAGCTACATCCCGGAAGAGTGTTATGTCAGCGCCTACGATGCCGACACCGGCGCGCTGGCCTGGCAATTTAATACCATCGCCAAAAACGGTGAACCCGGCGGCGATACCTGGGGCGGTCTTGATGATCTGTTCCGTGCCGGCGGTGAAACCTGGATCACCGGCAGTTATGACCCGGAACTACGCTTGACTTACTGGGGTGTTGCGCAAGCCAAACCTTGGGCGCCGCCTAGCAGACACATGTCGATTCACGACGCCGGCCTGTACACAAACGCCACCATTGCTCTGGATATCGATACCGGAAAACTGGTCTGGCACTTCCAGCATGTGCCCGGTGAAGCACTGGATCTGGACGAAGTATTCGAGCGTGTGCTGGTCAATCAGGACGGCAAGCAACTGGTGTTATCGATTGGTAAACACGGCATTCTCTGGAAGAACGACAGAGCAACCGGCGAATTCCTGGGTTTCACCGAAACCATGTACCAGAACGTATTTACCCACATCGATCCGGTTACCGGTGCGGTCACCTACCGCGACGACATCATCAACGCACAACTGGACGAGTGGATTCCAGCATGCCCAAGCAGCGCGGGCGGAAAGAACTGGCACTCCATGAGTTACCACCAACCCACTGGCTCCTTGATTGCACCGCTCAGCCAGACCTGTCTCGACAATCGCGCGCGCGCCGTTGAACTGGTGCCAGGCTCAGGCGGTCTGGCTTCTAACCGGCGTTTTTACGAAATGCCGGACACCGATGGCAATATGGGCAAGCTGGCGGCGTACGATGTCACTACGCTGACCGAGCTGTGGAGTTACGAACAGCGCGCCTCATTTATCACGGGCGTATTATCAACCGCCGGTAACCTGGCGTTTGTGGGCGATCTTGACCGGCGTTTCAGGGCATTTGACGTTGAAACCGGCGAGATTCTCTGGCAGACACGTCTGGGCACGGCCGTACAAGGGCATCCGCTGACCTTCAGTATTGACGGCAAACAATACATAGCCGTGACGGCCGCCAATGGCGGCACCAGTCCGCGACAAGTCCCCAATGCAGTAGCCACTGAACTCAGACCGCCGCGCACTGGCAACGCTGTGTATGTGTTCAGCTTGCCCGACTGATCAAGGCAGATTGACACCGTGAACACCTGACATCCACTTGCTGACAACTAAGCGTCAGCGAGTGGATACAGCAGCAACAAGGTAATGACGGCGGTCACACCCACCACAATATTCATGGGTATGCCCGCACGCAGAAAATCACTGAAACGATATCCGCCCGGACCATACACCATCAAATTGGTCTGATATCCCAATGGCGTTGCAAAACTGGCAGATGCGGCAATCATGATGGCCAGCATAAAGGGTTCGGGATTCAAACCAGCCTGTTGAGTGATCGCTAAAGCCAGAGGCACCATAATCACCGCTGCTGCGTTGTTGGTAATGGTTTCGGTCAGTAGAGTCACAGCCGTGTAAATCAACACCAGTAACAACCACGGACGACCGCCACTCATGGCCACCAGGTTTTCTGCCAGCGTGGCCGCCACACCGGTTTTTTCCAGTGCCGCACCCAATGCAAACGACGCGGCAATAGTAATCAAAACCGGCATATCCAGACTCTTTTCAGCCTGACTGACGCTCAGGCATCCGGTCAGCATCATGGCACCCACCGCCAGCAATGCTGCATTCAACATACTGATAAAACCAATACCGGCCGCCAACACCGCAGCGCCGAGAATAACCCAGGCCAACATAGCCTTTTCATGCCGAGGCGCTTCTTTTTCCAGATCGTTGACGACCAGAAAGTCCTTGTTGTAGCGCTGACGCGATACAAACGCAGGGCGTGCTTCAAGCAGCATGGTGTCCCCAGGCTGGATAATGATATTGCCGAGATTGCCCTCGATTCGCTCACCGTTTCTGGCCAGTGCCAATACAATGGCACCGTAGCGATCATGAAATTTTGAGCTGCGAACGGTTTCTCCAATGGCGGCGCAGGATTGCGAGACCACCACTTCCACCAGACGACGCTCTGCCCGATCTTCCATCAAGGGTGTGGCGTTGCCCATGGATGCTGTCAGTCCGTTAATCCGCAGCAGATCCGTGATGGCATCGGTTTCACCGGCAAACACCAGGCGATCAGCGGCCTGCAGACGCTCTTCGGAGGGGGCGGCCGTGACAACACTGTTCCCGCGACTGATTTCCACCAGGTAAAGCCTTTCCAGATTTCTCAAGCCTGCCTGCTCTACCGTCAAGCCCACCAGCGGACCATTGGGGTCCACTGCCACCTCGACCGTAAACTCACGCATATTGGCGAAGGGTTTGCGTGTGCTGCGATCCGGCAACAGCCGTGGCAACACCAGCACCATAAAGGCGGAACCCACAACAGCGACCGTCAAGCCCACCGCCGTAATTGAGAAAATGCTGAAATCGGCACGACCGGTGATGGCCTCGTACTGACCTGCAACCACTAGGTTGGTGCTGGTGCCTATCATGGTAATGGTTCCGCCAAGGATAGAGCCGTAACTTAAGGGAATCAGCAAACGTGACGGCGCGATTCCGATCTTGCGTGACCACGCGTTGATGGCGGGGATCATGGTGGCAACAACCGGGGTGTTATTCAGAAATGCGCTGAGCGGCAAAACGGGCAGCAACAAGCGGATAATCGCCGATCGTGTGGTTACTGGTTTGCCCAACAATCGATTCACCAGCAAATCAATACCACCAGAGGCATGCAGGCCCGCGGCCACCGCAAACATCGCAGCGACCGTGATCAAGCCGCTATTGGCAAACCCGGATAAGGCCTCGGAAGGACTTAACACACCCGCAACACTGAGCAAGGTCAGAGCCGCCATCAATACCACGTGGGGCGCCAGTCGTGTTGTGATCAACACCGCTAACACACCCACCGTCAGTCCCAGTGATAACCACGCCTGCCAATCCATGTCCTTGCCCGCTCAAATTCAGAGTGCGCAAGTATAATCACGACTCACTTATTCCATTAAAGAATATTTAATACTATCTATATTCCTTTATGGAATTTTTAGAAGCGGGTTGCCAATACGCCCCGCTTGTAATCATCCAGCGCCTGTTCTATCTCCTGGCGTGTGTTCATGACAAACGGGCCATATTGCACGATAGGTTCGCGCAGGGGGTTACCAGATAGCAACACCACGCGCGTGTCAGGCGCCTGAGGCGTAATGCGCACAGTGTCGCCGGTTCGCTGCAATCGCGCCAACTGGCCACGTTTGACTGAAGTCCCGGCATCACCCAGGACAACACTGCCCTCGTAAACATAGATCAACGTGGTGGTGCCAGCGACCAGCGAGATGTCATGTGAGGCAAGCGCTTCAGAAAACACCAGATCCAGATACACAGGCTCGGTATCGGGCCGACTCACAGTCCCCTCAAGCAAGTGCTCATCAAGTCGGGAAGAACCGGCAATCAGTTTGGCCGTGACATCGTTGATGTGAATGACCGGAATGCGTGATGAAGGGATATCGCTGTACGCTGGTGATTGCATTTTGCTGTAGGCAGGCAGGTTCAGCCAGACCTGAAAGCCGCGCATACGCCCTTGCGTCTGCTTGGGCATTTCGGAATGAATAATGCCCGACCCGGCCGTCATCCACTGTACATCGCCACTTTTGAGGTCACCGACATTACCCATGTGATCCTGGTGTTCCATCCTGCCTTCCAGCATGTAGGTGATGGTCTCAAAACCTCGATGTGGATGTGGCGGGAATCCGCCAATGTAGTCATTGGGATCAAACGAGCCAAACTCATCCATCATCAGGAACGGATCAAAGCGCGCCGGATCGCCGCTGCCGCCAAACACGCGCAACAACTTGACGCCGTCTCCGTCTGACGAGGGGCGGGCATTGATGATTTCTTCGACTGATTTGATATTCATGTTGTTAACCTCTAAGTTTAATACTGCCATTCTAAGCAATAAATCAGATATCATGATGCAATAACATGCTTTGATTGATCAGATTTTCCGAACAGTTGCCGCGCAAATACGCGCAGGGAGCATAAAGCACTTGAAATCGCCTCGTATCAGTCTTGAACAGTGGGCAGCGTTTAAAGCGGTTGTCGACGAAGGCAGCTTTGCGCGCGCCGCCGAGGCGCTCAATAAAAGTCAGTCCAGCGTCAGTTATGCCATTTCCAAACTGAATGAACAACTACCGAGTCCTGTACTTGAATTGTCAGGACGAAAAGCCGTGCTGACCGAAGAAGGCAAAGTCATGTACCGGCGCGCCACTGAATTATTGCAGCAGGCCCTTGCTGCCGAACATACCGCCTCGCAACTGGCCAAAGGTATTGAACCGGAAGTGATCATTGCCGTGGATGGCCTGATGGAACCCGGGCAACTGATCCCGGTGCTGGACAGTTTTTCGCAAATGTTTCCGATGACGCGACTGCGCGTGCTGGAAACACAGCTCTCGGGTACAGAAGAAGCCTTGCTGGAGAAAAAAGCGGATATTGTGATCGGCAACCAGGTGCCGGTCGGGCACATCGGCGTGCCCTTGAATGTGATCAGAATGATTGCGGTAGCACACCCCCACCACCCCTTGTTTTTATCGCCTTCGGAGGCTGGCATCAATGACTTTGAACTCAGAAGCTGGCGTCAGGTTGTCATCCGGGACAGCGGGCATCGACGCGTGCAGGATGCTGGCTGGCTGGGCTCCGAACAACGCTGGACTGTCAGTCACTTCAGCACCAGTCTGAAGGTGCTCAAGGCCGGCCTGGCGTTTGGTTTTATGCCTTATGACTGGGTAAAAAAGGAGTTGGAGGCAGGCACTTTGAAGGAACTCCCCTTGAGTCTGGGCGCGGAACGCCGTCTGCCCATGTACCTGATGATGTCCGCCTCGGGAGATTGTGTCGGGCCAGCAGCGTCTGCGCTGGCCCAACTGTTACGCGCACATTTTAAAAACCATGCTTAACGACGACGATCCATCACTCGGTCAAACAGCGACCAGTTATCGGGCAGCAAATTCTGTTCGGCACTGACCTGTGCACCAAACAGTAAATAATTGCGCTCGGCATTACTGTATGGTTTCCACTCAGGCTGACCCGGTGCAGACGGCACGCCGGTGTGAGCAAAATTAACCCAGTAGTCCGACATGATGTCACCCAGCCGGTAATCGATGGCGGTTGGCTGATTCCTCAAGGTATGGACCGTGTTAAATGCGTAGGCAATTTCCGACGCATGATAAGCACCCAGCTCCTGCGCCATGGGCCCGGGCGGACGGTGCGTAAAAAAATACAGGAATGCAGGCTGTTGAACATGCCGGGTCAAATTGGCCCAAGTCACCATATGCCAGCCAAAGGTCGAATCGCGGAAGCTATCAAGACTGGATTTGCGAATGTCGGTCGAGGGATAGACTTCCAGCACCATGTCCGCCAGATCACCATAAATCGAATTGACCCGCTCTTCATAAGCGGCTGCCGTGCCGGGAAGACTGGAGCCTGCACCCAGCGTTGTGCCTTCTTCAGCATTAAAACCCACCAGAATCGGCACCGGGTTCTGGCGCCCCTCAGAGAACTGCACAAACGGCTGTTCAGGCAACACCCAGCCATCCACAATGCCATCGGTACGAAAGCTGTGATCTGCTGCGGCATCCATTAACTGACGCGCTGGCAGGGCGCGCATGGCCGCCAGATCGGCAGCACCCATCAGCTCGGCCAATCGTGTGCCGGATGAACTGGCTGACGCCCCCGCCGAGGTTTGCTGATCCAGGGCAACCCGGGTGTCCATACGGGCGCCACTTTGTGCAATCGCTTTATGAAACAACCCGCTAGCAAGTGGGCTGGCGGTCAGAAAGTGCACACTCCAGGCGCCTGCTGACTCTCCAAAAATAGTGACGTTAGACGGGTCTCCACCAAAGGCACGAATATTTTCCTGTACCCAGCGCAGCGATTGTATCTGATCCAGAATGCCATAATTTCCAGCTGAAAAATTGGGCGACTCGGCAATCAATTCCGGATGCGCAAAATAACCAAACACCCCCAGACGGTAATTGACCGTCACCAACACCACATCTTTTAAAGCCAGCTCGCTGCCATCATAGGTATCAATTGCCCCCGACCCGCGCGTCAGTGCGCCGCCATGAAACCACACCATCACCGGCTTGTTGGCATTTTCTTCGGCGGCTGTCCACACGTTCAGGTACAGACAATCTTCACTGCTGACACGTGCCGGTCGGTAAAAAAACGAGCCTTCCGGATAAGGCTGTTGCATACAATCCGGCCCAAAATCAGTGGCCAGTCGCTCGCCTGCCCAGCCCGGTGCCGGTTGGGGTGGTGTCCAACGCGCCTGCCCCACTGGCGGCGCTGCAAAGGGGATACCTTTAAAAACCGACACCCGGCTATTGCGACTGGAGTACTCACCAATGAGCTTGCCTTGTGCCGTGTTTGCCTGTGGTACGTTGTCTTGAGCGAGCACCGGTGTTGTGAACACCGTCAACAGGGAAAGGCACAGAGCTTTGAATCGTGTTGTCATGACAGACACCTTGCAGGCAGTTACTTTGCGGTTGGGTTTTAACATCATTTTATCTAGAATGCCGCATTATTTTTGTGAGACTCAAGTCCTTGTTCAAAAAATCACAGATCTTCATATGTTGGCCTTGGTTTCTGGCCCTGCCAGCGCTCTTGAGCAACACGTCGGCTCTTGCCCAACAGCCTATTCCTGCGGAAGACTTAAACCAATGTCTGCAGGAGCGCGTGCTGGATCCACTGAATCAACAAACCACCATCGCTGAACTCAGGGCACAGTGCCAGTCTGAGCTCAGCCCCGTAGCCGAGACTACGCCCAGGCCACCCCTGCGATTCTTCCGTCCCTACAAAGACAACTATCTGGTTTTCGGCCGCATGGAAATGGACGATAGCAGCCAGCCGTTCAGTGGAGAGACGTTGGACACCAAGTTTGAGCTGGGGCTGACATTCAGCCTGTTTGAAGGTCGTCGCGACTTCCAGTTTCTCGCGCCTTTACATATTGGTTACTCACAGAAGTCGTGGTGGAACATCGCTGAAGAGTCAGCGCCTTTCAGTGAGCACAATTACAACCCGGAAATTTATTGGTTATTTGATCAGCCCAAGCGCCCGCTACTGGGCAAATTCCCGTTTGTGGATATCATCGGGTTTGAGCATCAATCCAATGGTCAGGCCGGTATTTACTCACGCAGCTGGGACAGAAGCTACGTACAAAAAGAGGTGGAACTGCTGCCTCAACTCAGCGTCGGTCTCAAAGTCTGGAATATCTTACGGACTGATCTGACCAATGATGATATTCGTGATTATCTGGGCAACGGCATGCTCAGCGTGATGTTCCGGCCCAACGACCGCACCAACCTGCGTTGGCGATTCATGCGGGGCAGTCGGGTTGAAACCTGGAGTTATGCTTTTGACATTTATTACCGACGCCCTAACGTCAATGGTGCATTTTTTATTCAGTACCAGGACGGGTATGGCGAGGCATTGATCAGCTATAAACAAAAGAGCAGAAGCCTGCGCGCCGGGTTTTATTTCCCGCTGGATATTTTTGAGTGAAGCTCAATGGGCGTCTGCGCAAATGCGGGATCCAGCAATGCAGCCCGCTGCGCATATGTCATGGCCCGTTCTGGCTCCCCCAGTTCAAACATCAACCACGCGAGGTTGTTATGGGCAACGGCCGAGCCTGTCTCAAGCGTGAGAAAATCAATTAACACATTGGCGGCGTCCTGTTGCAGGCCCTGCGCGTAGAGCTGATTGCTCAGACCAATTGCCATCAGGGAACTGCCAGGCCAGCGCTGCACACCCGCATGCCACCCTGCCAGCGCAGAAGCGCCTGCATGACTGAGCTCAAAATCAGCAAGCGTCTGAAAATACGTGGCTTCATCAGCATCAACCGGCATATGTCCAGGCTGCAGGACAACAACCGACCAATGCCCGGCACGTGCCCAGGTTCGCTCAAATACAGCCATTGGCATGACGTACTCTTTGCGCGTGCCCGAGCGCAAGGTGATTGTGTTTTCTGCAAGATCAAATCCCACCGCCACGGCATAGTGCCACTGTGGCCAACGCGATAACCCAAGATTTTGCATCACCAGCACCGGCTGACCAGCGGCTACCTCCATCAGCAGTTTTTCCAGCGTACCCGACAGCACATAAGGCAGCCTGCCGTAGCGGCGGGCCGTTGCCAGCATTTCAATTTGTAATGAACCACGCCGGGCAGGGATATAGACCTGCGATACCAGCTCCTCAGGTGTGACCTCTACCTGATTGAAGGTCAGCACAGTTGCCAGCGCAGCAGGACCACATTGAAAATCTTCCTGCGGGAAAAACCCAACATCACTCAGCAGCACAGGCGATGCAAGGCTCTGTGGTGCCTGAGCCTGCAAGTGCAGGGTCTGGGGCGCCGACAGGCAGGCTTGCAAGCCAAACAGCACTAACGCTGCGATCAGACACAAGCGCAAGGTCTTGCCCTGAACGCAGCTTCGCCACATCCTAGATGCCCGGGAATATATCGGTGACGCCAGCAATATCCAGCAGCATAAAAATCACCAGTACAAAAACCAGCGTCTCCAGCGCGCCTTCACCGGCAGGCAATACATCGATCTGTGCGGACAGTGCTGCCAATTCTGACGCACTCAGGCTGGCAACTCTTGCCGCAGCATCTGCAACATCAACACCCCTGGCTTCGAGCTGTGACTGTACCTCGGCACGATTTAAAAACGCGCTGAGCTGCGCACGTTGCTGATCAACTCGCGCATCCTGCGCAAGTTGTTGTGTAGACACCATGCCCGAGGGGGCAGCGACCGCTGGCGATTGCATAAAAACACCCGCCACCAACACTGCAGTCAATACCCCGGTAGCGCCGATCCTGTTCCAGATTGTTTTCATATTTGCACTCCTGTGTTTTCTTATAAAACCCTTGCGGGCCCGTGGTGATAACCAGCCTATCCTGCCTGGTATACATGCACATCCCGTTGCGGAAACGGAATGGTCAATCCTTCTGTCGCAAACGCTTTATAAACCTGTTCATTCATGGCAAAAAACACTGGCCAGAAGTGCTCGGCCCTTACCCAGGCGCGAACAACAATATTCACGGAACTATCAGCGAGCGCGGACACCCCGGCAAATGGTTCCGGATCTTTTAAGATGCGTTCATCACCATTCATCAATTGACGCAGCACCGTGTAGGCCTTGTCGACATCGTCACCGTAAGCAATACCAAAAGTCCACTCCACCCGGCGCGTGGCCTGCGCGGAAAAATTCACCAGCGTCCCGGTGGCCAATGGCCCGTTTGGAACGATAATAGTTTTGTTGTCCGGTGTTGTCAGAATGGTGACAAAGATCTGGATTTCCTTAACGGTACCTGCGTGACCCTGTCCTTCAATAAAATCACCCACCTTGAAGTATTTAAAAAACAGGATCATCACGCCACCCGCAAAATTCTGCAGAGTGCCTGACAACGCCAGACCCACAGCCAGTCCTGCGGCACTGAGCAGGGCGATGAACGACGTCATTTGAATGCCGAGCACACCCAGCGCAGTGATATACACCAGTATCTTGAGCAGAATGTTAAACAGACTGCTCAGAAATGACGCCAGCGACGGATCCACTTTGCTTTTTGACAGCATGCGCCTGATCATGCCGATGACAATATTCACCAGCCACAAACCCAGGATCAGGCTGACGATTGATCCCAGCAGTCTGGGCCCGTAACTGATGGACATCGCCAACAGCATATCTGTTGATAGATTCAGGTCGAGCAGCGACTCCATTTGAATTCTCTCTCAGCGTTTATGTGCTCTTAACAGCCACATTAACCTACAGGTCTGACAGACATGTCAAATCATGAGACTGGTCGGACATGGTTGCTGCGATTGCCATTGTCGGCCTGCAATCACATAATACAGCCATTCAAACGCTATACCCTTCAGCTGCAAAACACAGGCGAACTCACCATGATCAGTCCAAAAACAAGCGTGATATCCCCAGTATTGTGTGCTTCCGACAAGGGGCATTTGTCCAGCAAGCGCAAACAAATCGCAGCACTTTTGATCAAGAAACTGCTGCCCCTGGCCTGCCTGTTCGGGTTCTCAACCGCACTTGCACAGCCGGTGGCGCTAACAGGCGCCCGCATCATAGATGGCACGGGTGCAGCAGAAATCTATCCCGGCACACTGATCATGGATCAAGGGAAAATTATTGCAATTGGCAGCACAACAGACATCCAGATCCCGGAAGGTGCCCAGGTAATCGCTTTAGATGGCAAAACGCTGATGCCGGGCCTGGTAAACGCACATGGACACGCCGGTGGCGTGCGCGGTTTGGAAAGTGGCCACTACAGTGAAGAGAACCTGCTGCGTCAATTGTCACTGTACGCCAGTTACGGCGTTACCAGCGTGGTCAGTCTTGGTGATGACGAAGAGGCAGGCTTTCGTTTGCGGGATACTCAGAATCATGCTGATCTGGACCGGGCGCGTCTGTTTGTAGCGGGTCCGGTACTGAATCCCGCCACGGCTGCGCAAGCGCTTGAATTGGTCGATCAGACGGCAGCACTCAAACCTGACTTCATAAAAATTCGTGTTGATGACAACCTGGGTCGCACACCTAAAATGCCAGCCGAGGTATACGAGGCAGTCAGTGCGCGAGCCGATACACACGGCATTCCGCTGTCCGTACATACTTATTACCAGCAAGACACCAAAGACTTGTTGCGTGCTGGTGCCGATCATGTGGCCCACAGCATCAGAGACTCACACATTGACGATGAATTCATCCAGCTCATGCGTGCGCGTGATATCTGCTACACACCCACATTGACCCGAGAGCTGTCGACCTATGTGTACGAAAGCGAACCCGCATTTTTCTCCGACCCGTTTTTTCTGGCCGGCGTTGAGGCTGATGTATTGACCATTTTGCGTGAACCCGAGCGCCAGCAGCGCATGGCACAAAATGCCGCAGCCCAGCAATACAAGGCAGCGCTACCCATTGCCATGACTAATCTTAAAACACTGTCCGATGCGGGTGTGCGGATTGCCATGGGCACAGACAGTGGCCCAGCCGCGCGCTTTCAGGGTTATTTTGAACATCTGGAGATGTGGATGATGCAGGATGCGGGCATGACGCCCATGCAGATTATCAAGTCTGCCACCGCAGACGCAGCCGCCTGTATGAATCTGAGCGATACCGGCACACTTGAATCTGGCAAATGGGCTGACTTGGTAGTGCTGGGACAAAACCCCTTGGAGGACATACGCAATACCCGCTCCATCGAGCAGGTATGGATCGCTGGAAATCAGTTGCGCCGCCCGCGGTTCTGAAACAACAAAAGTGGTCCGGGCTCTGCGGGCGCAGTCACCAGCTCAGGGAATCCATCCGCATCAAGATCAATGATCTGGACGTCGGATACACCTCCCGCGTGCAAGGCATACCGGCGCCACATCGATAACTCTGCCTGATAATAAAAAACCTGCAGACCGGAGTTACCGCCGACGATGATCTCATCAATCCGGTCTTGATTCAGGTCTGCAACCTGAATCACCCGCGCCCCGGCAAGTGTGTCCGGCACCTGATCCTGTCGCCAACCACCGGCAGTATCGCGACGGTACACGGACAACTGTGTGCCATCTGCGCTCAAAGCTGCGACAAAAACCTTATCTGCGCTCTGGTCCAAAACGGCTGCCTGCCCGGGTGCGACATCCAGAAAACCGCCAGTGTCAGCACTATCCAGCAACAAATATTCATCCACAAACTGGCCTCGCGATGCCAATGCAATCACATCAACGCCCGCAGGGCCTGCTGCCAAAAGTTCCTCGCGTCCATCCAGATCCCAGTCATAGGCTCGCAACCTTAAAATAGGCGGCGTGGATTCCAGCAACAGTGACATGGTGCTCCATGTTCGTGAGCGCACCTGACGAGGGGTATACACTTCGAGTTCCGGCGATGCTACCAGCACACGCGTACCACTGCCCGACAGATTTGCCCACAGCAAGGCGTCGGGTGCCACATCTGAGCGGATATCGCTTGCTGCCCACGAATTGTGAATCTGATCCCGACCCGGGTTCTGCAACCAGATCAGCTGATCACGAGTGCCGGAACCCGGCACAGAAAATCGTCCCGCAACCGTCAAACTTGCAGGTGACCCAACTGGCAGACTATGCGCGGCGACGGCTCTCAGTTCATCAGCCAGCAAGGGGATTTCCAGAAACTGCCACGCCGGGTTCTCAAACCAATAAACCCGACCGGGTCGTCGACTCATCAGCAACACGTCAGTTCGGGTATCACCCCCAATATCTGCCAACAATACCTGGCCATTACCCGGCACTCTGGCGGCCAGTTCTATGGTTTGAAAACTCGCGCGTACCACCGCGCCGGACTGACAGCCGGTCATCAGCAACAAACAAATAGCAAGCAGAGCCCGTTCAACTTGCGTGAATCGGGTTTGGCCTGCACTGACATCTGAGGGAATTTTCATAAAGTGGAGCGCAGCATAAAGCACCGTCGCCACAGGTTCAACCGGCTGTTTCTTTCTTGAAATCGACAGTGGTAAGCTGACTCGCCTGATAACACTACTAGCCTTCACCCACAGCGCGTGAAGTTCTCTGGAGAGAACAGTATGGATGACTTCTGGAGCAGTAATAAAACCCAGAATTTTACTGGGGCCGTTGTGTTGGTGATTGTCAGTTCCTTGTCTGTTTACCTGCTGGCTCAGAACTCGCAACAATGGACAACCCAGCTGACGCTGACCAGCGCCTTGTTTCTGCTGCACATTACCTGCTATTTCATTTTTACGTCGGAATGGGCGCTGAATTCTCGCAAACGCCTGTTTGTTCTGCTGTGCATCGAGATTGCGGCGATCGCGTCCTTGTACTTTCTGGTCAGCATCAGTTTTGTTGCCATTCTGGGTATTGTCTGGATAGTACAGGTCACCGAAACCTATCCCATCCGCACCACAGGCTGGTTGCTGCTGTGCGTTGTCAGTCTTTACACCATCAGTCAGTTGTTCCACTGGGGTGGATCCAGTCTGATGCTGACCATCACGGGTTCCATCACGCTGGGCCTTTTCCATTTGTTTGCTGTGATTGCGACCCACAGGGCCAGACGCGAACAGGAATTGCGCGAAGAAACCGCCGCACTGAACAGGGAGCTGCTGGCAACTCGCGAGCTGCTCACCGAGCATTCCCGTCAGGCCGAACGACTGCGTATTGCGCGCGATCTGCATGACTTGCTCGGCCATCACCTAACTGCACAAATTTTGCAACTCGAGGTCGCCACCCATCTGACTGACGGGCAAGGTCGCCAGAAAGTCGAACAGGCATTGGCACTTGGCAAATTGTTATTGAGTGATTTGCGCACAGCCGTCAGTGAACTGCGCGAGGATGAACCAATCAACTTTATCGACGCCATGCACAAGTTGATCAGTGGCGTACCCGGTATCACGGTCGATCTGAACTTGCGCAGTGTGCCTGGCGACACCCAGATTGCCGAAACCTTGCTACGCTGTACCCGGGAGGCACTGACCAATGTGCTGCGCCACAGTGCAGCCACTCGTTGTTTTATCGATTTTCACGCAGATGACACCTGCTACCACCTGCGCATTAATGACAATGGCACCCATCGCGGCACCATCACGCCCGGTAATGGCCTCAAAGGCATCAAAGAGCGTATTGAGGAAGCGGGAGGTTGTGTTGAGTGGTCAAACGAGCAAGGCTTTGTGTTGCACATACGCCTGCCCATCGACCGGCTTGTCACAGACAAGTGTCCGCCTCTTACAACATCGCGTGCCTGACCTTGGCAGACACCCACTCAGACACCACCACAGTTGCAAAAATCAACACAAACACCGTGGCCACCTGACCCCAGGCCAGATTGTTGATGGCTGCGTTCATCTGCAATCCAATACCGCCCGCGCCCACCAGCCCCAAAGTGGTCGCTTCGCGGATATTGATATCCCATCGGTACACACAAATGCCGGCAAAAGCCGGCATGATCTGCGGCCAGACCGCATAGGCCAGCACCTGACTGCGACCCGCACCTGTGGCAGATAATGCTTCAACGGGGGTCGGATGTATTTCTTCTATCGCTTCGTAAACCAGCTTGCCCACAAAACCGATTGATCGCAGCGCGATGGCCAGCATGCCTGCAAAGCTGCCAGGCCCCACGATGGTGACCAGCAGCATGGCCCAGATCAACGCGTTAATGGAGCGGGAGCTGACAATAATCGCCAGTGCCACCGCTCGCAGTGCGGGATGTGGCGTGGTATTGCGCGCGGCCAGAAAGGCCAAAGGGAATGCGATCGCAATACCCATCACAGTGCCTACCGTTGCGATGTTGATGGTATCCCACAAGGGCAGCATCAGGGAGCCGGTGATACTCCAGTCCGGCGGGATCATGCGCCCAATCAGACTGGCAGCCTGTTCATCAGCGTCATACAAAAACTCCCAGATTGTATTCTCCGATATGATCGCCCAGCACCACACAAACAGCATGCCACCAAGCATCCATCCCGCCCAATGGGCGTATTGTTTCAGAGGTTCGCGTTTTTTCCAGACGGGCTGGTCACCTTGTCGGATCAGGGGCATTATTGTGTCCACTTGCGCACATACCCGGACAGGTATTCGCTCATCAGAACAATCACAATGATCAGCAGCAAAATGGCGGCCGAGGTGTCGTAATCGTAGCGGTTGATGGAAGTATTCAGGGTAGCGCCTATGCCACCGGCACCGACAATACCAATCACGGCAGATTCCCGAAAGTTGATATCCAGCCGGTACAAAGACAAACCAATCAGGCGCGGCATAACCTGCGGCTGCACGGCATAGTTGACCCACTGCAACCAACTGGCACCCGTCGCCCGAATGGCTTCCAGCGGTTCTTTCTGGGTATCTTCAATATCTTCCGCCAGCAATTTGGCCATGAATCCGATGGTCGCAAATGCCAGCGTCACCACCCCGGCCAGCGGGCCAAAACCGAACATTGCCACAAACAGAATGGCGATGATGATTTCCTGAAACGTGCGTGACAGGGCGATGATGGTGCGACAAAACAGGTACACCGGCAGCGGCGAAATATTACGTGCCGCGCCCAGCCCCACAGGAATGGCCAGCAATACGCCAATCACGGTGGCCGCCAGGGTCATGGTCAGACTTTCTTTCAGACCGGTAAAAATTTCGCCACTGCGTGTCACAAAATCTGGCTGCAGAAACGAAGCCATAAAAGCAACGCCGCGATCCATACCCTGTGCAACCCGCGACCAGTTGACATCCACACTCAGCCACGCGAGCACAATGTATAACAACACGGCTGCGTTTAATGCCCAGCGCCAGCGCGCGTCGCGAATCAGCGGCAAGGGCTTCCAGATGCCGTCTTTAAGTAAGGCCAGACGTTGCTGATCAGCACCTGAGTCCGTTGAAGGGCTGCTCATGGGTGACCACCCTGGCCAATAGGTTTTAACGGATCAATGGCTGCCGCGGCTGCTTCATCGGACTCGTCCGTTTCGCCCGTGGTGGTTGACCAGTCTTCTTCGCCATAAATATCTGTCAAAGTCTTTTCAGTCAGGGCTGATGGCGGACCATCAAATACCAGTTTGCCCGCTCGCAAACCCACCACGCGATCGACAAATTGCTGCGCCAGGACTACATCATGAATATTGATCACGGCTGCCAATTGCTGCTCGCGGCACAGCTCACAAATCAGCCGCATGATCTGCCTGGACGTTTTGGGATCAAGACTTGCTGTAGGCTCATCAACTAGCAGCAGTTTGGGGTTCTGCATAAGAGCGCGTGCGATTCCCACACGTTGCTTTTGTCCACCCGACAATGCGTCACCGCGTTTATCGAACATGGTTTCCAGACCCACGCGCTCCAACAGATTCAGTGCCTGTTTGATATCAGAGGACGGGAATTGCCGCAAAAAACTGCGCCAGAATCCGAGATAGGCAAGGCGCCCGGACAACACATTTTCCATCACGGACAAACGTTCAACGAGCGCATAGTTCTGAAAAATCATGCCTATCTGACGACGTGCCTGTCGTAATTTAGCACCACGCACACGCGTGATGTCCTGTCCGTCCAACAGCACGGTGCCTGAACTGGGCTCAACCAAACGGTTGACGCAACGGATGAGGGTGCTTTTGCCCGCACCGGACGGTCCAATCAAGGCCATCACCTGCCCGGCAGGGACTTCCAGCGTAATATCTGTCAGCGCCAGATCACCCGTATCATAACGCTTGCTCAGCCCGGTCAATGTCAGCATGCTTTCCTCTTATTTTTGTTCATCAATCGCAGTTGTAGACCGTGTTGTTTGCTTCATCAATTTCCCTGACCACGCGCCAGTGTTCTTGATAGGTAATGGGGATAAATTGCGCCATGCCGGCATCAGCAAACTCACGCTGCAGGGCGCTGCCTTCCCAGTTGAAACTGAAAAACGCCTCGCGAATCCGGTTGGCAAGTTCTGGCTTCAGATTGTGTGAAACCCCATAGGCCGTGGTGGGGAAGGTCAGCGACTTGTAAATGGAACGGTACTGACTGGCATTAACAACATCACGGCCCTGCATGCGTTTAAGCACTTCATTGGCGACGGCAGCGGCTTCATAATCACCATTCACAACACCCAGAATCGAATTGTCGTGGCTGCCGGAAAATACGCTGCGATAGTCCGTGCCAGCCACTAAGCCAAACTCATTCTGCAACAAGGTGGATGGCGCCTTGAATCCAGAGTTGGAGGTTGGCGCCGTAAAAGCAAGTTGTCTGCCCTTCAGGTCTGCACCACTGTTAATGCCACTGTCTGGAAACGTGATTATTTCCATCTCATAACCATAACTGCGATCGGCGGCCGCCATCATTGCAAACGGCACAAAGCCGGTACAGTTCACCGCAACGGGCGTTGACCCGGTGTTAAATCCGGCAATATGAAGTCGGCCCGCACGCAGCGCTTCCAGTTGTGCGGCATTGGACTGCACCGGAAAAAACCGCACTTCTTTACCGGTGGCCTCTTCCACATGCGCAATAAACTCATCCCAGACACGCGAATACAGTGCAGGATCTTCAACCGGTGTGTAGGCAAAAATCAGAATGGATGGGTCTCGCCAACGCGCGGGGTCTGATGGCAGATCGGCAACCAGATCAGCGTTTAAATCCTGGTAACGCGGCGACAACTGCGCGCTGACGCCAGAGCTGACAAACATGACGCATGCGCCAGCCAAGGCGGCGATCTTGCAGGTGATACGCTGTCTGACAGTAGTAACAACACTCATAGTGATCTGATGCTCAATTCTGAACAGCCTTGCTGGCCCGAAAAATGAACCCGATCATAACACCTGCCAGAAGCGGGTCAACCATCATGCCGCGCATTCACGGCAGCATTCCGGTAACACGCTGACTTTGTTCAAGTATGCGACTTTTATCGCCATCATTTATCAGACGGAAACTGCCATCCTGTGGAGGCTCAAAATCTTTGAACAGCGCGGCAGCACTGGCAGCACGAATGCCTTGCCCACGTTGTTCGAGTCGCGCGATGATCAAATCGATCGGTGCATCCACCCAGATAAATGTGATGTGAGGCAGATGTAATCGCAGGAAGTCACGATGCTTTTGTTTATAAGCGCCTTGCGTCACGATCAGTGGCTGCCCCGGTTGCTGCCGGTTTCTGATGTGCTCCAGCAATTGTGAAAAATAGGCGTCCCGCATGGTGTCAGTGAATGGCCGCGCCTCTGCCAGCGCGAGCTTCATCTCGGCAGTAATGTCTACATCGGCATGATAGACCGGCCAACCGCTTGCTTGTGAAATTACATCGCCAACGTAAGACTTGCCCGCACCTGAAAGTCCAAACAAAAACCATACTGGTGCATTATTCTGAGTTGCTGTCATTCCAACTGGATCCCGAGTTGCTGTTCCTGATGCCTGACCAACCCAATTGTGGCCTGACGTGGATTTTGGCAGGTACCTGCGTGTATGATTCGGTTTTTGCCTTAATCCATGACGAGTATCACCAATGGGTAGATCTTACCAGAACCGCAAAGAGTCCATGGCCAAAACTGCGGCCGCCAAAACCAAAGTTTACAGCCGCTTTGCGCGCGAAATTTACATGTGCGCAAAAAGCGGGGGCACCGACCCTGATGGCAATCTGTCATTACGGGCGATGCTGGAGCGCGCCAAAAAGAGTCAGGTACCATCACACGTTATCGACAAGGCGATTGAAAAGGCCAAGGGCGGAGGCGGAGAAGATTTTGCAACGGCGCGCTACGAGGGTTATGGTCCCGGCAACTGCATGGTGATTGTGGAATGTCTGACGGACAACCCAAACCGCACCTTTGGTGATGTGCGCTTATGTTTCACGAAAACAAAAGCCAGAATTGGTACACAAGGCAGTGTCAGTCACATGTTTGATCACTGTGCCATCCTGTCAATTGCCGGCAATGACGAAGATACCGTACTGGAAGCTTTGTTAAATGCAGACGTCGATGTGACTGACATTGAAAACGAGGACGGACACATCACGGTTTTTGTACCTCACACCGAGTATGCAAAGGCCCGCCAGGCTATTCGGGGCGCGTTTAAAGATATTGAATTTGAAGTGGATGAAATCCAGTTTGTGCCACAGTCCTCAGCAACGGTATCTGGCGAAGACGCACAAATGTTCGAGAAGTTTATGGACATGCTGAACGAGCTGGATGACGTGCAGAACGTTTATCACAACGCCGTATTTGAGGACTGAATCTGTTTGCTCCACACGGACGCCAGCTGCGGGCGTCCGAAGTGGTAGCCTTGAAAGAAATGGCAACCCAGTTCGCGCAGACGCTCTGCCTGCTGCTCGGTTTCCACCCCTTCCGCAACCACGTCCAGATCCAGGCTGTTCCCCAGCGCAATAATTGTGCGCACGATTGCTTCGTCATTCTGATCAACCAGCAAATCGCGTACAAACGACTGATCAATTTTTAACTGTGTCAGAGGCAAACGCTTCAGATAACTCAGTGACGCATACCCGGTACCAAAGTCATCCAAGGCAAACTGCACACCTTTTGCCCCCAGTACCTGCATTTTTTGGACCGTGGTATCCACATCATCTATCAACAGACTTTCAGTCACTTCCAGCGCCAGACTCTTGCCGGGAATGCCGTATTTTTCAAGACAATCTATGACATGTTTGACAAAGTGTTCATGGTAGAACTGTTTGGGGCTGACATTCACCGCCATTACCAGTTTGCTCAAGGATGGATCGTTTTGCCAGGAGGCCAACAGAGTGCAGGCAGATTCGACCACCCATTCTCCTAGCGGAATAATGAGCCCGCTAGTTTCTGCAACCGGTATAAATTCACCCGGTGACACCACCCCAAGCTCCGGGTCGGTCATGCGCAACAATCCTTCCATGCTGACAATATGCCCCTGGCAATCAACCTGCGGTTGGATGTGCAGCAACAGTGAATGATTGCTCATGGCAGCGCGTAGTGCCTTTTCAATGCGTGTGCGACGGGTGACCTCAATCTGCATGGCGGGATTAAAAAACTGCACCTGATTGCGGCCATTAACCTTGGCGGCAGCCAAGGCCAGATCAGCACCTTTCAATAAATTCTCAATGTCTTCATTGGCGTCAGAAAACATCACCACACCAATACTCACCGTACAAACGTAGGGCAGACCTTGTAATTCAAATGGCTGGTTGAACTGCTGTCGCAAAAACTCTGCCACATCGCGCACTCTCACCAGCGCATCAACAGTGTTTTGCGCAAGATCTTCGACAATCAGTACAAACTCATCAGCGCCTAACCGGCCGATTGTGTCCGTTGCCAGCAAGCCACGCTCCAGGCGTTTGGCAACCTGTTGCAGTAGCTGATCACCAGCGTCGTGCCCTAGGGTGTCATTCACCGTCTTGAAGTTGTCCAGATCAATAAATAACACGGCCCCTTCAAACCCGGTTTTGTTGCGCCCGCCTAAGGCATGATCAAGGCGATCAAGAATCAACCGGCGGTTGGGCAAGCCGGTCAGCACATCAAAATACGCCAGCTGGTGCAGCTGGTTTCTGATCTGTTTATGCTCAGTGATATCAGTCGAGATACCACACAAAGCGTAAATGCTGCCATCAGGGTTACGCAGCGGCAATTTAACCGAAATAAAAATGTGCTCCTGCTGATCATGAGCCATGATGTTGCTTTCTTCGTCGGCAACTCGCTGGCCACTGCGCAACACTCTGAGATCATTTTCGCGTAAATGCTCACATGTCACGTCATCAAAAAACGCCGCATCCGTTTTCCCGATAATTTTTTCAGCGGGTAACGAAAACAGCTCACAGACCTTCTTGTTAACGTACTGATAACGCAGCTGACTGTCCTTGATATAAATGTGGGCTTCGACACTGTTCAAAATGGTATTCAGCCTGTTTTCACTGGCCAGCAAGCTTGCGGTTCTGTCAGCAACCCTCGCCCTGAGTATGACACCAAAAACAAACGACCCCAGCAGACCTGCACTCAGCATGATCAGGCCCCAGATCACCCAGCCGGGAATAAAACTCAACGGAGGCTCGACACTGAAAGTACTCAGCGCCTCAAAATACGGCGATGATGGGTCCCGTTTCCATGCGATAAGATGCTGATCAATGCGTTGTAGAATGCCGGCATGGCGTCCGGAACCCACCGCAAAATAAAGCTGAATCGGCTGGAATATGATGGAGGTTTTGCTCAGGCCCAGCCTTGCGGCATGGAGATCTCCGTAAAAGTGGTTGGAGACTGCAGCGTCGGCCTCACCATTCACCACGGCAGCAAAGGCTTGCTCCGGCGAATCGACCATCACCCACTGCACACTGATTCCAAAGTTCATTGCCAGATCAACCAGGTAGTCGTATTGAACTGAACCTTGCAGTAGGGCAACGCGTTTGCGATCGATGTCCAGCATGCTGAGCATGCCAAGACCACTACGCTCAAATATCTGAGACCAACTCAACAAGGCAGGTTCGCGATGAAAGTCAAAGCGCTGGCTACGCGCATCGCTGATCGCCACATCAGGCATCAGATCGAGCTCACCACGCTCCAGCATCACCAAACACTCATTCCATTCACAGGCGACCGCGTCAAGTTGCCAGTTTTCCTGCTTAGCAATCTCCTCAAGCAAACGCCAGAGCATGCCATCCGGCTGTTGATTGTCATTTTGAAAAATTTTGGGAGGATTGTTGTATACCCCCACACGCAAAACCGTTTGTAGTGGGGCGGACTGCGGGTCGGAGACGTCAACGGCAGGCGGTTGCGCCCATAACAACTGGCTGAACAATAACAAACCCGGGCAGATTGCCATCAGTACTGATATCAAATGTGCCCGCGCGTGCTTGACCATGGAATTGGCATTATCCTTTCTTGACAGATCAGTACGTCAATTTTTAATACGGATATGAATCATTCATATGGTAACCGCCCCTCAGGGAGAATGGCAGGTTAATCATTTATACTCTTTATCCTGATAGTTGGATTGATAGACATCGTGACCCATGTAACGAATCTGTTGATCCACCACCCAATCCATTGTTGCCAGCATACTGTCCAGCTTGCCCGGCGCGAACTCGAGAGTTTCCAGTGTAAATACAATAGCTTCCAATGTTGACAAGGTGTTCACACCGGGTTGCCGTCGTATGCGATAACGTGATGGCACCGACGGTTGCAAGGCGTAACGCGGCAATTCACCCAGCCATGGCAATGTATGCAACAACTTGCGGCTGCGCCGCCAACTTGCATCGATAAAAATCAGCGGGCACGGTGAATGGGATGACAAATGTGTTATGTCGTCAGCGTGTTCCCCCGGGTAAATCAATACCGGTTGCGACGCCTGTAGCACCTGTAATTCTGCCATGCTGTCAGCATGTTGCTTATCTGGATCAACATGAATCAGCCTGCAATTTGATAACGACAGGGCTGCTATACGCGCAGTGCCCAGAGCGTGTCTGGACTCCTGTCTATCCTGAATGATCTGGACAGGCCAACGATTGTGCTGCAGCGTGAGCTTTGAGCAGTAACACACCGAGAGTGGACGCAGGCACCGGCTGCAGGTTTGACGTGACATATAAATGCTTGTTGCCCGCGGGCACATAATGAAAAACCGGCGGGTGTTACCACCTGCCGGTTTTTATAGATCAATTCAGGTGCCTGCGCGTGGCTGGCACCTGGCTGACAGATCACTCCATGCTGGCGCGTTCTTCGTCAGTGACTTCTTTGATGCTCAACTTGATACGGCCGCGTGCGTCCAGGTCCATGACCTTGACCACAACGTCCTGACCTTCTTGCAGATACTGGCTGATATCTTCCACACGGTCAGACGAAATCTGGGAAATATGAACCAGACCATCTTTACCCGGCAGAATGGTGATAAAGGCACCAAAATCAACAATACGAGCGACCTTGCCTTTGTACAACTGGCCCACTTCTGCTTCGGCCGTAATACGCTGGATCAGTTCGATTGCTTTGTCGCGTGAGTCTTTATCTTCGCCGTAAATGCGAATGTTGCCATCATCATCGATATCAATAGACGCACCGCTTTCTTCAGTAATGGAGCGGATGGTAGAACCACCTTTACCAATCACTTCGCGGATTTTGTCTGGATCAACTTTCATGACAGCCATTGACGGGGCATTTTCATTAACCGTCGGACGTGCCACTGCCAGCACTTTGTTCATTTCACCCAGGATGTGCAGACGCGCTTCCAAGGCCTGAACCAATGCGGTTTCCATGATTTCTTCGTTGATGCCCTGAATCTTGATGTCCATCTGCAGTGCGGTGACGCCTTTGGCGGTACCCGCTACTTTGAAGTCCATATCACCCAGGTGGTCTTCATCACCCAGGATGTCAGTGATCACAGAGAAACGATCGCCTTCCTTGATCAGACCCATGGCAATACCGGCCACAGGTGCTGACAGGGGGACACCAGCATCCATCAGCGCCAGTGAGCTACCGCACACAGATGCCATGGAACTGGAACCGTTAGACTCAGTAATTTCTGAGACCACACGAATCGCGTAGGGGAACGTTTCTTCGCTGGGCATCACAGCCTGTACACCACGTTTGGCCAGTTTACCGTGACCAATTTCGCGACGTTTGGGGCCAGACATAAAACCTGTTTCACCCACACAGAACGGGGGGAAGTTGTATTGGAACATAAAGGCTTCTTTTTTGGAGCCTTCCAGTCCTTCAATCAACTGTGCATCACGAATGGCACCCAGTGTGGTCACAACCAGCGCTTGTGTTTCGCCACGTGTGAACAGGGCTGAACCGTGCGCCTTAGGCAATACACCCGTCTCGATAGTGATTGGGCGAACTGTGCGCGTATCACGACCATCAATACGCGGAGCACCGTCGATGATGCGGTTACGCACCACTTTTTTCTCGATGGATGCAAACACGCTTTTAACTTCTTCAGTCGTAACACCGTGCTCAGCATTGGCGAACTGCGCAATCGCCTGATCAAGCAGTGCACTTAATGCATCATAACGCTGCATCTTGTCGGACACTTGATAGGCGTTGCCGATGCTGTCAGAAAACGCCAGCGCCAGACCAGCACGCAGGGTTTCGTTCACAGGCTCAGGCTGCCAGTCCCAGACGGGTTTGCCAGCTTCTGCTTTTAATTCATTGATTGCCTTGATAACCACTTGCATGGATTCGTGAGCAAACAACACCGCGCCCAGCATCTGGTCTTCGGTCAATTCTTTTGCTTCTGATTCAACCATCAGTACGGCTGATTCAGTACCAGCAACCACCATGTCCAAGGCAGAGCTGGTGAGCTCGCTGGCACGTGGATTTAACACGTAACCATTGACGGCATCGTATCCGACGCGCGCAGCACCAATCGGGCTGGTAAATGGAATGCCGGAAATGGCTACCGCAGCAGATGCACCAATCAGTGCTGCAATATCAGGATCCTGATCCTTGGTCGCAGAAATGACGGTACAGACCACCTGAACTTCGTTCTTGAAACCTTTTGGAAACAAAGGACGCAGAGGACGGTCGATCAGACGGGAAACCAATGTTTCCTTTTCTGTTGGACGACCTTCACGCTTGAAGAAACCACCGGGGATTTTACCCGCAGCATACGTCTTTTCCTGGTAATTCACTGTCAGTGGGAAAAAGTCTGCGCCAGGAGCGGCAGACTTTTTACCAACAACAGTCGCCAGCACTTGCGTACCACCCATGGTGATGACGACTGCGCCAGTTGCTTGTCGTGCAATTTTGCCGGTCTCCAATACGACTGTATCTGCGCCGTACTGGAAGGTCTTTCTAACAATATTAAACATACGTTCATCCTATTTTATGAGACCCGGGCAGCATTGCAGCAACTTCCCTTTTACCAAGAGTCTCTTCTCACTTTCTCATCGCCTTGAAATCGGTAGCGTCGAATTAACGACGCAGGCCCAGACGTTTGATCAGCTCAGCATAGCGACCAACATCTTTGCGCTTGAGGTAATCGAGCAGCTTGCGGCGGCTGTTAACCATACGGATCAAACCACGACGTGAGTGGTGATCGTGTGTGTGTTCACGGAAGTGACCTTGCAACAGATTGATGTTTTCTGTCAGCAGTGCAACTTGTACTTCAGGTGAGCCGGTATCATTCTGGCCACGGCCATACGCTTCTACGATTGCCTGTTTCTGTTCGGTTGTTAACGCCATTTCTAAATCTCCTGATTAATATGCATTAAAAGTTAATAACATCCTGTCACCCAGCATAACCGTGCATATTGACAGTTACCTGGCTTGCTCCCTCATTAACCGGCGTGGCGCCACCCGACCATCGTCGAGCATGCTGCCAATACCGATAAATTCGTCATTGTCGTAAAGTCTGACCAGTTCACTTGCCGGTGCTGGTCGCACCATGACTGCCTGCCCCTGCCGGACAAACAACGCCAGCTCTGAACTCAGACTGACTCGAGGCAGGTGGTCAATGGCCTGATCGGCCGGACGCAACAAGGCGTCTATCGCATCCAGTCCGCCTTCGGCAAAACTGGCTTGTAATGCAGCGGGTGTAATGCAGTCTTCGATTCGGAAAACACCGGCCTGTAAACGCCGCAACTCGCGAACATGGCCACCACAGCCCAGCGCCTCGCCTAAATCGTCGGCTATAGTACGCACATAGGTACCTTTGCTGCAACGAATTTCAAGTGACAACTCGGTGCCTTCCGGCGTGTTTTCAAAGTCATGCAGTATCAGTTCGTGAACTGTCACCTGCCTGAGCTTTCGTTCAACTTCCAGGCCTGCACGGGCAAGTTTGTACAGCGGTTGACCTTTGTGTTTCAGCGCTGAATACATCGGCGGGCATTGCAGTATTTCACCACGAAATTGTGACAGGGCGTTGAGCACCATGTCGCGTGTGATTGCACCGGCGGGCCGGGTGCTGATAACACTGCCTTCTGCATCCGCGGTATCGGTGCGCTCGCCCAGTCGAACCCGGGTCAAATATCGCTTGTCCGCTTCCAGCAAATACTGCGACACCTTGGTCGCTTCTCCAAAACACAAGGGCAGCACACCGGTCGCCAATGGATCCAGCGCTCCCGTGTGACCCGCCTTGGACACCTGAAACAGATGCTTGGCTTGTTGCAGGCATGCATTTGAACTCATGCCCTGCGGTTTATCCAATAACAGAATACCGTTGATCTGACGGCCCTTCTGTTTTCTGCCTGAACTCAAACTAGTTGTCTCCGTCCCGGCTCTGCTCCGGGTTCTGATCGGAGTCGGTCTCATCAACATGTTCGTGGGTGCTGTCTTCGGCAATCGCCTTGTCGATCAGCGACGACAGGTAGCGACCTCGCGCCACACTGTCATCGTAATGGAACTGCAACGCCGGAATCACGCGCAGACTCATTTCCTTGCCCAGCAAACTACGCAGATAACCCGCCGCTTTGTTTAAGGCAGCAAGGCTATCCTTGATCTCTTTACGATCAAGTTCGCCCATATCTTTCAGCGCCTGACCAGCACCAAAATCATCACCGTGACGCCCCATGATAGTGACGTGCACATTGGCATGTGCAAAATCCCGACTCACGTCGACACCCGTCACCGATACCATGCCTACGCGAGGGTCACGAATTTCGCGACGGATCAGATCAGCGAGCAAGCGCTGGATCTGATCTGCCACTCGTTGGACTCTTGGCGAGACCTTGGGAGCCGAGGTTTTACTCATTGCAGCGTTCGCGCTACTGAAATGGTCTGATAAACCTCAATCTTGTCACCGACTTTGACGTCGTTATAGTTCTTCACGCCGATACCACATTCCATGCCGTTTCGCACTTCGCTGGCATCGTCTTTGAAGCGACGCAGAGATTCCAGTTCACCTTGGTAAATCACCACGTGGTCGCGCAGTACACGAATCGGTTTGCTGCGGTACACAGTACCTTCAACAACCATACAGCCTGCCACCTGACCGAACTTCGGCGAGTTGAACACGTCTCGCACTTCAGCCACACCCAGAATTTCCTCACGGATTTCTGGTGACAGCATGCCGCCCAGAATGGCTTTAACGTCATCGATCACGTCATAGATCACATTGTAGTAACGCAGGTTGACACCTTCGTTTTCAACCACTTCACGGGCAGTTTTGTCTGCTCGCACGTTAAAACCAATCATCATGGCTTTGGATGTTGCTGCCAGATGCGCATCGGTTTCAGAGATTCCGCCAACACCCGCTGCAACAACATTCACTTCTACTTCATCGGTGCCCAGTTTGTGCAATGAACCGACAATTGCTTCCATGGAGCCGCGCACGTCAGCCTTGATGATGACGTTGAGAATGCCTTTACCGGCTTTACCTATTCCGGCAAACATGGCTTCGATCTTGTTGCCCTGCTGCATGGCAGCGGCTTTGTCTTTAATACGCTCGCGACGGAAATCAGCCACTTCGCGGGCCTGTTTCTCATCGGCGACCACAACAAACTCGTCGCCCGCTTCTGGCACACCGTTAAAACCAAGCACTTCCACTGGAATTGAGGGGCCAGCGGACTTGACCGAACGGCCCGCCTCATCGATCAGCGCGCGCACACGGCCATATTCATGGCCAGCCAGCACATAGTCGCCCACATTCAGGGTACCGTTCTGTACAAGAACGGATGCCACAGGACCGCGACCTTTGTCGAGTCTCGATTCAATCACTACACCTTTGCCTGGCGCATCAATGAAGGCTTTGAGCTCCAGCATTTCAGATTGCAGCAGAATGGCTTCCAGCAGTTCATTGATACCGGTGCCTGCATGAGCAGATACCTGTACAAACTGAGTATCACCACCCCATGCTTCCGAAATCACATTGCGCTGGGCAAGTTCATTCATTACGCGATCAAGATCAATGTTGGGTTTGTCGCACTTGGTGATTGCAACCACCATGGGTACACCGGCCGCACGCGCATGATTGATGGCTTCTTCAGTCTGTGGTTTGACGCCGTCATCGGCTGCCACGACCAGAATGACCACGTCTGTTGCTTTAGCACCACGTGATCGCATCGCGCTGAATGCTGCGTGACCGGGGGTGTCGAGGAAGCAGACCATACCGTGATCAGTTTCAACGTGATAAGCACCGATATGTTGGGTAATACCACCGGCTTCGCCTGCAGCCACGGAGGCTTTACGGATGTAGTCCAGCAGCGAGGTTTTACCATGGTCTACGTGACCCATGACCGTGACCACCGGCGCGCGGCTGACGGCTTCTTTGCCGCCAACGTACGCGATTGACTCGTACAGCGTATCTTCAATGGCATCAGCGGAGACAAATTTGGCTTTGTTGCCGAATTCTTCGATCAGTAAGGTAGCGATATCCTGATCCAGCGCTTGGTTAATCGTGGCCATGACGCCCATTTTGAACAGGGCTTTGATCAATTCGGCGGACTTGACCGACATTTTGGCAGCCAGATCACCCACCGCGTTGGCTTCGCCAATAATGATTTCTCGCGAAATAAACTCAGTCGGCTTTTCAAAGCCGTGTTGCTTCAGGCGTGCTTTTTTACGAGGACCGCCGCGACGACCGCGTCCGCCTTCATCAAACTCACCATCTTCCAGCACAAATTCATCAATGCGCGGCTTGACTGCTTTTTTAGGCACTACAGCCTTTTTCCGGAAGTTTGACTTTTTCTCGTCATCCTTCTCGTCACCCTCTTCTTTACGAACAGGTTTGGCAGGCACTTTAGGTTTCGCAGACGGCGCTGCCGCAGGCGTTGCAGAAGGCCTTTCACGAGTCTGCTCTACTGCAGGTGCTGCAGGCGCTGGCGCAGTTTCTACCACAGTTGTTTCAGGGGTAGTCACCGTTTCTGTGGCCGACTGACCTGCGTCAGCAACGGCTTCAGCAGCAGCGCCGCTAACGGCATCGCTTGCAACAGACGCTTCAACAGGGTTATGAGCTGCTTCTGTTGCTGCCGTTTCTGCAGCCTGGTCAAGCAACTCTTCTTCAATACCGGACACGTCTTCGCTGCCTGATTGCTCGGGCGTCAATTCACTGCGTTTGACGTACGTGCGCTTTTTGCGAACCTCAACACTGACGGTTTTACCACGTCCCTGGCCAGAAGAGGTTTTAAGGGTCTCGACCGTTTTTCGCTTCAGCGTGATTTTTTTCGGGGCAGCATCGGCAGCCTCCGTCGCACCGTGACTGCGACGCAGAAACAGCAACAAGGTATTCTTGTCGTCATTTGAAATCGGATCTTCTGCGCGCGTATGCGGCAACCCCGCCTCTTTAATCTGAGCCAGTAGCCGTTCCGCGGTAACGCCAATTACTTTGGCGAACTCACCGACTGTTACATCTGCCATTTAACTACTCCTGTCTTCTCTTGCTGCCTGATCCGGCTTGGTGTGAACCGACTTGTACTAGTCAAACCGGTTATTACGCAAACCAGGGCGCTCGAGCCGTCATAATCAATTTGCCAGCACGTTCTTCGTCCATGCCGTCAATATCCATCAAATCATCAATTGACTGTTCCGCAAGTTCTTCCATATTCAGAATCCCCTTGCCAGCCAAAGCCATCGCCAACGTGTCGTCCATACCTTCCATATTCAAAAGGTCAGCTTCCAGTTGCGCTCCTGACAAACCTTCTTCCGACGCAATTGCCTGGGTCAGCAACGCGTCACGTGCGCGATCCCGCAACTCTTTGGCAACGTCTTCATCAAAACCATCTATGCTGAGCAGCTCATCTATGGGTACGTAGGCAACTTCCTCAAGCGAGGTAAAGCCCTCAGCAACCAGCAACTCTGCCACATCTTCATCCACATCCAGCTTTTCCATAAATATGGAGATAAAACCGCTGGATTCCTGCTGTTGTTTGTTGCGCGCATCTTCAACGCTCATCACATTGATCGCCCAGCCGGTCAACTCAGCCGACAGGCGAACGTTCTGGCCGCTGCGACCAATGGCCTGCGCCAGATTGTCTTCTTCAACTGCAACGTCCATGGTGTGGCTGTCTTCATCCATGACAATGGATGCGACTTCTGCCGGCGCCATGGCGTTGATAACCAGTTGAGCGGGGTTATCATCCCAGAGAATGATGTCAATTCGCTCATTGGCCAACTCGTTGGATACCACTTGCACACGTGAACCACGCATACCTACACAAGCACCAACCGGATCTATCCGGCCATCATTTGTGCTGACCACAATTTTGGCTCGCGAGCCAGGATCACGCGCTGCGGCACGAATTTCGATAATGCCGTCTGCAATTTCAGGCACTTCAATCTTGAACAACTCAATCAGCATGCCCGGCGCAGTGCGGCTCAGGAACAACTGAGGACCACGTGCTTCCTGACGCACGTCAAGCAGCAGTGCCCGAATACGGTCGCCGGTGCGGAACATCTCACGCGGAATCATCTGATCGCGCGGCAACATGGCTTCTGCGTTTCCGCCCAGATCAACCAGAATACTTTCACGGGTAACTTTCTTGACTGTACCAGAGACCAGTTTGCCCATTTTGTCGCGATATTCAGCAACTACCAGGTCACGCTCAGCCTCGCGCACTTTTTGCACAATCACTTGTTTGGCCGTTTGCGCAGCAATACGACCAAATTCGGTATTGTCGATTTTTTCCTCCCAGAATTCGCCGATCTTGATGTCAGGATTTTTAGCCTGAGCCTGATCAAGTGTCATCTGGTGGGACGGATCATCAAAATTTTCATCAGCGACCACATCCCAACGGCGGAATGTCTCATATTGGCCAGACTTGCGATTCACAACAACGCGGCAGTTGACTTCTTCGTCATCGAACAACTTTTTGGTTGCTGTCGCCAGAGCCGACTCAATGGCTTCAAATATAACTTCGCGCGCGACTCCCTTTTCATTGGAGACCGCATCTGCAACCATCAGAATTTCTTTACTCATCATAATAGTGTCACCTTACACACGGGTTCATCGTTCCATCAGAACACTGCCAAACAATTGTCTCAGGGCGCGATGTTCGCCTTGTCTACCTGTTGGTAGGGAATGTCATACACGGTGCCGTCCACGGTCATAAAAATCACACCATTTTCAGCTTTTTCCAAAACACCTTTGAATTTCCGACGCCCATCAATGGGAGTGCGTAGACGCACGTTAACAACCTCGCCAACAAAGCGGCCAAATTGCTCAAAATTGAACAGTGGTCTGTCAAAACCAGGTGAAGACACCTCTAAGGTGTATTCGCCCGGGATGGGATCTTCAACGTCGAGAATAGCGCTCACCTGTCGACTGACTTTTTCGCAATCGTCTATGGAGATGCCGTCCGGGCCGTCAATATAAATACGGAGCAAGGCCGAGTGACCTCGCACCAGATGTTCAACGCCCCAAAGCTCGAGACCCAGTGCCGTAACAGCAGGGCGGAAGAGCTCTGCAATGTTGTCGATTGTTGCAACCACTATAACCAAGTTCCTGATTTATGCAGAATATTCAAAAAACACAAACAAAAAGTGGGCCCTAGGCCCACCGCTTAAACAAACTGCTTGTCTTGTCACAACGTTCCCGGAAGAACCTTGCGGCGGCGGCACCTCGTCCTCAGACCATTCTAATCCGACGAGCTTTCCCGACCTGACTGAGAGCACCGCACGGGCAACTTTCAGCCTTAATAAAAAGCCCCATCAAGGGGCTTTTGCGCGGCGCCCGGAAACACACGGACGCCGCAGGTTTGGTAGCGGGGGCAGGATTTGAACCTACGACCTTCGGGTTATGAGCCCGACGAGCTGCCAGACTGCTCCACCCCGCAATAAAGCTTGAAATCCTTATTCACTGCCATTTCTGGCATCATCAGCTTCTGGCAAAGCTGCTGTTTGAGGGCCGGTATTCTAGTCCTGCCCCTCAGGTGCGTCAAGACATTAATTTTTTAATACACCCTGAAGGCGGGTGTCATCATGTCAATCAAACTGGTGCCGAAGGCGAGACTTGAACTCGCACGACCAATGGCCACTACCCCCTCAAGATAGCGTGTCTACCAATTCCACCACTTCGGCAAAAACGTTTACTGGACTACAGGCACTTCACTAGCCGGTACTTCGCTGACCGGCAATTCAGTTGCAGGTGCAGCCGGGATATCAGATGCAGCAGGAGCAGTATCCAGCTGAGGAATATCTGACTGCTCAAGCTCGCGCAGAATATCCGGGCTTACCAACGGCGCGCCACCATCCAGATTCCCACCCAGGCTGTACTGCTTGGCATAAATCGCCAACGTCAGACTGGTTACAAAAAATATCACCGCCGCAATTGTAGTAGATCGGGTCAGAAAATTGCCACTTCCAGAACTACCAAAAACAGTTTGCGATGCACCACTTCCAAAAGCTGCGCCCGCATCGGCGCCTTTGCCTTGCTGCAGCAATACCAGCGCAATAATTGCGATGGCGGCAATGACGTGCACAACCACGATCAGCGTTTCCATAATTCAACTCACACTCTGGCATATACGAACAAACAGGTCAGCATTCAAAGATGCTCCGCCCACCAGCCCGCCATCGATATCGGGTTGCGCAAATAATTCCGGGGCATTCTCCGGACTGACGCTACCACCGTAAATAATTTGTACTGACTGCGCTACTTCATCATCCTGCAGCGCAATCATCTGTCTGATTGCAGCATGCATTTCCTGCGCTTGCTCTACGCTTGCTGATCGACCGGTACCAATTGCCCAGACCGGCTCATAAGCGATTACTGCCTTATTCAAACTTGCAACACCTGTTCGCTCAATCACAGCGGTCAACTGCCGCCTGACCACAACCTCGGCAAGCCCTTGATCGCGCTCTTCGAGCGTCTCTCCTACACACAGCACCGGGATCACCCCACATTGCTGCGCTGAACGAAACTTATCAGCCACCAACTGATCACTTTCAGCGATCAGACTACGTCTTTCAGAGTGCCCGACAAGAACGTATCTCACCCGAAAATCTGCCAGCATCGTACCCGATACTTCACCGGTATACGGCCCGCTTTCTTCAGTCCAGATGTCCTGAGCGCCCAACACAATTTCGGCGCCATGGATCATGGCATCAACCATCTGCAAGTAGGGGAAAGGCGGACAAAGCACGATGTCAACGCCATTTACACCACCTGCCAGCGCAGGCATCATTCCGGAAACCAATTCTCGGATAAAGTTTTGGTTCCCATGCATTTTCCAGTTCGCGGCAACCAGCGCTCGACGCATATCCACTATCCTTTGTACTGCTGCGCCGACCGAGCTTCCACGGGGGCGCAACTATAACCACTTTGAACCTGCCTTGCAAGACAGCGCAGCAGCGCAGATCAGATCAAATCAGAAAATCTATTTATCCCCGATACACTCACACCGGACTGGAAACCGACTTGACGACATCGGCAATTTCTTCTGCATACCTTGCCACCAACGCCTGATCATCACCTTCAACCATGACCCGTACAACAGGCTCCGTGCCTGAGGGTCTCAACAGTACCCGACCACGCCCTGCCATTTTTGATTCCACATCCTTTACGGCCAACTTGACGGGCACACTGTCCATCACCAGAGTTTTGCTGCTCACCCGCACGTTAACCATGGTCTGCGGCATTTTGCGCATTTTGCTGCGCAACTCAAACAGACTGGAATTGGTTTGCATCATCGCAGCCAATACTTGCAGCGCAGAAACAATACCATCTCCGGTTGTGCCGACGTCAAGGCAGACAATGTGGCCGGAAGACTCACCGCCCAGCAACCAGGATTTTTTCTTTAACATCTCCATGACATACCGATCGCCCACATCTGTGCGGACAAAAGGTACATCCAGTGCTTCAAGCCCAAGTTCAAGACCAAGGTTGCTCATCAGCGTGCCTACAACGCCACCAAATGCCATATGGCGGCGACGTCGATCCCGCGCAATGATGTACAACAACTCATCACCATCAACGATATTGCCCAGATGATCGACCATGATCACACGATCGCCATCGCCATCAAACGCAATGCCAATATCAGCCTGCTCAGCCAGCACTTGTTGAACCAGCCCCATCGGGGATGTGGAACCACAATCCTTATTGATGTTGAGACCGTTGGGTGAGACACCAATTGCTTTGACGGTTGCACCCAGTTCTGAAAATACATTTCCTGCAATGTGATAAGTCGATCCATTTGCGCAATCAATCACAACTTTCAAGCCACGCAATACCGCATTTCCCGGCACGGTGCGTTTGCAATACTCAATGTATCTGCCGGCCGCATCCGTGATACGGGAAACCTTTCCGATATCAGCGGAGCTGACGGTGGTAATGTCTTTGCTCAGATACTCTTCAATCGCCAATTCGGTCTCATCAGGCAATTTTGTGCCATCACCATCAAAAAACTTGATGCCATTGTCCTGAAAAGCGTTATGGGACGCGCTGATGACGATGCCAGCCTGCGCACCAAATGTCCGCGTCAGATAGGCAATTGCAGGTGTCGGCATAGGCCCTAGCATATTGATATCAACACCGGCTGATGCCAACCCAGCCTCAAGTGCTGCCTCAAACATATATCCCGAAATGCGCGTATCTTTGCCAATCAGAATTTTGCTGCGCTGGCCACCGGACTTGGCAAATACCTTACCCGCAGCCCAACCCAGCTTGAGCATAAAATCTGGCGTGATTGGGTATTCGCCAACCCGACCGCGAATGCCATCTGTTCCAAAAAATTGTTTTTCTGCTTTTGTTTTGCCAGACCCCATTATTTAACCTCTGTATTCCGTTATCAGGCAGATTATAAACACTTCATCAACCGTTCTGGCCAGCATTTCGCATCGCTGACAATACCTTGAGCGCATGTACCGTCGGCTCAACATCATGCACGCGGATAATCTGTGCACCTGCGGCGGCCGCCAATACGGCGCCAGCCAGACTTCCGGCCATACGATCTGCAGCTGGAGTACCCATCACTGCGCCTATCATGGACTTTCTGGACAACCCGATTAAAACAGGTGATCCCAGTGCGTGCATATCATGAAGTCGTGACAATAATTGGTAGTTGTGCGCCAGCGTTTTTCCAAAACCAAACCCCGGATCGAGGCAGATACGATCGGGGTGTATGCCTGCAAGTTCACATATGCTTTTTCTGACGGACAAAAACGAGCTGACGTCAGTGAACACATCACTGTAGGAGGGTGCCTGTTGCATAAATTGTGGCTCACCTTGCATGTGCATCAGGCAAATCGCGAGATCCGTTGCGGCTGCGGCCTCAAGTGCCCCAGGACGCTGCAAAGCCCGTACATCATTGATCATGTCTGCACCGGCCATTGCCGACGCAGTAATGACTGATGGTGTACTGGTATCAACAGAGATCAGCACATCAAAGTTAGCCCGTATTGCTGTGACCACGGGGATCACTCGCTCAAGCTCTTCGTTTCCACTGACTTCCGGCGCGCCGGGACGTGTGGACTCCCCCCCCACATCAATGATGTCAGCGCCTGCAGACACCATGGATTGCACGGCAAAAAGCGCTTTATCAAGGGAGACTTTGAATCGGGATGCGCTGCCAGCTGACAGCAGGCCCCCATCAGAAAATGAGTCAGGCGTGACGTTTAATATGCCCATCACACGCGGCACTGACAGTTCCAGCCAGCGCCCGGACATTCTAAGTCTGGACGCTGGTGCATGAACTGATCCCAAATCAGCTTTGGACACTCAGCAGCTCCCGCATTAATGCCAGCAAAATATCAATGCTCGCTGGCGGGACCACCAATGGGCTTTTCTGACATGACATCGCTCGCCGGCGCTTCTGTGCGCGCAGCCCCGGATCCGCTGTTACTGTCGGACCAATCTGCAGGCGGGCGTGGCTTTCGACCGGACATGATGTCGTTTATCTGCTCGGCATCAATGGTTTCATATTCCATCAAGGCATCTTTCATGAGCTCGAGCTTGTCACGATTCTCTTCCAGCATGCGTTGTGCCCTGCTGTAACAGAAATCGATAATACTCCTGACTTCGTCGTCAATCAGCTTGGCGGTTTCTCCCGAATGATGTTTCGGCGCGCCACCGGCTGATCGACCGAGGAAAACCTCGCCGTCGTCTTCGGCGTACATCAACGGGCCAAGCTTCTCGGATAAACCCCATTTGGTGACCATATTGCGCGCCATTTCAGTCGCGCGCTGTATGTCGTTGGACGCACCGGTCGTGACACCGTCAACACCCAGTGTCATTTCTTCTGCAATTCGGCCACCGTACAAGCTGCTGATCTGACTCATGATAGCCAGCTTGCTGATGCTGTAACGATCCTCTTCCGGCAGGAACATGGTCACACCCAATGCTCTTCCGCGCGGGATAATACTGACTTTGTAAACCGGATCATGCTCGGGCACCAGCCGACCAACAATGGCGTGGCCAGCTTCATGGTAGGCCGTATTGGTTTTTTCTTTTTCAGACATCACCATTGATTTGCGCTCGGTGCCCATCATGATTTTGTCTTTGGCTTTTTCAAACTCTTCCATGGTCACCAGGCGACGACCACCACGTGCCGCAAACAGCGCTGCCTCGTTTACCAGGTTGGCCAGATCCGCACCGGAAAAACCAGGTGTGCCGCGCGCAATAACACCCGCATCCACATTGTCAGCGATCGGCACTTTGCGCATATGCACTTTGAGTATTTGTTCACGGCCACGGATGTCGGGCAAGCCCACCACAACCTGACGGTCAAAGCGGCCAGGACGCAACAGCGCAGGGTCGAGCACATCAGGTCGGTTAGTGGCAGCAATCACAATAATGCCGTCGTTAACCTCAAAACCATCCATTTCAACCAGCAACTGGTTCAGTGTCTGCTCGCGCTCATCGTGACCGCCGCCCAGACCCGCGCCACGGTGACGACCGACGGCATCAATCTCGTCGATAAAAATAATACAAGGCGCCTGCTTTTTGGCTTGATCAAACATGTCGCGCACTCGCGACGCACCCACACCTACAAACATCTCAACGAAGTCAGAACCTGAAATCGAGAAAAACGGTACTTTTGCTTCGCCAGCGATAGCTTTGGCAAGCAAGGTTTTACCTGTCCCTGGCTGACCCACCATCAGGATGCCGCGCGGGATACGCCCACCCAGGCGCTGGAACTTATCTGGCTCACGCAGAAAGTCCACCAGCTCTTTAACATCTTCTTTGGCTTCGTCTACACCCGCAACATCGGCAAAAGTAATCTTGATCTGGTCTTCACCCAGCAATTTGGCTTTGCTCTTGCCAAACGACATGGGCCCGCCTTTTCCGCCAGCTCCGCCGCCTTGCATCTGCCGCATAAAAAAGAAAAATAGCGCAATAATGATCAGAATCGGGAAGCTGGCGACCAGCAACTGAGTCCACAGACTCTGCCGCTCGGGTTCAGACGCGCGAATTTCAACATTGTTGTTAAACAGATCATCCATCAACTGGTCATCGCCAATCATGGGGATGGTGGTGTTGAACCGGGTATTGTCGGATCGCACACCATTAACCGTCACACCCGCAATATTGACCGAGCGCACCTGTCCCGACCTGACTTCACGGATAAAATCTGAGTAATTGACCTGCGAGGTCACTGGCTCCTGGTTTATGTTGTTGAAAACGGTCAGCAAAACTGCCGCTATCACCATCCAGAGCAATAAATTCTTTGCCATATCGTTCAAGGGAATATCCCCCTTTGCTGAGTAGAATCCGTTGGGAGCAACCCGTCAGGAATCAGATTAAATTCGTAAGCGTGTTGTAACAGTAACAATCAAAGTCATTATCATGCATGTATTAAGACCGTTACAAAGCGCTTTGCCATTCCCTCACTACCCCGGAAATATAATTGAGGCTAAAAACACCTTCTATTGACACCTTGGGACATTCTGAATCAGGAACCAAGGAGCTGAAGCCGGGGCGGATTATTATTTCAGACGCCTTCCAGCAGATGGGGGCTGTTGACTGATATTACAAGATTGAACTTGTAATTGTCCAAGACAAAGCATTGTGCTGCGCTCGCCGCATGTAACAGTCTTTGTTGAACCCGCCTTGCTAGGGTACAATGCCCGCCCTTGATCAAGACGCTCTGGCGAATGTTTCGCCGATCACTCGATCGCCATTCTTTAACCCCGCACACGGGGACTACGCCGGAAATCTTATGAGTAACCAAACACTGGACACCCGTCAACTGCGCGCAATTGCGCACAAACTTAAACCCATCGTGACGGTTGCACAGAAAGGCCTGTCTGAAACGGTTCACAAAGAAATCGATCAAGCCCTGGCGCGACATGAATTGATCAAAGTAAAAATCGTGGTGGGCGATCGGGATTTGCGCAAAGAAGTGGCTGCAGAAATCTGCGAACAGACGCGTTCAACGCTGGTACAAAGTATTGGCAACATTGTGGTGTTGTTTCGTGCAGCGCGCCAGCCAGATCCAAAACTTTCCAACATCCTGCGCAACAAGAATATGCCCGGCCTGTAAATACAAACCAGGCATATCAACTACTTACTTAAAGGTGCTCGACTTTGATAATTTCATAGTCGATATCGCCTGATGGTGCTTTAACCACCACCTCATCACCGACTTCTTTGCCCATGACGGCACGGGCAATCGGTGATCCGACAGAGATTTTGCCGGCTTTTACGTCAGCTTCGTCTTCGCCAACAATCTGATATCGGACAGTTTCTTCGGTATCCAGATTTTCTATCGTGACCGTCGCGCCAAAGATTACCTTGCCAGTCACTGGAATTGAGGAGATGTCGATCACTTCTGAGTCAGCCAGTTTGCCTTCAATTTCCTTGATGCGGCCTTCGCAGAAGCTTTGCTGCTCGCGGGCAGCATGGTACTCCGCGTTTTCGCGTAAATCGCCGTGTTCACGCGCCTCCGCTATCGCCTGGATAATTGCCGGTCTCTTGACCGTCTTCAACTCATTGAGCTCGGCACGTAATCTTTCTGCACCACCCATGGTCATCGGCACTTTTCTCATGTCTCTCTCACAGATCCCCTGGATCTTCCTTTTTCTGAAATAAAAAAAATACTGTCAGGCTCTCACGAGGAGAGCCCGCCAGCACTGTGTCACTACGGCTTATATCATGCGTAACTAAACCGGACTTGTCTATAGCCCTGGTTTTGACGGCTTGCCAGCAAGCTTATTGGCTTTTGGGCAAACGCGCGTGCAGCTCCTGAATTGTGTATACATTCAGATTGTCGCCGCACTTGAGTGCCTCACAGACCGCACTGGCACCCGCCAATGTTGTTGTACAGAACACATCATGTCGCAGCGCTGTGCGACGAATGGCGGAGGAGTCAGCAATCGCTTGTTTGCCTTCCGTTGTATTGACGATCAACTGAATCTCTTCGTTTTTGATCATATCCACAACGTGAGGACGCCCTTCGAGCACCTTGTTCACACGATTGACCGGCAGACCTGCCGCTTCAATAATGGCTGCGGTACCGGTGGTAGCGACCATGCTGAAACCAAGTTCGTGAAAACTGCGGGCGATATCGGCTACTTTTGGCTTATCAGCATCACGCACACTGATAAAAACAGTGCCCTTTTTGCTGATTTCTTCGCCGGCACCCATCTGCGCCTTGGCAAAAGCTTCGGCAAATGTCTCGCCTACGCCCATCACTTCGCCGGTAGATTTCATTTCCGGGCCAAGAATCGGGTCAACGCCAGGGAACTTGTTGAACGGGAACACCGCTTCTTTCACAGCGAAGGTCTCAGGGATAATTTCCTTGGTGAAACCCTGTTGCACCAGGCTTGTCCCAACCATGCAGCGCGCCGCAACCTTGGCCAGCGACACACCAATGCACTTGGATACAAACGGCACGGTGCGTGATGCGCGTGGATTCACTTCGATGACATAAAGCTGGCCATCCTGATAGGCCATCTGGGTATTCATCAGACCTACAACACCCAGTTCCATCGCCATGCGCGACACCTGGTCACGAATTTCATCCTGCACAGACATCGGCAGATTGTAAGGGGGCAGGGAACATGCCGAGTCTCCGGAGTGAACACCTGCCTGCTCAATGTGCTGCATGATTGCGCCGACCACAACCTGTTTACCGTCGCTGACCAGGTCTATATCGATCTCGATGGCAGCATTCAGGAAGTAGTCCAGCAACACAGGGCTGTCGTTGCCGACTTTGACTGCCGTGCGCATATAACGATTCAATTCTTCCTCGTTATACACAATCTCCATTGCCCGACCGCCCAGCACGTAGGACGGACGCACAACCAGCGGGTAAGAAATCTTTTCGGCCTCGGTGATGCACTGCTCGACACTGCGCACGATACAGTTTGGCGGCTGCTTCAGACCCAGCTTTTGAATCAGTTTCTGGAAGCGCTCACGATCCTCTGCCAGATCGATGGCATCGGGTGACGTGCCGATCACCGGCACGCCGGCCTGTTCCAATCGGGTTGCCAGATTCAGCGGCGTCTGCCCACCGAACTGCACAATCACGCCCGCTGGTTTTTCAACCGCAACAATCTCCAGCACATCTTCAAGTGTGACTGGCTCAAAATACAGTCGATCAGAGATGTTGTAGTCTGTGGATACTGTTTCAGGGTTGCAGTTAACCATGATGGTTTCATAACCATCTTCACGCATGGCCAGCGCCGCGTGAACACAGCAATAGTCGAACTCGATACCCTGTCCAATACGGTTTGGACCACCGCCCAGCACCATAATCTTTTTGCGATCACTCGGCTTGGACTCACACTGCTCTTCATAACAGGAATACATGTAGGCCGTGGTCGATGCAAACTCAGCAGCGCAGGTATCAACACGCTTATACACCGGTCGAACACCCAGCGCATGACGGTATTCACGCACGGCTTTTTCAGGCTCATTCAACAGCGTTGCCAGGCGCGCGTCCGAAAAACCCTTACGCTTGAGCGCAAACAAGGCTGGCTTGTCCAGGCTCTGCAATGACAGCTGCGCAATACGCAGTTCGTCTTGAATGATGTCTTCTATTTGAACCAGAAACCACGGATCCACGCCAGTGAGCTCAGCAACCGTGGCCACTGGCCAGCCCAGACGGAACGCGTCACCAATGTAGCGAATACGTTCACTGCCAGCGTCCTTCAATTCACCACGCAGTTTGTCCATGCAGTCGCTGAGTGCGGTATCCAGCACCGGATCCAGACCACTGATACCAACCTCGAGACCACGCAGTGCTTTTTGCAGTGATTCCTGGAAGGTACGACCAATCGCCATCACTTCACCGACAGATTTCATTTGAGTGGTGATGCGGTCACTGGCTTCCGGGAATTTTTCAAACGTGAAACGCGGAATCTTGGTTACTACGTAGTCAATGGTCGGCTCAAACGATGCCGGTGTAGCCCCGCCAGTGATCTCGTTGCTGAGCTCATCCAGCGTAAAGCCACACGCCAGTTTTGCAGCGACGCGCGCAATCGGGAAACCTGTTGCCTTGGACGCCAGCGCCGATGAACGCGATACACGCGGGTTCATCTCAATCACCACCAGGCGGCCGGTCTTTGGACACATGCCAAACTGCACGTTGGAACCGCCGGTTTCCACACCGATCTCACGCAACACCGCAATCGAGGCGTTACGCAGAATCTGGTATTCCTTATCGGTCAATGTCTGCGATGGCGCAACGGTGATTGAGTCACCGGTATGCACACCCATGGCGTCAAAGTTTTCGATGGTGCATACAATGATGCAGTTATCGTTTTTGTCACGAACGACTTCGGTTTCGTACTCTTTCCAGCCAATCAATGACTCATCAATCAGCAATTCTTTGGTAGGTGACAGCTCCATACCGCGCGTGCAGATCTCAACAAACTCTTCTTTGTTGTATGCCACACCACCACCGGTGCCACCCATGGTAAACGAGGGGCGAATGATGCAGGGAAATCCTACTTCGTCGAGCGCAGCAAACGCCTGCTCCATATTACGGGCAATGCCGTGGCGAGGAGTCGACAATCCAATCGCTTTCATGGCGTTATCAAACAATTCGCGATTTTCAGCTTTGTCGATGGATTCAGCGCGCGCGCCAATCATTTCCACATTGTATTTGGCCAGCACACCATGACGCTCGAGATCTAGCGCACAGTTCAACGCGGTTTGCCCACCCATGGTTGGCAGGATGGCATCGGGGCGCTCTCTTTCAATGATTTTTTCAACTATCTGCCAGGTGATAGGCTCGATGTAGGTTGCATCAGCCATGGCCGGATCGGTCATGATGGTCGCGGGGTTAGAGTTCACGAGTATGACGCGATACCCCTCTTCCTTCAGCGCCTGACACGCCTGCGCGCCAGAGTAATCAAACTCACACGCCTGGCCTATCACAATCGGGCCGGCACCAATGATCAGAATACTTTTTATGTCTGTACGTTTAGGCATAACTCAACCGTGTCTCTGTATGGGTTTGCTGTGCGCTGTTCAGCGCGGAGCGCGCTTTTGCATCAGATCAACAAATTTATCAAACAAGGGCGCTATATCATGGGGTCCTGGCGCTGCTTCGGGATGCCCCTGAAAAGCAAATGCTGGTTTGTCCGTGCGCTCAATGCCTTGTAACGAGCCGTCAAACAGCGAGCGGTGTGTTGCACGCAGATTCGCTGGCAGTGTGGCTTCGTCCACTGCAAAACCGTGGTTCTGGCTGGTAATCAGCACAGTCTTGTCATCAAGATTTTGTACCGGGTGGTTGGCACCATGATGCCCAAGACGCATTTTGATGGTTTGTGCGCCGCAGGCAAGCGCCAGCAACTGGCAGCCAAGGCAGATACCAAACACCGGAATGTCCGTGTTCAGAATTTCTTTTATCGCAGTGATTGCGTAGTCACAAGGTTCCGGATCTCCCGGGCCATTGGACAAAAACACACCATCGGGCTTGAGCGCGAGCACATCGGCTGCCGAGGTCTGCGCAGGCACAACGGTCACTTTGCAATTGCGCTGCGCCAACATACGCAGAATGTTGCGTTTTACACCGTAATCAAAGGCAACGACGTGAAAGGGATTCTGGTGATTCATCACCGGATGGCCAAGGCTATGCTGCCAGACCCCTTCATTCCATTCATAGGATTTGTCGACTGACACTTCCTTGGCCAGATCCATGCCTTTCAGACCGGGGAATGCACGTGCTTGTTCAAGCGCATACTGCTCGCCTTTTTCAGCGAGCAAATCTCCGCTCAGAATGCAGCCGTTAAGTGGGCCGCTATCACGCAGGTGACGTGTCAATTGGCGCGTATCGATGTCTGCGATCGAGACAACATTTTGCGCCTTGAGAAACTCATCGAGCGACATTTCGCTGCGCCAGTTGCTGACGATCATGGATAGATTGCGAATCACCAGCCCGGCTGCCCAGACACCATCTGACTCGTTATCTTCTGCAGTGATGCCGGTATTGCCGATGTGAGGATAGGTCAACGTGACAATCTGGCGTGCATAAGACGGGTCAGTCAATATTTCCTGGTAACCAGTCATGGCTGTATTAAAAACAACCTCTCCACTGGATAATCCCAGCGCTCCGATGGCCTTGCCTCTGAAGATGCTTCCATCTTCCAGGGCGAGAACTGCTGAATTATTCAATGTTATCTCCCGGATAGACGACAGGCGAAAAAAAGCGGAATGAAAGCTTTGTTTCATTCCGCTTTTTAAAAATGCTGCGTCGTTGTGTGCTCAGTGGTAATCATACTGAGGCGTAATTGTACGGGATCGCCCCCCGACGTGTCTACGAGTAAGACACGTTGATCAGCCGGCGGACTGATCAAGGTCATTCAGACCGAGCACGTCATCAATCGAATACAGCCCTGCTGGTCGACTTCCCAGCCAGACAGCAGCGCGCACGGCGCCACTGGCAAAGGTCATTCGACTACTGGCCTTGTGCGTGATCTCCAGTCGCTCGCCTTGTCCAGCAAAAATCACCGTATGATCACCCACAACATCTCCGCCCCTGATTGTTGCAAAACCGATGGTCTTGCGATCACGTTCACCGGTGATGCCCTCTCGGCCATACACTGCGACGTCGTCCAGATTTCTACCCAGAGCCTCTGCGATCACTTCACCCATGCGTAACGCGGTTCCTGACGGGGCATCCTTTTTGTGTCGGTGATGCGCCTCCACAATCTCGATATCGACATCGTCACCCAGCGCCTTGGCAGCCAGTTGCAATAACTTCAGGCTGATATTCACGCCCGCACTCATGTTCGGGGCAAACACCACTGGTATCGTGCGCGCCGCCATGCTGATCTGCTGTTTTTGCTCAGTCGTAAAACCGGTTGTTCCTATGACCATGGCTTTGCCTGCCGCCACACATTGGTCAAGGTGATCAAGCGTGGCCTCAGGGGAGGTAAAATCGATGAGCACATCAAAATCTTCCAGGCAATTGGCCAAGGACTGACACGCCATGACACCCAAAGCGCCCACACCGGCGATCAGTCCAATATCCGTGCCAAGCTGGGGATCATCTGGCAAGGTAATGCCCGCACAAACTTTTGCCGTGTCCGCTTTGTCGACAACCGCCTGCACCAACGTGCGGCCCATGCGACCGGCAACGCCGGCAATTGCTATTCGAATCATAAATTGTCAACCATTTCTCTGGGAAATCAGGACTAGACATCAACGACCGGCAGTATAACGTGTAAACTGCATGGCCAACAGCAAGCGACTTCGCTAAGCTGACGGGGAATATAAAGGAACCCAAACGAAACAAAATGAGTGAACCGCCGGTCAATCGCCCCATCAGTCTGGGCAACAGTCGCAAAAAGCGTTATGAATCACTGGTAGACAGGTTCTATCAGGACGTCTTTCGTTATGCATATTGGCTGACACGCAATCCCAGCGTTGCCGAAGACCTGGTACAGGAAACCTTTTTGCGTGCGTGGCGTTCGTTTGACAGCTTGCAAAGTGAAGATGCCGCAAAAGCGTGGCTGTTTACGATTCTGCGCCGCGAAAATGCCCGCATGTATGAACGCTATCGACCGGAACTGGTCGACATAGACGATGTGTCGATTCAGGAAGACGACCGCAACGAACCCGATCAGCGTCAGAAAATGACAGAACTGCACAATGCCATCATGCAACTGGAGAAGGAATACCGGGATCCGTTGTTGCTTCAGGTTGTGGGTGGATTCAGTGGGAAAGAAATTGCCGGGATACTCGATCTTAATAACAACACCGTGATGACGCGACTGTTCAGAGCCCGTAGCAAGCTAAGAGACATCATGGATCCGGGTGCCGCCCGCGATGAGACCGGAGACGAAGCGCATGAAGAACTGTGTTAACAAACAGCGAGAACATAACAAGTGAACAAGGTGACATTCAAACCAGAGGTCAGTATCCATGGATGACCTGGAGTTTCATACACGCGCTCACAGCAACCCTTTTGACGAAGAATCCGACTTTCTGGGTGCATTAAGCGGCAGAGAAGATCGCCGCCGCCTGCTCGATGAGTTGAAGCAGTTGGATCACAGCATTCGTCTGGTAACACAGCAAATTGAAGTACCAGACAGACTACGCCAGAAACTGGCCGCACCGGACAATCGCTCATGGCTGGGCCGCCGCGCGTTTGCATTTGCTGCCAGCCTGGTGCTTGCCGCGGGGTTTGTGTTCAGCACTATGCAATACCGGCCAAGCGCCTCCGAACTGGCATTACATGACGCCATGCTTGAGCATGTTTATGCCGAAGCCCCTCGCTATGAGCAAATCACAGTGCCGATTTCCTGGCTGGAAGTTGAGACTGTGTTGGCTGATGCGGGGGTAAGCCTTCACCAGCCCGAGGGCGAGGAAACCTTGATCATTACGTTTGCCAAGGTGTGTGGCCTGGGCGGCACCCTGCGCGGTGCCCATTTGGTTACCATGGGTAAAAACGGACCGGTGTCTGTCATTCTTGTGCGCTCGACACCCATCGGACGCAGCCTGGATGTCAAAGACCCTCGTTTCCAGGGTCGCATTGTGCCGTCAAATGACGGCAACATGGCGGTGATTGGTGAACAGGCTGAAGAGCTGCAAAGACTGGAACAGATAATTTCCAGCAACGTTGAATGGTCGATCTGACACACAATGATTGATGGATGCGGCTCAGAACAGCGCCGCATCCATAGCCATCACCACGTCACTGCCCGCGCGAATTTCTTCTGCGACCGACTTGTAACGCGGCATCAATTTATCCAGGTAAAAACAACCCACATGTATTTTTGCCTGGTAGAAATCAGCGTCCAATGAGGGGTTTTCGTCCAGCGCCCGGGTGGCCACACTGACCATGCGCGTCCACATAAAGCCATACAAAATCAAAGTCATAAGATCAAGGTAAGCGACTGACGCCGCGCCAACCTCATTCGGGTTGCTGCCACTGGCTTCACGCACGGTAGCAGTGGTATCCAGAAGCGTTTGCAGGGCTGAATTCAGAACCGAAACAAAACCAGCAACCTTGCCATTTTTTTCCTGTGCAATAAACGCGCGAATATCCTCAACCAACACGTCCAGCATTCCCTCGCGATCAAACACAACTTTGCGACCCATCAAGTCCAGGGATTGTATGCCATTTGTGCCTTCATAAATCTGCGCAATCCGGGCATCACGAACATGCTGTTCCTGCCCCCATTCACGCACATAACCATGACCACCCAATACCTGCTGCCCGAGGACACAAGCTTCGAAGCCGCGATCAGTGAAAGCTGCCTTGGCTATCGGCGTCAGCAGCGCAACCAGTTTGGCAGCACGCGCACGTACCTGCTCATCCGGGTGAAAATACACCATGTCCAATTGGGTACCAACGTAGGCCGCCAGCGCACGCGCGGCCTCGGTGTTAGCCCGCATGGTCAGCAGCATACGCCTGACATCAGCATGAACAAGCAGCGAATCTGCAGGCTTCTCCGGTGCGACAGGGCCGGTAGCCGCTCGCCCCTGCAGGCGATCTCGCGCATAAGATGCTGCTGTCTGATAAGACGCATCGCCCAGCCCCAAGCCCTGCAGACCGATGGTCAGTCGCTCATAATTCATCATGGTGAACATACACGCGAGCCCTTTGTTCAGCTCGCCGACCAGGAATCCTTTGGCGCCATCAAAGTTCATCACGCAGGTTGACGAACCTTTCATCCCCATCTTGTGCTCGATAGAACCGCAGTTGACGGCGTTTCGCTCACCCGGCTCACCGTGGGCATCAGGCATATATTTGGGTACCAGAAACAAGGAAATACCGCGCGCACCGGCAGGCGCATCCGGCAATTTGGCCAGCACCAGATGGATGATGTTTTCGGTCAAATCATGCTCGCCGCCGGTGATAAAAATTTTGGTACCGGAAAGCTCATAACTGCCATCCGCCTGAGGCACCGCTTTGGTCTTGATCATGCCCAGATCAGTGCCGGCATGTGCCTCGGTCAGGCACATGGTCGCACTCCAGGTTCCCTCATACAATTTTGGCAAATACGCTTGCTTGAGCTCAGCACTGGCGTGTCGAGCAATGGCAAGCGACGCACCTGCGCTCAAGACCGCGTACAGCGCCAATGAACTGTTGGCTGCCATCATCATCTCTTCAAAACACACCGCCAGTGTTTTGGGCATGCCCTGGCCACCATATTCCGGATCACCCGCCAGACCTATCCATCCGCCTTGCGCAAAGGTGTCATACGCCTGTTTGAATCCGGTGGGCGTGGAGACAACGCCCGCATTAAACTGACAACCCTGCTCGTCACCCTGGCGATTAAGAGGAGCCAACAACTGCTCTGCGACTTTGCCAGCCTCTTCCAGCACGGAATCAATCAGATCGGCAGTCACTTCACTGGTGCCTGGCATCTGTGCAAGCAAGTGTTCAGCCTGCAACACTTCGTGCAGAACAAATTTCATATCACGGACGGGGGCTTTGTAATCAGGCACAGTAAATCTCCGGCTGGATAACAGCAATCAAGTGGCAAAAACGGCACGTCGCGCGGTCATGGTTTGCGATTTAGCGCGTTGTAAAATTTTGGATTGCGCATAAAGTAGCTTCAGTTGACGTTAACGTCAACGTCAACCATAGAACAAGGCGATGCTTATACGCACTGTCAGGCCGGGTGGCTCATTAGCTGTTGAGCAGTATTTTAAAATCCAGCAAGTCGCTGAAGGTGCCTGGCGTTGACTCGGGTGACCATGGGAACTCACCCAGGCACGGGGCCGGCATCAGACTGACCAGACTGGCTACGTTTTCTGCAGCCATAGGCATATCTGACGACAAGTGATTGGCAACCCAGCCGACCAGTTTAAGCCCGTCTGACTGGATGGCTTCCGCAGTCAATAGTGCATGATTGATGCATCCCAGCCGGATACCTACAACCAGGATCACCGGCAACTGCAGTATGCGTGGCAGATCCGACAGGAATTCGCTGCGGTTCAGTGGGACTCGCCAACCACCAGCCCCCTCAATCACCGTCACGTCGGCACGTTCTGAAAAAACAGCTTGCGCAAATCCTGTCAGCCTTTGTACAGACACTTTGCGACCTTCAAGCCCTGCGGCCAGATGCGGCGCCACGGCAGCACGCAGGGCAACCGGATTGATCTGCTCGTAACTCAACGCCACACTGCAGTAACGCTGCAGTAAGAGCGCATCGTCATTGCGCAGTTGTCCCTCAATCAGTTCACAACCGGATGCCACCGGTTTCATTGCGGCTGTACTTTTCCCAAGACGTGTGGCCGCCGCCAGCAAGGACGCGGACACCAGCGATTTGCCTACACCGGTATCAGTACCGGTCACAAAGCAGGCAAAGCGCTTTTGCGGCTGTTGTAGCAGCGAATCAGTTGTTACATCGGCATCAGTCAATGACATTGGGATCCCTCATTTCTGAACGTGAGAAAGTGTGCGCCAATTCTGCCATCGCATCCAGCAAACGCTGCAACTGCTCATCGGTGTGTACGGCTGATAATGTAATTCTGAGCCGCGCACTGCCTGCAGGAACTGTGGGTGGTCGAATGGCAGACACCTGCAGCCCGCGAGACAGCAGGAATTGGCTGGCTGCCAGTGCCCGATCTACATCGCCCAGCATCAGTGCCTGTACAGGCGTGTCTGATGGCAGCAAAGGGAGTTTAAGCGCTGCCATACCTGCTCGAAACGTATTGATAAGCGTCTGTAGTCGCTGTCGGCGCCAAGGCTCAGTGGTGATTATTTTCAGGCTTGCCATGGTGGCCCGCGCCAAGGCCGGTGGCATAGCCGTCGTGAACGTATACGTTCTGGCAAATTGCTCAAGGTAGTCAATCAGCCCCTCATCGCCAGCAACAAATGCGCCGGCTGTGCCAAACGCTTTGCCAAACGTGCCAATCAAGACAGGTATGTCACTCTGGTTGATCAAAGTGTCATCGTTGTTGTTGGCGATGACACCTTGTCCACCCAGCCCGAGACAACCCATGCCATGCGCATCATCCACCATCAGACCGGCACCATAGTGACGCGCCAGCGCGATCATGCCTGACAGCGGTGC
>JAUYSM010000040.1 GCA_030696315.1 Pseudohongiella sp. | reverse complement strand
GATTGGCCTGCGAACTACCCATTGTGCGCGACGCCAGTCTTCTGCGCAGTGTCTTCCTGGATGTTTCTTCTCATCCAGAGTACGAATCGATGTTGCTGGTGCAATTCCGCGTCAAGAACACCGCGCCATTTGCGATGCCTTATCCGTCAGCGGAACTCTCATTCAGGAACATTCAAAATCAGATTGTAGCTGCCAGGCGATTTTACCCGGGGCATTACCTGGAAGTTTCCTTGTTGCCTCTGCTGATGATTCCGGCAGGTGCAGAGATACAAGGCAAGCTCGAACTGCTCGATCCTGGCACAGAGAGTGTTAACTACACACTGGAGTTTGTTTATGAACATCAATGATCAAGCTCCTGAACCGATCCGCAATTTACATGGATTGCCAGAACTCAGACCATTCCGACTGGGCAAACATCTTTTGCAGCGTCCAATTCTGCTCGCACCCATGGTGGGCGTCAGTGATGTACCCTTCCGCGAAGTGTGCCTGCAGCAAGGCGCAACACTGACCATTGCCGAAATGCTGCCGGCAGACACGGCCATGTGGAAGTCGGAAAAAAACAGACTGAGACTCAAACGCTCCACGGCTTGTGGCCCTGAAATTGTGCAGATTGCCGGTTTTGATGCCGGCATGATGGCAGAGGCCGCGCGCCTGAATGCCGACATGGGTGCAGAAGTCATTGATATCAACATGGGCTGCCCCGCCAAGAAAGTACTAAAAAAAGCGGCGGGTTCCGCCTTGATGCGCGACCCGGAACTGGTCGAACAGATCCTGCGCGCGGTTGTTGCTGCTGTGGATATTCCGGTCACATTGAAGATGCGCACCGGATGGTGCCGTGCGCAGAAAAACGGTGTTGATATTGCGCGCATAGCTGAAGACTGCGGCATCACCATGATCAGTGTGCACGGCAGAACACGGGAATGTCGTTTTGTAGGCGACGTTGAATATGACACGATCGCCGCCATCAAACAGAGTGTCGGGATTCCAGTGATCGCCAACGGCGACATTGATTCGCCCGAAAAAGCCGTGCAGGTGCTCAAGCACACAGGTGCCGACGGACTGATGATTGGCCGTGCCGCTCAAGGCCGGCCATGGATTTTCCGGGAAATCCGTCAGTTCCTGGAATTTGGCGAACACGCCACTCCGCCTTCGGCCAGCGAGATCAGCATCTTGATGCAAGACCATATCCGTGCCCTGCATGCTTTTTATGGCGATTTCCGCGGGACACTCTTTGCCCGCAAACATATTGACTGGTACAGTAAAGCCCTTCCAGGTGGTGACTTGCTAAAGTCCAGTTTTATGACGGCAGACAGTGTCGAATCACAACAGGAACTGCTGCATAACTGGCATCGCGAAAACCTGTCAACGCTGATGTCCTGTGCAGCGCATACTAATAATTAACCTGACCACAGAGATTTTTCCCTGATCAGCATGAAAAGAGAAACCGGAGTGAGTACCAGTACTGTAACGGCTGCACCAGACCTTGCGTCCCATCGTAGTTTGCGTCAGTCAGTAGAGCAGGCGATGCAAAGATATTTTGACGATCTTGGCGATGACCATCTGACCCATAATTTGTATGAACTGGTGCTGAGTGAAGTTGAAGCCCCGTTACTGGAAGCGGTGCTTAAACACACTGCCGGCAACCAGAGTGAGGCGGCTACCATGCTGGGTTTGAACCGTGGTACCCTACGCAAAAAGATGAAACAGTACGGGCTGTTCAAGTAATCCCCGACGCCTTTCCCACCCTTTAAACTGCACCTGATTATTATTATGTCTACAGATAAAATTGCTGTTATTCGCCGCGCATTGCTGAGTGTGTCGGACAAAACCGGTATTGTTGAATTTGCCCGATCTTTGCAACAGTCAGGCGTAGAGATTTTGTCGACGGGTGGTACTTACCGCTTGTTACAAGAGCACAAAATCCCTGCCATCGAGATTGCTGACTACACGGGCTTTCCAGAAATGATGGATGGGCGCGTCAAAACCCTGCATCCCAAAGTGCATGGGGGCATTCTCGCCCGCCGCGAAATTGATGCGGAGGTTATGAAGGCTCACAACATTCCCCCTATTGATCTGGTGGTGGTGAACCTGTATCCATTTGAAGCCACAGTCGCCAAACCGGATTGTGATTTACCAACAGCTATTGAGAATATCGATATTGGCGGCCCCACCATGTTGCGCGCCGCCGCCAAGAACAACGCTTGGGTGGCTGTGGTGGTGAACCCTGCAGATTACGATCGCATTCTTATTGAAATGAAAATCAATGGCGGAGGTCTGACCCAGGCAACACGCTTTGATCTGGCCGTACGCACCTACGAGCACACCGCAGCCTACGACGGCGCCATCGCCAATTATCTGGGCAAAATTGTGTCAGCAAGCGAATTCCCGCGCACCTTTTCCAGCCAGTTTCAGAAAAAGCAGGATCTGCGATACGGCGAAAACCCCCACCAGAATGCTGCATTTTATGTTGAGAAACAGCCGCAGGAAGCCAGTGTCAGCACCGCCACACAATTGCAAGGCAAAGAATTGTCCTACAACAACATTGCGGACACCGACGCCGCGCTGGAATGTGTCAAAAGCTTCAGCGATCCGGCCTGTGTGATTGTTAAACATGCCAACCCATGCGGTGTCGCCATCGCAGGCTCCATTCTCGAGGCCTACCAACTGGCCTTTCAGACGGATCCCACATCAGCATTTGGCGGCATCATCGCCTTTAACCGCGAGCTGGATGCCGCCACTGCGCAAAAAATCGTGGATCAACAGTTCAGCGAAGTTATTATTGCACCCACTGTTTCTGCGGAAGCCTTGACGGTTTTTGCCGGCAAACCCAATGTGCGTGTACTGGAAAGCGGTCAGTGGCCAGCCAAACCCTTGGTAGCCTGGGATTACAAACGCGTCAATGGTGGCCTGCTGGTGCAGGACCGGGACATTCACCAGATCAGCCGCAGCGATCTGACGGTGGTGAGCAAACGCCAGCCAACAGAGCAGGAACTCGCTGACCTCATGTTTGCGTGGACAGTCGCCCAGTTTGTAAAATCCAATGCCATTGTGTACTGCAAAAATCAGCAGACTATTGGTATTGGTGCCGGTCAGATGAGCCGGGTCTACAGCGCCAGAATCGCCGGTATCAAAGCCGCTGACGAAAATCTGGTTGTGGAAGGTTCCGTGATGGCATCCGATGCATTTTTCCCGTTCCGTGATGGTATTGATGCGGCCGCCAAAGCCGGCATCAGTGCAGTCATTCAGCCAGGCGGCTCAATGCGCGATGCAGAAGTCATCGCAGCGGCCGACGAAGCGGGCATGGCAATGGTGTTTACCGGTATCCGTCACTTCAGACACTGAGGCTTTTCTATGAATATTCTGATACTGGGTAACGGTGGGCGCGAGCATGCACTGGCCTGGAAACTGGCTCAATCAGCGGGTGTGAACAAAGTATTTGTGGCGCCTGGCAATGCCGGCTCGGCAACTGAAGCTGGTGTTGAAAACGTGGCCATCGATACACTGGATTTCCCGGCATTGGCGGCATTTGCTAAAAATAATCATGTTGGCCTGACCGTTGTAGGCCCGGAAGCGCCACTGGTTGCTGGTGTGGTTGACTACTTCAGCGCTCAGGGCCTGCGGGCATTTGGCCCACGCAAAGGTGCGGCGCAACTGGAGGGTTCAAAGGCATTTACCAAAGACTTTCTTGCCCGCCACCACATTCCAACTGCGGCCTATCAGAACTTTACTGACATTGATGCAGCCATTGCGTACGTCAAACAGCACGGCACACCCATTGTGATCAAAGCCGACGGTCTTGCGGCTGGCAAGGGCGTGATCATTCCGCAGACCCAGGAAGAGGCTGAAGCCACCATTCGCGACATGTTGTCTGGCAACAAATTTGGTGATGCCGGCAGTCGCGTGGTGATTGAGCAGTTCCTGTACGGCGAAGAAGCCAGCTTTATTGTGATGGTCGATGGTGAGCATGTACTCCCGTTTGCCACCTCGCAGGATCACAAAGCGCGTGATGATGGCGACAAAGGACCAAACACGGGCGGTATGGGTGCGTACTCCCCGGCACCGGTTGTCACGCAAGAGATTCATGACAAAGTGATGCAGCAGGTCATTATGCCAACCGTGCGCGGCATGGCGGCGGAAGGCAATCCCTATACCGGATTCCTGTATGCAGGACTGATGATTGATGAACATGGCAATCCCTTTGTCATCGAATTCAACTGCCGGTTTGGCGACCCGGAAGCACAACCAGTGATGATGCGTCTGCAGTCGGATCTGGCAGATCTGTGCCAGGCGGCCATTGATGGCAAGCTCGACCAGAAACAGGCCGATTGGGACTCACGCGCTGCCATTGGCGTGGTGTTGGCAGCCGGTGGATATCCTGATGCTTACGAAAAAGGCGCGGTGATCCATGGTCTGGAGAAAGCCGCCCAATCCGGTCACGGTAAAGTGTTCCATGCCGGCACCACGCTAAAGGACGGGCAGGTTGTTACCAACGGCGGTCGTGTGTTGTGTGCGGTTGCCTTGGGCGACACTGTCACCGCTGCGCAAAAAGCTGCTTATCAACTGGCAGAAAATATTCACTGGGATAGAATCTATTTCCGCAAAGACATTGGCCACCGGGCAATTGCGCGGGAAATTGCTGATACCAAGTAACCGGAACGAGGCTTATGAGCGCTACTGACAATCGGAATCACTACAGTCTGACTGATCGCCTGATTCTGCAACTGGATCAGGCATTGCACACGCTGGTGCCCGGCAGCAGCCATGCACAACGCACATCGCCCGCCAGCAAAACCGACGAAGGCGACTTGTCGGATGCCGAACGCACGCTGGCGGCGGGACTGATGCGCATCAATCACACCGGGGAAGTCTGTGCGCAGGCCTTATATCAAGGGCAATCGCTGACCGCGCGCCTGCCTGATGTTCGTGACACCATGAACCACGCCGCAATTGAAGAAGTTGATCACCTGGCCTGGTGCGAAACCCGGCTGAAAGAACTCGACAGCCGACCCAGCCTGCTGAATCCCGCGTTTTATGCATTGTCATTCGGGCTCGGCGCAGTTGCTGGTGCCATTGGCGACAAGTGGAGCCTTGGTTTTGTCGGCGAAACTGAAAAACAGGTCTGTGAGCACCTGGAAGATCACCTGCAACAACTGCCCGCTCACGATCACAAAAGCCGTGCGGTTTTGCAGCAAATGATTATTGACGAGAAAAAGCATGGCGATAGCGCGATGGCTGCCGGCGGCGCTGAACTGCCCTTGCCAATCACTGCAGGCATGAAAGTGATGGCAGGGGTGATGAAAACCCTGACCAAACGGGTCTGAGGAACGCTTGGTGTCCCACCTTCCCCGTTTGCTGCGCATCGTTTCGGTTTGCGCCAGATACCGACTTGATCAGATCAGTCCACTGACTGCAAAGGCCTGGCCGTTACGTTTGCTGATGGCAAGCATTGGTTTGTTTGCGGGCAACAAAACTCGCGGCCTCACGCCGCCGCAACGCTTAAAAGAAGCCTTGCAGGATCTGGGGCCAATCTACATCAAGTTTGGCCAACTGCTGTCCACGCGGCGCGATTTCCTGCCATTGGACCTGAGTGACGAACTGCAAAACCTGCAAGACCGGGTGCCCGGATTTACCTCGCCGACCGTTTTTGAGGTTGTCGAAAAAGCCCTAGGCCAGCCCTGGCAACATCACTTTAACGACATCAAGGCTGCGTCGCTGGCCTCTGCATCTATCGCGCAAGTGCATGAAGCACACCTGATCACCGGCGAAGAAGTTGTGATCAAAATCTTGCGGCCCGGTATCGAAAAAACCATTCGCGAAGACATTAAAGTGCTCAAGTGGGTGGCACGTCTCGTGGAACGATATCTGCCCGATGGCCGCCGCCTGAAACCACGCGAAGTGATTGACGACTACGAACACATCATTCTGGGCGAACTCAATTTACTGTCTGAAGGCGCCAATACCACCCTGCTGCGGCGCAACTTCGAAAACTCACCCAAACTCTATGTGCCCAAAGTGTATTGGGATGTCACACGTGATGGCATGCTGGTGACCGAACGCATCCGCGGCATCCCGGTATCCGACATAGCTGCGCTCAATGCACACGGTGTGAACCTGAAGCAGTTGGCTGAAACCGGGGTCGGCATCTTTTTTACGCAGGTGTTTGAGCACAGCTTTTTCCATGCGGACATGCACCCCGGCAATATCTTTGTGGATCCTTCCAATCCGGAATATCCGCGCTACATAGCCATCGACTGCGCCATCATCGGTTCACTCAGTCGCGACGACCAGCAGTACCTGGCGCGCAACCTGCTCGCGATCTTCAAACGTGATTACCGAAAAGTGGCCGAGTTACATGTGGAATGCGGTTGGGTGCCCAAAAACACCAAAGTGGTGGAGTTTGAAGCCGCTATGCGCACGGTGTGTGAGCCCATTTTTGAGAAACCGCTGAAGGACATCTCCTTCGGCTATTTGTTGGTGCAACTGTTCCGTACCGCTGGCCGGTTTAATATGGAAGTGCAGCCCTCGCTGGTCTTGCTGCAAAAAACCTTGCTCAACGTCGAAGGACTTGGCCGTCAGCTCTACCCGGAACTGGATCTCTGGCAGACTGCCCTGCCATTTCTGGAAGACTGGAACCGCCGTCGTATGAAACCTTCCTTCTTGTGGAAGGCGTTAAAAGAAAACGTACCGGATTGGGTTGAGCAATTCCCTCATCTGCCGCAACTGGTACTGAACAGTCTCAACCAACAGCAGAAATTACAAACCATCAATGACACACTACAAGCCGCGATGCTACAGCAACGACAACGCGACAAACGTCAGCGCAAACGCCAGCAGCGCCTGTTGGTGGTCGTTTTACTGATTGCAGGCGCCTTCAGCTTTTTGTATTTCACTTCGTGAAAGAGCATACTGAGCACATGAACAACACAGATTGGCTGGATAAGGTCAAATGGAACCACGAAGGTCTGGTGCCCGTGGTGACTCAGGATATACACAGCCGCCGACTGTTGACCCACGCCTGGATCAATCGCGAAGCCTTGGCGCTCACTCAGACCGAAGGGCGCGCTGTGTACTGGTCGCGCTCCCGGCAGAAAATCTGGCGTAAAGGCGAAGAGTCCGGTAACGTGCAGCGCATTCATCAGATTTTGCTCGATTGTGATGCTGATACCGTGTGTTATCTGGTTGAGCAAGTGGGCGGCATAGCCTGTCATACTGGCCGGGAAAGTTGTTTTTACCAACAACTCACCCAGAGTGAACAAGGTATCGGTTGGACAGTGACTGATGCCGTGTTAAAAGATCCAGCCGAGATGTATCAAAATCCCGGCCATTAATTGAAAAAACAGAAGTCAGCCAACAATGACAAATGCAGTAGATTCAACAGGTGATGTCCTTCAACAACTTGCCCGGTTGCTGAGCGATCGTAAACAGGCCGATGCTGACAGCTCCTATGTCGCCAGTCTGCATAAAAAAGGCCTGAATAAAATTCTGGAAAAAGTGGGCGAGGAAGCCGTAGAAACCATTCTGGCCGCGCGTGATGTTGCCGCAGGTGCAGATGCGCAGGCCTTGATTGGTGAAACAGCCGACCTGTGGTTTCACAGCATGGTGATGCTCAGCCACCTTGACCTCAGCCATGAGCAGGTCTTGGAAGAACTCAGAAAGCGCTTTAACATATCTGGCCTCGCCGAAAAGGCATCCAGAGCAGCAAACTAACTATTTATCAGCCTGCGCCATATGAGTTGTCATGTGCGTATCAGGCAATCGGAGGAAGTATGGGAATCGGCGGCATCAGTATTTGGCAGTTACTTATCATCGCACTGATTATTGTGCTGCTGTTTGGCACAAAAAAACTACGCACATTGGGCAGTGACCTGGGTGGCGCCTTAAAAGGTTTCAAGCAGGCAGTCAAAGACGACGACAAGGATGCCAAGTCTGATCCCGATCAGCTTTCTGATGACAGCACAGCCAACGCCAATGTCAGCGCGCGCACCGAGAAAGCACAGGATAAATAACCACAATGTTCGATATCAGTTTCATCGAGCTTCTGGTTGTCTTTGTAGTAGCTTTATTAGTGCTAGGCCCTGAAAAGCTGCCCGACGCAGTCCGCACGGGCGCGTTGTGGCTTGGGCGCGCCAAACGCAGCTTCGGCAAGGTGAAAGCCGAAATTGAGCAACAGCTCAATGCAGATGATATCCGCCGGCAACTACATAACGAATCGATACTGGCGGACATCGAAAAGGCGCGTAAAAGCGCTGATCAACTGGTGAAAGATACCCGTAAAGAGTTCGATAAAACCCAGGACGGTATAAACAAGACCATCAGCTCCGCAATTGCGGCACCTGTCCACGTGGTTACCAACAGTTCGGTCGAAGGACTCCCCACGTTCATACCGGAAACCCCGTCCGAAGCACCCGAACCTGCAACTGCTGCAGCCATGCCGGCCCCCGACGCGTCAGAACCAGCAATTGAAAGCGCACCCACTGAAAAACAGCCAGTTCAGGACTTTTACAACAACCCGCCCAGTGGCCTGGTTTCCATGAAAAATGGCAAACTCACCGCGTACGTTGCACCTGTGCCCGCGAACGAGCCAGCTGGCGACCAGAAGGATTGATTCTTTGTGAAAACGCCTGACATCAATCCTGATACCCGACCCGAGCTGACCATTGTTGGCCATCTGATTGAGCTGCGCGATCGCATACTGAAATGTGTCGTGGCTTTGCTGCTTGTGTTTCTGGCACTGATTTATTTTGCCAATGATATCTATGCGTTTGTTGCGCACCCGCTGACGTCGGTGCTACCGCCGGATACCAGCATGATCGCGATTGATCCGACCTCTCCCTTTTTTACACCCTTTAAACTGACGTTTTATGCTGCTCTGTTTGTGAGTGCGCCATACATTCTTTTCCAGGTATGGGCTTTTATAGCACCGGGTCTTTACGCCAACGAAAAGTCTCTGGCTATCCCCTTATTCGTTTCCAGCGTGCTGCTGTTTTACGCCGGCATGGCCTTTGCCTACTACGTTTTGTTTGGCATTGTGTTCAGCTTTTTTGTGTCGGTTGCTCCGGAAGGTATTGCCGTGGCCCCTGACATTGCCAGTTACCTGAGTTTTGTATTAAAGATATTTTTTGCGTTTGGTTTTGCGTTTGAAATTCCGATTGCCGTGTTTCTGATGATCTGGTCAGGCATGGTGGATGTAAAATCGCTGGAAGGTAAGCGACCCTACATCATTGTGGGATGTTTTGTAGTGGGCATGCTGTTAACACCGCCTGACCCGTTCAGCCAGATCATCATGGCCATTCCGATGTGGATGCTCTTTGAAGTTGGCGTGTACTTCGGCAAGACTTATATGCGCAAAAAAGAAGCACGCGAGTTGGCTGAGCAATCGCAACAGTCTTGAGGTTGGCGGCTAAACCCGGAGACTGAAGGTCACCGGGCCATCGTTTTCCAACAGAATTTTCATGTCGGCTCCAAACCGTCCCGTGACAACCGACGGATACTTCTGCAGCATCCAACCCACCAGGTCGTCATAAAGCGCTTCAGCGTCTGATGGAGGCATCGCAGAGGTGAAACTGGGCCTGAGACCACGTCCGGTATCCGCAGCCAGCGTAAACTGCGACACCAGCATTACCTGCCCGCCAATCGCGCTCACACTCAGATTCATACGTCCTTCGTTATCGCTGAACACACGATAATCCAGCACTTTCTGTAGCAGCTTCTCGCCTTGGGCGCGGGTATCACTCTTTTCGATACCCAGTAAGACCACCAGCCCTTTATCAATGGAGCAGTATTGCTCTCCATTGATACGAAGGCTGGCATAATTGACGCGTTGAATCAGAGCGATCATGCCGGCTCCCGGAAACAAGTGCCTCAGACAGAGTACGCAGCCGCTTTAAATTAACGCGCCGCAGAACCTCTGCTGGCACGTTTACGATCACTCTCTGTCAGGTTCTTTTTACGAATACGAATGCTCAGCGGAGTAATTTCCACCAGCTCGTCTTCATCAATGAACTCCATCGCCTGTTCCAGCGTGTGCTTGGTCGGCGGCGTCAACACGATGTTTTCGTCTGTGCCTGATGCACGTACGTTAGTCAGTTGTTTGCCCTTGATCGGGTTGACCACCAGATCATTATCGCGGCTGTGCAGACCAATAATCATGCCCTCGTAGACTTCGATGTTAGGCTCGATAAACAGACGTCCGCGCTCCTGCAACATCCACAGGGAGTATCCCAGTGCCTTACCAGTCACCATAGACACCAACACACCGTTTTTACGCGCTGCCAGCTCACCCTGTTTGACCGGGCCGTAATGATCAAACACGTGGTTCATCATGCCGGTGCCGGAGGTCATGCTCATAAACATGGAGCGAAAACCGATCAGTCCACGCGTAGGAATCTCAAAGGTCAGGCGCACACGGCCCTTGCCGTCAGGCAGCATGTCCTGCATTTCTGCGCGGCGCAGACCAAGCTCTTCGATCACAGCGCCCTGGTGCTCATCGTTGCAATCAATCACCAAAACTTCGTAGGGCTCCTGAAGCACGCCTTCAACTTCTTTCATGATCACTTCAGGACGTGAAACGGCCAATTCAAAACCTTCACGACGCATGGATTCAATCAGAACTGACAGGTGCAATTCACCACGGCCAGATACTTTATATTTGTCTGCTGACTCACCCGGCTCAACACGCAAGGCTACGTTGTGGATCAACTCACGTTCCAGTCGATCTTTGAGGTTACGAGTGGTCACATACTTGCCTTCACGGCCAGCAAACGGCGAGTCATTCACCTGGAAAGTCATGCTGATTGTTGGCTGATCCACGGTCAGCGGTGGCATTGCTTCGACATGATCCGGATCACAGATGGTGTCGGATATATGCAGCTTATCGATACCGGTAATACAGATGATCTCGCCTGCGGTTGCTTCGGCCACATCGATACGCTCAAGACCGAGGTGGCTTTTCACCTGCAGGATCTTGCCTTTGCGCTGATTGCCTTCTACGTCAACGATAACAACCTGCATGTTAGGTTTCGCGATACCACCGGTTACCCGGCCGATACCAATAACACCCACGTAGCTGTTGTAGTCCAATGCACTGATCTGCATACGGAAAGGAGCGTCGATGTTTACGGGTGGTGGCGGTACAAACTTGATGATGGTGTCAAACAAGGGATCCATGTTGTCAGACATCTCATCGGCTTGTAAGCCAGCAATACCATTCAGTGCAGAGGCATAGACAACCGGAAAGTCCAATTGCTCGTCAGTGGCACCCAGGCGATCAAACAGGTCAAACACTTCGCCCAGCACCCAATCAGGTCGCGCACCGGGGCGGTCGATCTTGTTGATCACAACGATTGGGTGAAGTCCCTGAGCAAAAGCTTTTTGGGTAACAAAGCGGGTTTGCGGCATCGGTCCATCAACGGCATCAACCAGCAACAATACGCTGTCTACCATGGACATCACGCGCTCTACTTCTCCACCAAAGTCGGCGTGGCCGGGGGTGTCAACGATGTTGATGTGATACCCGTTCCAGTTGATGGCGGTGTTTTTCGCAAGAATGGTAATGCCTCGCTCTTTCTCCTGATCGTTGGAGTCCATGACGCGTTCAACGTTCCCACCACGGGTGTTCAGCGTGCCGGAGAGATTCAGCAGTTTATCAACCAGTGTAGTCTTGCCATGGTCAACGTGGGCGATAATGGCGATGTTGCGGATTTTTTCAATCACGGAAAAGAACCTATAAATAAGAATATTGCTGCAACGATTGGCCGCAGATGGATCATGCAGATCACTAACAAAAATGGCGGCGAAGTATACATCAGACGCCTACTGCTTGTCAGTCAACTATTTATGACAGACTGGCGCACCAAAACTGCGCAGTAAAAAAGCAAAAACAGCCGACTCACTCAGGGGCGATAAACCGCCACATTAAGGTAACCGGCGTCTTTTAAATGCGATGCGTGCAGACGGCTCATCATGCCCTTTTCGCAGTACAACAGATAGGTAATTTGTGTATCCAGTTGCGGAAACCTGCCCGCGAGCTGGTAAAACGGGATAGCCAACACATCCACATCCCCCAAGCTCAGTGATTGCAATGCACCGTCATCCGGATGGCGGATATCTATGACCACAGCAGCATCAGGAATCACTGACAGTATGGGCGGCTCAATGTCACGGTGATCAACAACTTCCACCATGCGATCAATCATCTGCACTTCGGCATGATCCACGGCAAAACTGAGCAAAGCAGGATCGAGTCTGGCCTCTTCCTGCTCGACACGCTGCCGCTTGGCATGCGTGGTAGGCCGCACAGAGATCACGCTGCAATACTCTGGCACACAGGCACTGAACACCTCAGTTCCGATCTGGCGCGCAATATTGATGATGTCCTGCTTGTCCGACACAATCAGCGGCCGCAAAACCAGGCCCTGACAGACCTGATCAATCAAGCGAAGATTCGGTAAGGTCTGGCTTGCAACCTGACCGACACATTCACCCGTTACCAGTGCGCTGACCCGCATACCGGCCGCAATACGATCGGCCGCACGCATCATGACGCGCTTCAACACAACACCCATGTGCCCCGCATCAACCTCCTGCAGGATGTTCTGTAAAACCGGTTCAAACGGCACACTGATGAATTTGACCCGATGGGATGATCCGTACTTCATCCACAGGTACAGCGCAATTTCCTTGACGGCAATCTCGTGCTCCTTGCCACCGAGATTAAAAAACAAAAAATGCGTGCGGATGCCTCGCTTCATACACTGGTAGCTGGCAACCGCCGAATCAAAACCACCTGAAATCAATGACAGCACGGGCTCTTGCGTACCCATAGGATATCCACCCAGGCCTCGCAGCTGACGCTCAACCACAAACAAGTCCCTGAAGCGGATCTCAACACGCACAGTAACATCCGGGTTATCCAGATTGACCCCGGCAGCCCCTGCTTTCTGCATCAGCAATGCACCAACATGGCGCTCTGCCTGTGTTGAAGTGAACGGATGCTCCCCTTGGCGCTTGCAGCGCACAGCAAAAGTGCGTCCTTTTATCTGCTCTGCGCAGGTGTGCAACACCTCGGCAGCCGCCTGGTCCAGGTCAACAAATGGCAACTTGCGCACCGGCATGACCAGGCTGATGCCCGGCGTCTGAAGCAGAATATCCAGCACAAGCTGGTCAAGAATTTTGTTGCCATCCGGGGTTTGCACTTCCAGAATGTCCCAATCACCAGTTACACTGATCTCACTATCCAGCCGCATGAGCATTATTCTTATGTTGCGACGCAGAGCCTGAATCAGACGATGTCTGACCGGGCGGGTTTTGATGGTGATTTCGGGGAAAAACCTGATCAGGTAACGCATTAAAACCTCAGCGGGATGCCGCGAACCATAATGGTGCGACACGATAGTAAATGCACCATTATGGTGCTTGTATCAAACTCTGAATAAAACAAGCGTCTGATTTATAAGGCTCTTATGCCGCCATTCTAGTGGCACGCATTTTGCTGATTACTGTGGACTCGGGAACTGAGCGGCTGCAACATTATAGTGCCGTCTGCCCGTCTTGTTGAGCGCAGATTGCTGCAGCAACTTTTAACCCGTGACTGTTGTCGTCCAACCAATTACGACACACTCACATTTTTCTCGATCAAACGGAGGATCAGGAATGTCTAAAACTTTAGAAATGATCAAAGAACATAATGCAAAGTGGGTTGACCTCCGTTTTACGGATACCAAGGGCAAAGAGCAGCACGTGACTTTCCCAGTGTCCAAAGTAGACGAGTCCTTCCTGGAAGGCATGATGTTCGACGGTTCTTCAGTCGCTGGCTGGAAAGGCATCAACGAGTCAGACATGATTCTGCGTCCTGACGACAGCACCGCTGTCCTTGATCCGTTCGCTGATGAAATCCAGATTAACCTGCGTTGCGACATCATTGAGCCTCGCACCATGCAGGGTTACAACCGTGACCCACGCTCCGTTGCGCGTCGCGCAGAAGAGTTCCTGAAGTCCACTGGTATCGGTGACAAGGCATTCTTTGGTCCTGAAAACGAATTTTTTGTATTTGACGACATCAAGTGGCATGTTGGCATGGATCGCTCATACTTCCAGATCGGCAGCGATGAAGCCGCCTGGTCAAGCGACAAGAAAATTGAAGGTGGCAACATGGGTCACCGTAACCGCGTGAAAGGCGGCTACTTCCCGGTTCCGCCAGTTGACGCACTGCACGATCTGCGTGGCGCCATGTGCGACACCATGACCTCCATGGGCCTGGATGTTGAACTGCATCACCACGAAGTGGCAAACGCTGGCCAGTGCGAAATCGGTACACGATTCAACACGCTGGTAGCAAAAGCTGACGAAACCCAGATCCTGAAGTACTGCATCATGAACACTGCCCACGCTTACGGCAAAACGGCGACCTTTATGCCGAAGCCGCTGGTTGGCGACAACGGTTCTGGCATGCACGTGCATATGTCTATCTGGAAAGATGGCAAAAACACCTTCGCGGGCGACGGTTATGCCGGTCTGTCTGAAACCGCTCTGTATTACATCGGCGGTATCATCAAACACGCCAAGACACTGAACGCCTTCGGCAACGCCTCAACCAACTCTTACAAGCGTCTGGTCAAGGGCTTTGAAGCGCCAACACTGCTGGCCTACTCGTCACGCAACCGCTCTGCATCCATCCGTATCCCTTACATCCTGGGTGGCAATCCTAAAGCAATCCGTATCGAAGTACGTTTTGGCGACAACACCGCTAACCCATACCTGTACTTCGCCGCGTTGCTGATGGCTGGTCTGGATGGTATCCAGAACAAGATTCACCCCGGCGACCCAGCGTCCAAAGACCTGTACGACCTGGAGCCAGAAGAAGAAGCGCTGATTCCAAAGGTTTGTTACTCACTGGACGAAGCATTGGACAGCCTGGATGCAAACCGCGACTTCCTGAAAAAAGGCGGCGTGTTCTGCGACGACCTGATCGATGCATACATCGAACTGAAGCGTCAGGACTGCACACGCCTGAACATGTCTACTCACCCCGTTGAGTTCGACATGTACTACAGCCTGTAATTTTTAATCCGGCTTAAAAGAAGCCTGCCCGAGCAATCCGGCAGGCTTTTTTTTGCTCCTGCCAAAAGCCCTGCTGGCATAAAGCACTATTTTGGTGCATTGTATTTTGAGCGTGATTGATACAGGTGCGCTCGATTTAACCTGAAGCCCGCTGCAAGGCGCATAAATCTGCCGATCGAAGTCGATTCGGGCCGATTGCTGGCGATTCAGACGCCAGCGCATTGTGGTTTGGAACTTGCATACATCAACTGATCATCCGGGCTTGTGATCAAAAGTCTGGTTATGTTTGATCCTGGAAACAACTCAATACCATGTTTGACAGTAGCAATCCAAAATTATGCCGGCGACTTTTAGACAGCATGTCGACAGCCGTGCTGCTGCTTGATACCGAACTGCGCCTGCAGTACATCAATCTGGCTGCGGAAAGCCTGCTGGCAATCAGTGGTCGTCAGTTGCAGCATGCTTTTATCGGCGATATTTTTGTCAATGCTGAACAGGATGTTCATGACATCAAACAGGCGCTGCAGATGCAGCACAGCTTTACTAAACGCAAGGCGCAGTTGCAATTGCTTAATGGTCGCCTGCTGCAGGGCGACTACACCGTCACACCCTTGCTGGATTTCAAAGACGTATCAGTGCTGATTGAGATACAGGGCACTAACTATGCGGAGCGCATCACGCGCGACGAAAACATGATTTCAACGCATGAGACCACACGCGAACTGGTACGAGGCCTGGCTCATGAAATCAAAAACCCGCTGGGCGGCATTCGTGGGGCGGCGCAACTGTTGGCGGCCGAATTGCCAAACTCAGAACTGACCGACTACACCAACGTCATTATTGAAGAAGCGGATCGCCTGCATAAGCTGGTTGACCGATTGGTCGGCTCGCGCAAACCCATGGAGTTCCGCAAACTCAATGTGCATGAGGTGCTTGAGCGTGTGCGCAATCTGATAGAGGCCGAGGTGCGCGACCGCGACATAACGGTTATTCGTGATTACGACCCCAGTATTCCGGAATTGTACGGTGACTCAGAGCAACTGATTCAAGCGGTGCTGAACATCGTTCGAAACGCTGTACAGGCTCTGGAAAGCCCACATGTAATCCACCGCTCAGGCTTGATCGAACTTAAAACCCGTATCATGCGCAACATCACCATCGGCACCGTGTTCCACAAACTGGTGACGCGTATTGAGGTTATCGACAATGGCCCTGGCGTTCCACCAGAACTGATCGACAGTATCTTTTTCCCGATGATCAGCGGGCGTGCAGAGGGCACTGGCCTCGGACTCTCGATCGCGCACTCCATTGTTAATCAGCACAAAGGCATCATCGAGTGTAAAAGTCAGCCCGGTCGCACCCGATTCACCATTTACTTGCCTGTACTGAGCCAGACACCGGCACCCAACCTGTTCCATGCCAGCCAATCTGGCAAATAGTATTCACTGAGTAAGGAAACCATGAGCAAACATAATACTGTCTGGGTTCTTGATGATGATAAGTCTATACGCTGGGTACTGGAAAAATCCCTGAGCCGCTCGGGGCTGCATACCCAAAGTTTTGAGAATGGTGATGATCTGCTCCACCGGCTGGAAAAAGAGCGCCCGGACGCCATCATCAGCGACATTCGTATGCCGGGGATCAACGGTCTGGACCTGTTGTCGACGGTGCACGAGCGCTTTCCGCAACTGCCCGTGATCATCATGACCGCACACTCCGATCTCGACAGTGCGGTATCGTCTTATAGCCGCGGTGCCTTTGAGTATCTGCCCAAACCCTTCGACATTGACGAAGCCGTGGCCATGACACAACGCGCGCTGGAACATGCACGCGAACAGGATATTGAAATTCCCTCGCCGGTGGTCGAAAACGGCAAAGAAATCATTGGTGAAGCCCCCGCGATGCAAGAGGTGTTTCGCGCCATTGGTCGACTTTCACAGTCAAATATTACGGTGCTGATCAACGGTGAGTCCGGTACCGGTAAGGAACTGGTTGCTCATGCGCTGCACAAACACAGCCCACGGCGTGAAAAGCAGTTCATCGCGCTCAACGTCGCGGCCATCCCCAAGGATCTGATCGAATCCGAGTTGTTCGGGCACGAAAAAGGCTCGTTCACTGGCGCTACCGCGCACCGAACCGGGCGCTTTGAGCAAGCCAACGGCGGCACCTTGTTTCTGGATGAAATTGGTGACATGCCCGCAGACACTCAGACCCGCCTGCTTCGCGTGCTGTCTGATGGTGAGTTTTACCGGGTTGGCGGCACCACCCCCATCAAGGTGGATGTGCGAATCATCGCGGCAACCCACCAGAATCTGGAAAAACTGGTTGCGCAGCATCTGTTCCGGGAGGACCTGTTCCATCGCTTGAATGTCATCCGGATTCATATCCCGCGCTTGCGCGACCGACGCGAAGACATACCGCGGCTGGCACGGCACTTTCTGGCCAAAGCCGCGGAAGAGCTTGATGTGGAGTGCAAGGTGTTGCGTCCGGAAACTGAAAAGTACATTACGGGCCTGAACTGGCCAGGTAATGTGCGGCAACTGGAGAACTTTTGCCGCTGGATTACCGTCATGGCATCAAGCCGCGAGGTCAGGGTCGATGATCTGCCGCCAGAGTTGATGGAGCATCAGGCTCAAAACAGTAGCGCCCGCGACTGGACACAACTGCTCGAAGAATGGGCTGACCAGGAGCTCAATCTTGGACATAAAGCCATCCTCGAGCAGGCCACGCCTGAATTTGAACGCACCATGATTCATGTGGCGCTCAAACATACACTTGGCCGTCGCCGCGATGCAGCGCTGCTGTTAGGCTGGGGCCGCAACACCTTGACACGTAAAATCAAAGAGTTAGGCATAGATGACGGCGATTCTGACGCCGACGACAACGACGACTGAGCTCTGCCACACATCATGACAAAGCTCAGGTTGAAAAATACCTGAGCGCAACCTATATTTGCCGCTCCACATTACACGGCCGCCCGTCCAAGGCAGCCTGTTAACTCGCGATGGGCAAATAACAATATGATTGAAATCAGTCACATCACCAGGAAATTTGAGCACTTTACCGCTGTGGACGATCTGAGTTTCACAGTCGCTGAAGGCGAAGTGCTGGGCTTTCTCGGTCCGAACGGGGCCGGCAAATCAACCACCATGAAAATCATCACCGGTTTTCTGGCGCCCAGTTCCGGCAGCGTCAGTATCGATGGCCATGATATTGCCAGTGATCCAATCGCGGCCAAAGCGCTGATTGGTTATCTACCCGAAGGTGCGCCCAGCTACCCCGACATGAGCGTTCTCGACTTTCTCGAGTTTATCGCTGATATCCGTGGCCTGACCGGCGCGCATAAACAGCAGCGCATCGAAAAGGTCATTGATGACGTCGAACTGTTCAGTGTCTGCCATCAAACCATTGAGACCCTGTCAAAAGGCTTCAAACGTCGTGTCGGTTTGGCACAGGCCATTTTGCACGATCCCAAAGTGTTGATTCTGGATGAACCCACCGATGGCCTCGATCCGAATCAAAAGCATCATGTGCGCAATCTGATCCGCAATCTGGCTAAAGACAAGATAGTGATAGTATCCACTCACATCCTTGAGGAAGTCAGCGCAGTCTGCACCAGAGCCATTATCATCAACCGCGGTCGTATTGTTGCTGACGGCGCACCTGCCGAACTTGAAGCACAAGCGCCTGCAGAGTTTATGATCGAAACCCAGGCAGCGCCGGGCAGACTGGAAGCATTCTTCCGTAGCGTGACCGAACCGGGAGCAAAATAATCATGGGAAAAACCGGCATAATTTTTAAGCGCGAACTTGCTGCCTATTTCAGCACACCGCTCGCGTATGTGTTTATTGTGATATTTCTGGTGATGAACGGTATTTTTACCTTTGATCTGGGTGGCTTTTTTATCCGGGGCCAGGCTGATCTGCAGCCGTTTTTCAGCTTTCACCCGTGGCTGTATCTTTTTATGATTCCTGCGCTTGCCATGGGTTTGTGGGCCGATGAACGCAAATCTGGCACCATTGAATTGTTGATGACTCTGCCCATTCGTTTACGAGACGCCGTACTGGGCAAATTCCTCGCAGCCTGGGTGCTCAGCGGCATTGCGTTACTGTTGACCTTCCCGATCTGGATCACCGTCAACTATCTGGGCTCACCGGACAATGGGGTCATCCTGGCCGCCTATATTGGCAGCTGGCTGATGGCGGGTGGTTTTCTGGCGATAGGCTCCTGCATGTCCGCTCTCACCCGCAATGCTGTTATCGCGTTTATTCTCACGGTCTCCATTTGTTTTCTGTTTGTGTCGTCAGGCTCACCCATTGTGCTGAATGCGTTTTCAGGCTGGGCGCCACAGATTCTGCTGGATGCCATTGCGACGCTGAGTTTTCTGACGCACTTTGATGCCATCAACAAGGGCGTGCTGGATATCCGGGATCTGCTGTTTTTTACCGCGGTTATCACAGCCTGGCTGTTAGCCTCTGCCATTGTTATTGAAATCAAGAAAGCAAACTAGGAGCTGGCCATGAACAAAAAAGCATTATTTTCGAATGCCGGCCTTGCATTGACTGCTCTGGGCCTGCTGATCACGGTGGTCATTATCAGTCTGTTGCCCAGAATACGCATCGACTTGACCGAAGACAGTCTGTACACACTCAGTGATGCCACCCGTGACATCGTGGCTAATCTGGAGCGCCCCGTAGAGATGACCTTCTTTTATTCAGAAGAGTCTGTCGCTGAAGTTCCTCAGGTGCGCGCCTATGGCTTGCGCGTACAGGAAATGCTGCGCGAGATGGTGATAGCCAGTAACGGCAACCTCAGCTTTGAGATTGTTGATCCTGCGCCTTTTTCAGAAGATGAAGATCGTGCGACAGCTTATGGCATTCAGGCTGTGCCATTGGCCGCCGGTCGCGAAGCGGTGTATTTTGGTGTAGTAGCCACAGACCCGGCCACACAGACCGAGGAAGATGCCGGCGTTTACCAGGCGATCCCACTGGTACGCCCGGATCAGGAAGAGTTTCTGGAATATGAATTTGCGCGCCTGATCACGCGTACCCTTGACCCGGACCCTACCGTCATCGGCCTGCTGACGTCGCTGGAAATCGACGGGGGTTTTAACGCCTCACTGCAACAGGCCACTCGCGCATGGGCTGTGATGGATACCGTGCGCTATATGTATGATGTCCAACGCATCGCAAGCACAGCGACTAGCATCGACAGTGCCATTGATATTCTGCTGATTGTGCATCCGCAGGAACTACCTGCGCAGACCCTGTATGCGATCGACCAGTTTGTGATGCGCGGCGGGCGAGCTCTGATTTTTGTTGATCCAAACTCCGACACACAAACCCAGATTGCAGTGAACACGGGTGACTTCCGCGACTCTATGAGCTCGGATTTACCCGGCTTGTTGCAGGCCTGGGGCGTGCAGTACGACGCCACCCAAGTTGTCACCGATCAGGAACGCGCACTGTATGTCACGCTGCAACCTGGCCAGCGTCCGGTGGCTCACCTGGGCATGATGGGTGTACAACGCGATGGATTTGCCAATGATATTGTCAGCGGTCAACTGCAAGTGATGAACATGTCATCGGCAGGCGCGCTTTCCAAAGCAGAAGGCAGCCTGACCACGTTTGAACCACTGATTCAAACCAGCAATAACACCATGATGATGGGCACTGCGTTTTTCAGCGAAATGGGTGACCCGACACTGCTGCTGGATGAGTTTGTCTCCGAAGAGCAAACCCGTTTTCTGGCAGCCCGTGTGTCAGGACGATCGGTATCTGCATTCCCCGAAGGCCCGCCGGTAGCTGACGACGATGCCAATGCTGCTGAAACTACTTCTGCAGACACTCATTTGAGTGAATCAATCGGCGATATTGGCGTAATTGTCATCGCAGATTCAGACGTACTCGCCGATCGCATGTGGGCACAATCACAGCAGGTTCTGGGTCAACGGGTCATTAATGCCTTTGCAAGCAATGGCGATTTTGTGATCAACGCGCTGGATAACCTGAGTGGCAGCACCGCGTTGATCAACATCCGCAGCCGTGGCCGTTATGCTCGTCCCTTCACACGCGTGATTGATTTGCAGCGTGCTGCCGATGAGCGCCTGCGCGCAGAAGAGACCAATTTGCTGCAACGCCTGTCTGAAACCGAGCAGCAACTCACTGCGCTAAACCAGAACAATGGCGGCACCATCAGCCCTGAACAGAATGCAGAAATTGAGCGTTTTATACAGGTACAAACGGATACCCGGCGCGCACTCAGAGATGTGCAATTTCAGTTAAATGCTGAGATTGACCGCTTGGGCACTACCTTGAAGTTCATCAATACCGCGCTGATTCCAGGCTTGCTGGTAATTGCGGCACTGGCAGTGGCATGGATCAGGAGTCGACGACGCAAACTGGCAGTACGCCAGTAAGGCATTCACATCAACAAGATCAGATTAATCTTTGATCGGTAAAAACACAGTGACCCGGGTACCTTTACCCGGTTCACTGTCGATATCCATGCGCCCACCATGCGCTTCTGCAATCAGGTTGCACAGATACAAACCCAATCCGAATCCACCGGTATTACGCTGACGTGCACTGTCCACACGGTAAAACGGTTCGCGCACGTGTTTCAGATGCTCTTCAGAGATACCTTCACCCTGATCAATAACACTGAGCTCAGCCTCTGATTGCGTAAACCCGACTCTGATAGTAATCGGGCGGTTCTGGCCATGACGCATGGCATTGTTCACAATATTTGCCAGCAGAAGCCGAACTCTTAACTTATCGATATGCATGGCCCGGTCGTGTTCCGGTACATCAAGCAACAAACCGCCTTCATAGTTTTGATATTGCTGAGCCAACATCTGTACGTAATCAGCAAAGTCGACATCGTCCTGAATCAGCGCGGAGTGTTGTGTGCTTAATCGCTCCGCCTCAATCAGGTCTGAGATCAACAGATCAATCTCATTGATATCATCGCGCAGGGTTTCACGCAGAGCGCTGTCTTCCATAAACTCAAGCTGCAACTTGGCTCGCGTCACCGGTGTTCGCAGTTCGTGACTGATTGCCAGCAACAATTGGCGTTTGGCCTCCAGCATGGACTGCAGGGAATCCGCCATATGGTTCACACTTTCTGTCAATTCACCCAACTCGTCTGTCCGGGTCACTTCTACCCGGTAACTCAGATCGCCGGCACAGATTCTTTCGGCACCTTGTCGTAATCGGCGCACCGGATCCATCAAACGGCGTACTAACCAGTAGTTTGAAAACAGAATAAAAATCGCAAACCCAAGCCCGATATACACCACGGCATAGTCATAGTCACTGAGCGAGGGCGCTTTGCGGTTCAGAAAGTATTCATAACCACCGCGCGCCACCCGAATGACCTGCTCGTTGCCCACCGCCATCATTTGCGCTTCGTCTGACAATGTTCGCACAAATACAGCGCTGTAAACGTCCAGATCAGACTGGTCGTCAGACTGCCAGTTAATGTGTGGACTGCGGATGATAATGGTCAGAGAAAGATCTCTGGCAAGGCCTTCAGCGCGTTGCAGATCAGGCGGTATACCAATCGCATCGACCAACAACCTGACATTGTCGAGGTAAAAAACCGGTAATGGATTCAGACGTTCACGACGCCAGTTCTGATCGATCTGGCGGAGTGATAAGGAAATTACGATTAAAAACAGGATGACGGTAGCGCTGAAAATCAGAAACAATCTGAGGAACAAGGATTTAGGACGGGTGACGGACGGCGCTTGTTCCAAAGCACTCATTGCAATTTGCCGACAAAGGTATAACCACGCCCCCACACTGTTTTAATAAAACGCGGGGTTTTTGAGGTGTCGTCCAATTTGTGACGTAAACGGCTGACCAGTGTATCAACTGCACGAGAGAACAACTCGGCATCAATACCCCTGAGGCGATTCATAAGTTCGTCGCGGGTAAACGTTTTATTGGGTGATTGAATAAACAACACCAGTAACTCGTATTCCATGGTGGTCAGCTCAATCAGCTTGCCATCCAGGTGTACGGTACGGCGCGCGGTATCAACATCCAGACCCTCGATCTGAGGAAGATCACTGACCACGCGATTATCATCACTGGCGCGGCGCAGGATATTGGTGATGCGTGCCACTAATTCTCTGGGCTCAAACGGCTTGGGCAGATAATCATCTGCACCGAGCTCCAGCCCGACAATGCGGTCTGTTACTTCTCCATGTGCAGTCAACATCATGATGGGCAGATGCCCAAATATGGCAGACTTGGCGCGAATCTCCCGGCAAATTTCAAAACCGTCTTTTTCCGGCAGCATCACATCAAGTATCAACAAATCCGGTTTTGAGCGCTTGAGCAGTTCAAAGCCCTTGCTCGGCGTGTGGGCAACCGTGACTTTCATGTCATAGCGGTCCAGATACTGGGTTAGCAGCTGGCCAAGTTTTTCGTCGTCATCAATTATTAGTATTTGTTTCATGCCACGGAGTGTACGAATTTGCTTGAGATAAATCAATCGGGCGACAGACTCTGGCGTATAATGCCGGCCTTTCATTGACAAACAATCAAACAGAATCTGCATGATCAGTCTTAATAGTGCGCGCCTGATGCGCGGTGAACATGTGTTGCTGGAAGGCGCCAGCCTGACCCTGCACAAAGGCCAGAAAGCCGGCATTATCGGTCGCAATGGCAGCGGAAAAACCAGCCTGTTTGCATGTCTGACGGGCCAGATTGGTCTGGATGCCGGTGATATTCAGATGCCGGAGGACCTGCGCTGCGCGTGGATGAAACAGGAAACCGCAGGCTCAAACCGAACCGCACTGGATCATGTCATCGATGGTGATGAACGATTCCGCGAGATTGAAGGCCAACTGCAAAAAGCCGAAGACGACCACGATGGCCATGCCATTGCACGCCTGCACGCTGAACTCGACAAAATCGATGGTTACAGCATTAGCGTGCGCGCTGAACAGCTACTGGCAGGTCTTGGTTTCAGTACAGACAGTTTTAATAACCCCGTGTCGTCTTTCTCAGGTGGCTGGCGGGTCAGACTGAATCTGGCGGCAGCCTTGATGGCGCCTTCTGAACTTTTGCTGCTGGACGAACCCACTAACCACCTCGATCTGGAAGCGACCATCTGGCTGGAGCAGTGGCTGATCCGCTACCCCGGCACATTGCTGCTGATCTCGCACGACAGAAGTTTTCTGGACAAAGTGATTGATCATGTCATCAGCTTTGAATACAAAAATCTGTTTATGTATCGCGGCAATTTTACGTCTTATGAAATCCAGCGCGCCGAGCGCATGGCGCAGCAGCAGGCTGCCCTTGAAAAGCAACAAAGACGTAAAGCAGAAATCGAAGATTTTGTGCGGCGCTTTCGCGCCAAAGCCAGTAAGGCACGGCAGGCACAAAGCCGCTTGAAAGAATTACAACGCATGCAGGATATCGCGCCAGCGCATATTGATTCACCGTTCAGGTTTGAGTTTTTTACGCCGGAAAAGTCCTCTGACGATTTGATGACAATTAAAAAAGCCGAAGTCGGCTTTACCGAACCGCTCATCAAAAATGTATCACTCAAATTACATGGTAACAGCCGCATTGGTTTGCTGGGATTCAACGGCGCGGGCAAGTCTACCTTGTTAAAAACCATTGCCGATCAAATGCCCTTTCTGGGTGGCGACATCGTCAGCTCCAAACATCTCAAGGTCGGCTATTTTGCCCAACACCAGGTGGATGTCATGGATATGCAGGCAAGCCCGATGCTGATGATGCAACGGCTTGATTCCAAAGTACGTGAACAGGAAATACGCAACTATCTGGGCGGTTTCGATTTCAGGGGCGACCGGGTTTCTGAACCCATCCACAATTTTTCCGGAGGCGAGAAGGCACGTCTGGCGCTGGCCCTGATCATCTGGCAGAAACCCAATCTGTTGTTACTTGACGAGCCCACAAACCACCTTGATCTCGAGATGCGCCACGCCTTGACGGTGGCCTTGCAAGGCTTTGAAGGTGCGCTGGTATTGGTGTCACACGATCGCCATTTGATGTCCAACACGGTGGATGAATTTTATACCGTACACCGGGGCCAACTGACCGCCTTTGACGGCGACCTCGACGATTATGCACGCTGGCTGCAAGATCCTGATGGCACACGGGCGAGCAATACCAATAACAAAGCCGCGCCAGCCTCCGCTACCAAATCAACAACAACTGCCGCGCCGTTGGTCGTGATTGATAAAAGAGATCAGCGCAAACAGGCCGCCGCCCAGCGCGAACAACTGGCACCGCTGCGCCGTGAAATTCGCACACTTGAACAAAAGATGGAGAAGCTAGGCGCGGAACTGGCAAACCTTGAAGACAAACTGGGCGACGCGACCCTGTATGAAGAGTCGCGTCGTAATGACCTGACTGAGTTGCTGCGGCAGCAAGGTTACTGCAAGGCTGAGCTCAACCAGTGTGAAGAAACCTGGCTACTTAAAAGCACCGAACTGGAAGAGCTGTCTGCCTGAGCATCGCCTCGGTAGACCTATCGTTGTGACGCCTGCAGTTGTATACGGTAGCGTTGCTGGCGATTGTCACGCTGCGTGAGCACCTCCACCACATCCCCTGCGTCGCGGTTTTCCAGCACGTTGAGCAGATCGTCTTCGTTGGCGATCCGGGTGCCATCAATCTCAACAATGACATCGCCCAGAATGATGCCACGATTGGTTTCTGTCAGACCACGCATGCCTTCACGCTCTGGACTGGCACCTTCAATGACATCCAGTACGATGACGCCACTGATACCCCAACGCTGTCGGTAATAGTCCGCATACTGCGGCGGGAACAAGCTGATACCCAAGGTAGGTGTCTGCACCTGCCCAAATTGAATCAATTCCGGCACAATCTTTTTAACGGTATTGACGGGAATCGCAAATCCGATGCCCGAGCTCGCACCACTGGGACTATAAATCGCAGTGTTCACACCCACCAGTTGCCCCAGGGAATTCAGCAACGGCCCGCCAGAGTTGCCAGGATTTATGGCGGCATCGGTCTGTATGACATCACGAATCTGACGACGCGTAACGGAGTTGATCTCTCTGCCCAGCGCGCTGACCACCCCTACCGTTAACGTGGTATCCAAGCCAAACGGATTACCGATGGCAATCACTTTGCGACCCACCTCCAGCAAGGAGGAGTCGCCCAACTCCAGAGGACTGAGTTGCGCCTGTGGCGCCTCAATCTGCAGCACGGCCAGATCTTTATCGGGCTCAACGCCGACCAAGGTAGCATCCCAGGCACTGCCATCCTGCAGCGTCACGGTGACACGCGAGGCGTTCTGAATCACGTGAAAATTGGTGACGATGTAACCGTTATTGTCCCAAACGAATCCAGACCCGGTACCTTGTGGCACTTCCTGAGGATTGAGATTAAAAAACGACTGACGCACCAGACGGGAGTTGGTGATGTAGACCACCGAGGGGCTTGCGCGTTTAAACACCTCGATGTTGTTGGCTTCATCGTTAGTGCTGAAGCTTCGGTAATCCGGGGTCTGGGCGTAGGCTGGCAACATAAGCGTCAATGGCAGCAGCGCCAGCCCAAGCGCAGCTAAAGCCTTCGTGAAAATACCGGGGAGTTTGATAGCAATGTTTGTGGACATAAACGCTCCTGAACAGACCTCACGCACCAACATCAACATGAATAGTGGTGATTTGCGATCAGGATTTCAAGAGTGCTCAGGCATCCTGCCCAGGCGCCAGCCTTAAGGCGTGGCGCCATTGTAAATTTCCTGCCAGTTGATCACACGATCATGGCTGCGGAACTGACCAAACTCCAGCGTTGCGCGCGGATTTTCATTAAAGTCCTGGTCATCATGCGGCCACTTGAACTGTAACCACGGCAGATTCAGACCTGATGGACTCAGGTCCAGTTCGATGTCCACGGTGCCTGCGTTGTCTTCACCCGGCGCCGTTGCAGTAAAGGTCAGATCTGTCGGGTTGCTGGCCGCCTGGGTGCCCTGAATCAAGCCGGCATTAAAGATACTGTCCTCGCCGGCAACAATACTGGTGTCAAGCTCCTCAAGTGCACCGGTGTAGGTACCAGAAAGCAGATTCAGCTCATCGGACTGAATCAAGGTACACGCGTCCTCAGTATTGGTGACGAATTGTGTGCCGTTAAAATACTCAACACGGAAAGTGATATCGAGCGGCTCAGTTTCCGGGCCGTAGGCATTGTCCACCTGTATGCGGCCATAGCGGAAATCGTGGCGCGCCAGTTCAAAGAACTCTGCGAGGTTTTCTGTGATTTCCGCATTCAACACCAACGGGTCCAGCGTCACGCCATCGTTGTCGGTGGGATCAAAGGCAATCACCAAGTCTTCATATGGACCATCAGGATCTGCCGGGTTTGCCCGTGCATAGATCAGATGGCCATCAATCAGCAGTACACCACCATTCACCGATGACCACTC
>JAUYSM010000036.1 GCA_030696315.1 Pseudohongiella sp. | reverse complement strand
CAAGGCGTGGTAAGACGTGGTGTAAACCATCGCAAAACCCGCCGCGGTTTTAAAATCCAGACTGTCCGGGATCTTTCTTAAGCCGGCTGCCGCGCAGCGCACCAGTTCTGCCATGCCGCCAATTGAAGGGGTTGCCATGACGCGATCGCCCACACTGAAGCCGGTGACGCCTTGACCAAGCTTCAGTATGACACCACCGACCTCTGAGCCGGGAGAAAACGGCATGGGGGGCTGAAACTGATACTTGCCTTGAATTTGTAAAGTATCCGGAAAGTTCAGAGAGGCGGCATAAACCTGCACAACAGCTTCGCCGGCGCCCGGTTCAAGATCAGGTACTTCTTCTATGAGTAGATTTTCAGGCGGGCCGTAGGATTTGCATAATAAGGCTTTCATCAGGTTGTCCCTTCCAGTTTTATTGCATGCCAGTTTGTGAGGTGCCAATCTTGTCAGAAATCAGTGATCCCGGATGCCCTTGCTGTCAGTTGCCATTACTTTCAATGGGAAGAAAGTCTGGTTTTGATGATCAGGCTGATCGACTCAGGCGCAGATTCAAACATGTTTATGACCGACAGACAACCGGCTCGGAGGTGCCGTATAATGCCCGCCATATCGGATCACCGATCGTGACCCAACATTATTCTCGACAGGCGCATCACAATGGCAGCTGAACAGCTTCGCCAAAATCTGCTGAAAGAGACCGGCATTACCTGCTGGTTTCCGCGTTATGCGTTACCGGGTGCGGCGGCTTCTCATGAGGTATGTGTTCAATCGACGCCCATCGCCATACATGCCAGCGAACCCGTCGCAGTGCCCCATTCCGAACTGAATGAAGCACGTGCTGGCAGTCCTGCGCAGGCCAAGGTGCCTGATGACACCAGAGCCAAGCTTGGCGCGAGTGCGGCGGCAGATGTCCTGAAACAGTTGAAGGCCTCAACAGATGTAGTGCCACCGCCGGTAGCACCCATCATTGACTCCAATTCGGCCGTCATTCCAAACACCCATCAAGCCGCCACGCGCGCGCAAGCGAGTGCGGCACAAGCGCAGCCACAAGTTACTCAACACGTTGTGGAGCCTTTTGGGTTTAGTTGGTTTGCTATTGATAAACGACTGTCAGTGTTGGCCATGTTGCCGCCAGGTGCCAGTCGTTTGTCATCAAACTGCCGCGTCATGTTGCAGCGGATGTTGATTGCTCTGCACGAACCCTGGCAGTCACAGGGTCTGGAGGAGCAAAGTTTCCACTGGCCATTTGCGGATGATCCCGATTTGGCCGCGGATGCAAACGCAGCCCGGCAGGCGGTTGAGGGGTTCATCGCGAGGCGCTTGCGTGTTCAACACAGCGCCATGCTGTTGGTGCTGAGTGATCAGTTGCCGTGGTTTCTTCAACAATCCCGCTCGCAAGCAGAGGAGATTGCAATCGGGCAGCTCAAAATTCATCGGCAATATGATCTTGCGATGTTGTGTACATACGCTTTGCACACAATGGAACAAGATGCCGGTCTCAAACGGGCAGCTTGGCAATCCATGCAGGTTCTGCGCGAGCGACTAGGTCGGACCTGAATACCATGTTTCAAACGATTACCGATCCCAGTCAGGTTATCTGCCGGCGAATGCGACCTAGTGACCTCGATCTGGTTGTCAGAAATGAAGAGATTTCATATCCCAATCCGTGGAGCAAGCGCGTATTCCTCGATTGCCTGCGCGCGGGTTACGAATGCTGGGTGTTAGCCACCCGTGATCGTATTCTGGCGCATGGGGTATTAAGTGCGGCGGTTGGTGAAAGTCACCTGTTAACGCTGTGTGTGCATCCGGATGCGCGCCGCAAGTCGTATGGTCGGCGAATGCTGAAGCACTTGTTGAAAGAAGCCCGGCGCCTGGGTGCGGATACCTGTTTTTTGGAGGTGCGCCCTTCCAATGAATCAGCGCGATCGCTGTATTACAGTCAGGGATTTGTGCAGGTGGGTGAGCGCCGTGGGTACTATCCTGCCGAAACCGGTAGCACTTTTCGCGAGGATGCCCTCATATTGTCATGCAGTTTGCTTTGAAATCAGTCGGAGACACGGTGGTAAATATTTTATCCGGGATGGTACTGGTGTTGTCTTTGTTGCTGACTGCGCAAGACGCGTCGGCCCAAGAAAATCAAGCGACGCAGTTGCCAGAACTGAGTGATGAGCAGGCAGCATGGGTTGCCGATCGCATTTTTGCCAATGAGTGTAATCGTCAAACCAGTTGTCTCACCAGTTGGAATGCGGGCGAAGACTTCCCTTCGTTGGGAATCGGACACTTTATTTGGTATAGAGAAGGCCAGCAGGAACGTTTTGTTGAAAGTTTTCCGGATCTGTTGGGCTATTACGTGGCGCGCGGCGTAGATATCCCCGCATGGATATCAGGGCTTGATGGCTGGAATTCGCCGTGGGTAAACCGTGAAGCATTTAATGCGGATCAGAGTGGCCCCCGATTGAGCGAGCTGCGGCAGTTTTTACTGGATACCCGGGGCATACAAGCTGAGTTTATTATTCGACGACTGCAGCAGAGTTTGCCGCTGCTCAGCGCGGCCAGCACATCACCCGACGAAGTCAGCAAGCTGTTTTATGCGCTGGCTAACGCCGATGTGCCAAAAGGTATGTATGCCCTGATAGACTACGTCAACTTCAAGGGTGAGGGCGTTGCTGTCAGCGAACGCTACCAGGGTGAAGGCTGGGGCCTGCTGCAAGTGCTGGAAAACATGCTGCTAGCAGAGTCCGACTCACCTTTGCTCGATCAATTTGCCCGCTCAGCCAGAGATGTGCTGGCCAGGCGCATAGACAATGCACCGCCTGAACGAGGCGAAGAGCGCTGGAGACAGGGCTGGAACAACCGAACACTTACGTATCAGCAGGCAGACCCGGAATGAACTACGAAAGAGCCAATATTCGGCGCATGGAAGGTTATACCTGGGGTGAGCAGCCGACCCATAAACAGGTCATCAAGCTCAATACCAATGAAAATCCCTATCCCGCAACTGACGCCGTAGCCACTGTTCTGCGCAATCTCAAGGTCGAGGATCTAAGACGCTATCCTCAACCGTTTGCCAATGGCTTCCGCGATGCAGCGGCCAGTCTGCACGGTGTCAGTCGCGACAATATCATGGCGACCAACGGCGGTGACGAGTTGCTCAGACTTGCAATTACCACGTTTGTAGACGCCGGTCAGATTCTGGGCATGGCGGAGCCAAGTTATTCTTTGTATCCCGTGCTGGCGGCGGTTCAGGGCTGTCAGGTTGCCCGCATCCCATTAAAAGACGATTGGACCTTGCCACAAGACTTTGCCGCCCGCCTTAATGCTGAAGGGGCGAAGCTGGCGTTTGTTGTAAACCCGCATGCTCCCTCTGGAAAGCTGATGCCAGTCAGTCAGTTAAGGCAGTTGGCTGCCGAGTTCAAGGGTGTATTGGTAATTGATGAGGCCTACGTGGATTTTGTGGATCCGGCACTGGAATACAATGCGGTACCGTTGATCAAGGAATTTGACAATGTCATGTTGCTCAGAACCTTGAGCAAAGGTTATTCACTGGCCGGGCTGCGCTTTGCCTATGGTATCGCGTCGACAACCTTGCTGGAGCCGATGTTGTATAAAACGCGTGATAGTTACAACACAGATTTTTTGTCTCAGCAACTGGCGCAGGCCGCCATGGAATCACGCGATGAGGCGGCTCAAAGCTGGGCGTTGGTGCGCAATGAGCGCGCGCGATTGACGCTGGCTCTAGAGCAACTTGGATTTAGTGTCATGCCCAGCCAAAGTAACTTTGTATTGGCTACTGTGCCAGCGCAGCAGAGCGCCGCAGAGAACGACAGCCTGGCTCGTCGCCTGTATCAGCAACTCAAGGATGACGCCATTCTTGTGCGTTATTTTGATCAATCCCGGCTACGCGATAAATTGCGTATTACCGTGGGGACTGAACGTGAAAATACCCAATTGTTGGCGTGTCTGGCGCGATATCTGAAAACTGATCACGCTTGACTCGCCACCTGGCCAGCGTAAACGAGTGTCGCGCATGAGTGACGATCCGATTGATCACGCTACTGCTTCATCGCCTGACAAGCCAGTGCGCGTCTATCCTTGTCCGCGTTGCAAACAGCCGATGCGCCGTATTGTTGGCAAGATGGGTCCGTTCTGGGGGTGCTCAAGCTACCCATCATGTGATGCGCGTTTGTACGATATCGATGGCAAGCCTTCAGAGACGCCTGATGAGCGATTCAGGTGCCCGGTATGCACACGGCCCATGGTCAAGGCAGAGGGCAATTATTGGTACTGTACGGGCTACAACAAAGGTTGTAAGGTCACCTTGACTGACCAGGATGGCAAACCCGCTAAAGCCTGGCGTTGTCCGACATGCGGCCATCTGCTGAAACAGCGAAAAAGTAAATCAGGTGTGTTTTGGGGATGTTCTCAATATCCCTTATGCACAGTCAGTTTTGCAGACCAGGATGGGCAACCAAAGCTTCACGCAATCGACCGGAAACAAACAAGTGAAAAACAGCGATCAGACAAGTGATACGAGGCCTAGGCGTCGAAGAATACCTTTTTTGCTTAGAGCGACCTTTGCGGGTCTCGCCATCGCGTTGACATCGTTATGGGCACTGACCGTGTCCTACGATATCTCCAGAGAAGAGCTTATTGGTTTTCTGATAGGCAGTATTTTGTTGCTGCTTGGTGTGTTGATTTCAGCCGCATTGCTGGTGGCCAGTCTCAAAGTGCTTGCGTTTCTGTTTTCCAGGATCAGACGAGCACCCGGTGATACTGAACAGGACTGATTTCCTGTTTGGGTTCACGCCGCCATCAACCCTGTCAAAACCAGATATTCGGTAAACCACCAGCGACCATCCTCCCTGAGCAACTTGATCGTGACATCAGCTTCGCCGTTAGAGAACGTTGCCTTGAGTGTGTAACTGGCGGTGGCTGTATCTGTGTTCCAAAAATTCCATAGCGGTGGCAAGTCAAAAGTAAACAGGGCGTCATCCAGGTTTTCCAAAGTGCCGAGCCTGCGCAGAGCGGTGAGATAAACCTGATAGAAATTCTCATCAGAAACTTCCAGCAGGCTGCTATGCGCGTTGGAGAGGATCAATTCCGGGTCCCAGGTGACCAGCACGGTGTTGCTGACTTCAGCGACCAACAAGTTTGCGGACAAACGTGCGTCATTATGTGACTTTATTGCTGTGGCGGTCGCAGCGATGCCCAATAAAAGTGCGGCGATGACTGGGTAGAGATACCTGCGTCTCATCTGGACTCCGGAGTGTTGTTAGCCTGGCATTCAGGCATGATTTGTATGGCTTGATTATAGAGCGGAAAACCGTAGTAAAAACATAGAGAAAACGCTCAATTTTGTAGTTGCCTGTTAAGCTCGGGACGTTTTATGCACATTGATGTCAGTACTGTCAACCAAATGTATCAATTCTTTAGTGCGTGCATGAAATGCTATATAAAAATCATAACATATTGAAATATAAAGATAATATACTTGTACAAAAAATGACCAATTTGACTCAAGACTCCATTTAACAAGCATTTTTTGCAGTTGTAAGCAACTTATCCACTGAGTTATCCACAGATTCTGTGGACAACAAATTGCATCAAAAAAGTTCATCACAAAACGCGCAGAGTCAATCGGTCTTTTGGCTAATATTTTGGTTTTTAGTGTTGACCTTTCTGCCGGTTTGACGTTGTGAACAACTGACACATTTCTGTCATTGATTTGTTACCAGGATGCCCATATGTACTGTCTAGACGCTGGTTTTCTGCTGGTGGAATCTGGAGACTAGTGATATTGTACTTTTACATGATTTTAAAGGGTCTGACGCATTATGGTTGAACTCTCCGGTAATATTCCTTTCCTTTGGCGCCTCAGCCCCGAATCCAGCGAAGGATTTTGCATGGTATCGATGGTTGTGCCTTTCGAGTCCGAAGATGAGGAAGAGGAGTCTCGCGATCTGACCATCGAAACCAGCGTAGTCAGTTTTTCCTCAGACAGCAGTCGCTCTGAGCGGGAAGAGATGCTGGAATGGAATCAGGACGATATGAGCCTGTTTCTGAAACTGGTCACATACCATCAGCAAGGTGCTAATGCGCCTGTTGTTGAGTCTGTCCGTGTTGATCTGACAGATCCCGAGATAATCGACATTATTCACGTGGTTGCTGCTGCTGGATTCGGCACGGCCTACGCATCAGAAGGGATCTTGCAGGATTCAGTCGGGCGTTATCCTCCTCACCTGTGTGATCTGGGCAGTTTTGCTGCACTGAACACTGTGGATGGATTCAAGCGTTGTGTGGTCGTCGATATGGACGGCGAAGATGTTGTTGTGGTGTTGCTGGATGAAATCGATGTGGTTTCAATCGGTGAGTATGACAAACTGGATCGACATGATCTGTTGATGGTCAAACAAACAGATTTGCTGCATCCTGATTTTGCAACGGGTTTAGTCCGTCCACCGCATGCCACATTACATTGATCAGGCTTGCTTGATGTAGCTCTTGTTTTACCCCTCGTTTTGCTGTTTAGTACGGTGAGTTGATTCTTACCTGACTTTATAACAAAACGGGAGGAGTTTGTGATTGAGAAACAAGGGATACTGACATCAAGGATTGATCAGTTGAGCGCCGCATTGCGCGCCGGTCTGGCGTGTATTGCCCTTCCTCTCTTGCTAGCGTCATGTTCCCCCGCAGGCCCCGGCGGGCTCGGTGACAATCAACCCCCCACAGATCCCGGCAAGCCCATGCACGGCGGGCACTTGCGTGTTGCCCTGGAGGGTGAAACCAATAATTGGCTACCGGGTCGTGGTAATCATGTGGCACCTGCCGCTTTGACCGTAGCCATGGCTTTGTTTGATCCGCTGATTCGCCTCGATCACGAGGGCCGTTTCCAACCCTATCTTGCTGAGACTTTGGTGCCTAACGAAAGTTTTGACCAATGGACGCTGACGCTGCGCCCTGGCGTGATGTTTCATGATGGTACGCCTCTGAATGCTGAGGCCATCAAGTGGAATTTTGATAATCTGCACAAACGTCAGGGATCGGTAACATTTGGCTCCATCCGTGATGTTGAGCGCGTGGAAGTGCTGGATGAACTGCGTGTTGTGTACTTCCTCAGCAAAGGTATTGCGCCATTTCCGGATATGCTGACACGCGCAGTCGGCTGGCCGGTATCGCCCACTGCAGTGCAGCGTTATGGCGATGAAGCAGGCTTGTACCCCGTCGGCACCGGACCGTTTCAACTGGTGAGCTGGCGCCGCGATGACGCGCTGGAACTCAAACGAAACGAGCGTTATTGGCGAGAAGGTTTACCCTATCTGGATGCCATCACATTTCGCCCCCTTCCAGATGAGGATGCGCGGCTTGCCAGCCTGATCTCCAATGATATGGATGTGATTCAGACCTTGCGACAACATATCGTCGCGCGCTTGCGAGGTATGTCAGGCATCCATTTGTATGAACAGATTGGCAACAGCAGTGGTAGTGCAATTTTTAATGCGCAGCGCCCCCCCGTTGATGATGCTCGCGTTCGTCAGGCACTGGCTTGGTCGCTTGACCCTGAGGTGCTGATTGAAGTGCTGGGCGGTCGCGGTATTTCCCCGGTACAGACTCAGTACTTTAATGAAAACAATGTCTGGTATTCCCCGAGGGCTGCAGCGGCCTGGCCGCAGCGCGATCAGGCGAAGGCCCGGGAGTTGTTGCAGCAATATATGAACGACCCGCAACGCTCAGACGGCAAAGCGGCAGGTGAAGCAGTCTCGATCGAGCTGATGTGTCTGCCTGAGCAAAGCTTGATTGACCTTGCACAAATGTATCAGGCGCTGTGGGGGGCGGTTGGTTTTGAGGTGCGCTTGCGACAGGTTGAACAGGCCACCCAGATTCAAAGTGCGATCAGTGGCGACTACATGGTTACCTGCTGGCGCTCGAGTAACGAGCAGGATCCCTACATTATTTTCAGTAATGATTTTGGTCCGGTTGAAGGGCAGCCGCTGAATTACACCAATTTTACTCATCCGGTGATTCAACAAAATCTGGAAATACTGCAGCTTGCTCCGGACTTTGAGACGCGCTACGCCGCAGTTGAGCAGATATTGTTGTTGCTGGCCGAGCAGGTGCCCAACACCTGGACGGGATCAACACCTGCCGCTGTCGCCGCGAATCCTCGGGTCAGAAATATAAAGGACTGGACATTCCCTGATGGACGTATGGGTGATGGTATGCCGGTTGCCCAAGTGAGCTGGGCGCAAGTATGGATGCTGGATGATGCGGCGCTGGCGGCTGAACGCGCTGCCCCTGAGGGGGACGAGTAACAATGAAGATGTTGCTGCGCAAGCTGCCTTGGTTGATTGGGACGCTTTTGGCTGTCTCGTTTTTTACCTTTATGCTGGTCAGCCTGTTGCCTGGTGATCCGGCGGTATTGATTCTGGGTGCAGGTGTGTCACCGGAGGCCATTGTAGCTCTCAGGCTTGAATTGGGCCTCGATCGGCCGTTGTTGATTCGTTACTTTGATTGGCTTGGTGGCGCACTGACGGGCGATCTTGGTCGATCACCGATGACCGGTCAGTTGGTGATGGATGCAATTCTCGCGCGCTTGCCAGTAACTGTGCAGCTCGGGCTGATGGCGATTGTGATTGCACTGTCGATAGCTATTCCTCTGGCCATGTTGTCTGCATCATTTGCAGGATCAAAACTGGATAGGACCATCAGTGGCATTGGATTCGCGCTGATGTCCGTGCCTGGTTTTATGATGGCAATTTTTCTGATTCTGATTTTTGCCGTGACCTTAGGCTGGTTTCCGGCCACAGGCTGGATACCATTTTCGGTTTCGCCCTTGGCGAATCTGCGCAACGCCTTGTTGCCTGCTTTATCGCTGGCAATGATAGAACTGGCGCTTTACATGCGCCTGTTACGCACTGATTTGATTGATACCCTTCAGCAAGACTACATCACACTGGCGCGCGCCAAAGGCATGCCGGCTTGGCGCATTCTGACCCGTCATGCCCTGCGGCCGTCATCGTTTTCGTTGTTGACAGTGGTAGGACTTCAGTTGGGCGGCGTGATCAGTGGTGCAATTATTGTGGAAGAGATTTTTGCACTGCCCGGTGTCGGGCGACTGTTGTACCAGT
>JAUYSM010000030.1 GCA_030696315.1 Pseudohongiella sp. | reverse complement strand
CTCTGATAGAATGGGCTCTTATCCAAAATTACACCGCGTTCTCAGGAAAATCCTTGGTGCACCATCAATCGCTGTCAGGCTTGTATGCCATTACTGATGAAATACTGCTCCCTGGGAGCGCTCTATTGTCCGCATGCGAGTCAGCGCTGCAAGGTGGTGTGTCGGTTCTGCAATATCGCAGCAAGTCCGGGGCGGAAGACCTGCAATCATTTGCAAGCCGCAGGGAAACGGCTGCAGCTCTGTTGACACTATGCCGTCAGTACAACGCACTGTTACTGATCAACGATGATATTGATTTATGCCAGGCGGCCAATGCTGACGGCGTACATATTGGACAAAGCGACATGCACATCGCAGAAGCGCGATACCGGCTTGGTCCGGATGCAATTATCGGCGTTACTTGCCACAACAGCGATGAACTGGTTGCATCTTCCGAAAAACTGGGAGCAGATTATGTTGCATTGGGCCGTTTTTTTGACTCAAAAACAAAACCAGAAGCGCCTGTAGCAAGTATTACTGATCTAAAGCGAATTCGCCTGAAAACCAGCCTCCCTATCGTGGCGATTGGCGGCGTTAACGCAAACAACGCACAATCACTCATTGATGCCGGGGCCGACATGATTGCGGTGATCAATTATCTTTTTTCAAGCGACGAGGTTTCTGCCCGCGCTAAAACCTTGTCCACACTTTTTGCCCAACAGAGGAAGTAGTTATTGTGTCTGAACAGCACCCAAAGATGAGCACCAGCCGTTCTGCTGCGCTTTTTGAAGAAGCGCAAATTTATATACCCGGCGGCGTAAACTCTCCCGTCAGAGCCTTTCGTGGCGTTGGGGGTACACCCCTGTTTTTTAACCACGGTGAAGGCGCATGGTTGATCGACGAAGATAACAATCGATATGTTGATTATGTCGGAGCATGGGGTCCTCTGATCCTCGGGCATTGCCACCCAGCGGTTATCAATGCGCTGCAAACCCAACTCGCGCTCGGTCTGGGTTACGGGGCATCAACCGCTGCTGAAGTTGAAATAGCTAAGACCATTTGCAAGCTGGTGCCGTCGATTGAAAAAGTTCGCCTTGTCACCTCAGGTACCGAGGCTACCATGAGCGCAATTCGATTAGCCCGCGGCTTCACCCGCCGAGACAAAGTCGTGAAATTTGAGGGCTGCTATCATGGCCACGTTGATGGTTTGCTGGTCAAAGCAGGCTCCGGAGCGCTCACCCTGGGTGAACCTGATTCTCTGGGCGTTCCGAAAGCCTACACTGATCTGACTTATGTCCTGCCATACAATGACATTGATGCCATGAAATCCCTGTTTGCAAAGGAGGGGGACAGCATTGCGTGCATTATTGTTGAGCCGGTCGCCGGCAATATGAATCTTGTGCCGCCCATACCCGGATTTTTGGAAACTATGCGGGAACTGTGCACTCAGCATGGAAGTGTATTGATTTTTGATGAGGTAATGACTGGTTTCAGAACAGCACTAGGCGGCGCGCAGTCTGTTTATGGCGTGACACCTGATTTGACCACGCTGGGTAAAGTGATCGGTGGCGGCTTACCGGTTGGTGCATTTGGCGGTAGAGCAGACATTATGAATTGTATAGCCCCACTGGGCGCTGTCTATCAGGCTGGAACTCTTGCCGGCAGCCCGTTGGCAGTAGCGGCTGGCCTGGCTATGCTGAAGGAAATTCAAAAGCCTGGGTTTTATGAATCCTTGACTGCAAATACAGCCGAGATGCTGGCAGGACTGCAGGAGCGAGCTGATCGGGCAGATGTTCCGTTCACTACCAATCAAGTGGGCGGCATGTTTGGTTGTTTCTTCACAACTGAAACAAAAGTGACGACGTTTGAACAGGTCATGGCCTGCAACGTTGCGCAATTCAAGCGTTACTTCCACCTTATGCTTGAAAACAACATCTACCTGGCGCCCTCTGCTTTTGAGGCTGGATTTGTCTCTGCAGCTCACGGGCAACTGGAAATCAAACAAACGCTTTCCGGAGCTGAAAAGGCTTTTGCAGGGCTTTAAAACACAGCCATCCTTAAAAACAACTTATACGCAGATCGGAAACACTTTAAATGACAAAGCTGGACGTGTACGGAATTGGTAACGCACTGGTCGACAAAGAGTTTGAGGTAGAAGATGCCTTTTTTGCCGAGGCTGGCATACAAAAAGGCTTTATGACTCTGATCGACGAAACACAACAGGAACAGTTACTGTCCTTGCTGAATCGTCGCTACCAAATGAAAAAGCGGGCGGGAGGTGGCTCTGCGGCAAACTCCTTGTATGCGCTAAGCCAGTTTGGCGGAAAAGCTTTCTACACTTGCAAAGTTGCCAACGATGAGACAGGTGATTTTTATGTTGCCGAACTTGGCACTCAGAACATTCAAACGAACCTGAGTGCGGAACGTGAAGACGGGCACACAGGACGCTGTATTGTGATGGTGACGCCTGACGCCGAACGCACCATGCTTACACATCTGGGAATTTCTCAGTATGTAGCAACTGAGGACCTGAATCTTCCAGCTGCAGCCACCGCGCAATATGTCTACATCGAAGGGTATTTGGTAACGTCGGAATCTGCTCGTCTCGCTGGCATAAAACTCAAACAATACGCTGAAAGCAGCAAAGTCAAAACTGCTCTTACCTTCTCCGACCCAGCCATGGTGGAATATTTCTGTGATGGCGTAAATGAGTTGATTGGTAGTGGTGTGGATCTGTTGTTTTGCAACGAAAAAGAGGCAAAAATCTGGTCAGGCGAACAGGATTTTGATGCCGCGTGCAAAAAAATAGGTTCTGTTGCCAAACAGTTTGCCATCACTCGCGGCGCTCATGGAGCGCTGCTTTTTGATGGTTCGGATTTTATTGAAATCGCCCCACACAAAGTAATAGCTGTAGACACCAATGGCGCAGGAGACATGTTCTCAGGCGCTTTTATGTTTGGCCTGACACAAGGCATGTCTTTCAAGGACGCAGGAGACCTTGCCAGTCTGGCATCTGCGACGGTTGTCTCAGAGTTTGGCCCAAGACTGGCTCCTGATCGCCATCAGGAGATTCTTGCAAAGTTCTATGCCTCTCGCTCTGTTTGACGCGCTGGTGTATCACCCGCGCGCCAATTGAGTTATTGCACTCGCCGGAATATTTGTTCCTGTCCGTCTGCGGACTGGCGCATCTGTTCAGGCGAGTCAAACTCGACACGACTGACAACTTCCTGCCCCATGGCATTCAGACGAATATTGTCTGCGTCCACCCATTCGTAGGGGAAACTCATGCCAAACTCACGAACAGTCACATCCGCTTCACCATACACAAGCGTCATGGACTGGCCTTGAATCTCGGCAGACCATGCCCCAATAATCAACTCAGCCTTGCTCGGAGCGGGCGGTGTTGACGCACAAGCAGCCAGGGCAATTGACACAAACAACAGTACAGAAATTTGAAAACTACGCATTTTTTCCTCCAGTTTTTGGGAAAGCTTCACTGCTTTGCCAGAGTGTAATGCAGGCTGCAGGTTTTCGCATGTTTTTAGTCTGCAACTGTTCTCACCGGACTGATAAACTTGTGCTAGCACCCGTCAGGCACCGCTTGACACTTGAACCAGGAAAGGATTAGCGAGAACGCAGCATGGCAGAATTGGCAAACGGCACCTATCGGCACTACAAAGGGCCTCTTTACGACGTACTGGGACTCGCCCGTCATAGCGAAACCGAAGAGTGGCTGGTAGTGTACCGTCCACAATACGGAGAGCGTGGATTGTGGGTGCGCCCCTTGGTCATGTTCACTGAATCAGTCGTCTATGAAGGGAAATCGATGCCCAGATTTGAATATCTGGGCATCGATAGAGAGGATCAGTTAGCCGAGAAGGCTTTTAAGGATTAGCACCCGGGTTTGAAGCTTTGCGTTGTGCCTCTTTGGCCGCAATTTTCTCACGACGACGCTCCTGAATAACCAGCGACATTGGTTCACCGATGTGGGTTTCGCCGCGCTCACGCGCCAGTTGCATCTGACGTTCACGCTCTGCAAACCGCTCCACCTTTTCCTGAGTGTGGCGATCGTAACAATGCGGGCAACTGACGCCCGGTTTGAAGTGTTCCGACTTTTTCTCATCGTCGGTTATTGGCATACGGCAGGCATGGCACTGATCGTAGCTCCCACGCTCAAGACTATGATTGACCGTTACCCGGTTATCAAATACAAAACACTCGCCACGCCACAAGGACTGCTCTTCCGGCACTTCCTCCAGATACTTGAGAATGCCGCCCTGAAGATGGTAAACCTCGCTGAACCCGTTCTGTTTCAGAAATGCTGTCGACTTTTCACAGCGAATACCGCCGGTGCAAAACATCGCCACTTTTTTGTGTCGCGCAGGGTCAAGATGTTGTTGTACAAAGTCCGGAAACTCTCGAAAAGCATCAGTCTCGGGATTCACCGCCCGCTCGAACGTACCAATTTCGTATTCATAGTGGTTGCGCGTATCAATCAACAACACCTCAGGATCGGAAATTAATGCATTCCAGTCCTGTGGCTTCACATAGGTTCCAACAATGTGACAAGGATCAATATCCTCTACCCCCATGGTCACAATCTCGCTTTTGAGTTTGACCTTGGTGCGATAAAACGGATTTTCGTCTGCCAAAGACTCTTTTGTTTCAATCGGGGCGAGACGCTCATCAGAACGGATCCACGCCATCACTGCGTCAATTCCAGGCCGAGTACCCGCGATCGTTCCATTAACGCCTTCGCGCGCCAGCAATAATGTCCCTCGAACAGAATTGTCCATCATCACTTTATGCAAAGGCGCTCGCAAGGCCTCAAAATCTTCCAGGCGGACAAAGCGATACATTGCCGCCACCACAATAGGCTTATTCATCAATAAGATACTCCAATCTGCTCACCGGAACGTAAAACCGGCGCTGGCCAAAACGCGCGCATTCTATACCAGATCAAGTTCGTGCTCATTGATTATGCGCAAAAATGCATCACCGTATTTGGCCAGTTTCCCCTGACCTACACCATTTACAGACAACAATTGCTGGGCATTTAATGGTCTTAGATGCACCATATCGAGCAGCGTCGCATCATGGAATATCACATATGGCGGCACATCAAATTGCTCCGCCAGATGTTTACGGCACAGACGCAGCGCCTCAAACAAACGTCGATCTTCTGGCAGCATACCCGAGTCTGTGTTGCGTTGACGGGTACCCTTGGCGGTTACCTCTTGCACATCCTCACGCAAGCGCATCGTTTCTTCACCCCTTAATACCGGGCGGGCGCGCGCCGTCAAATACAGTCCACCAAAACTATTGTGATCAACGCCCAGGAATCCTCTTGCTACCAATTGCCTGAAAACCGACTGCCATTGCGACTTGTCTAGCTCTCTGCCAATGCCAAACGTGCTGAGATTGTGGTGTCCGTTTTGCAAAACGCGCTCACTCTCCAAACCCGAAAGCACTTCAATCAGGTAGGCAACTCCAAAGCGCTGGCCAGTTCTATAGACACAAGACAGGGCCTTTTGGGCTGCCACTGTCCCATCCCAGGTTGGTGCAGGGTTCAGGCACGCATCACAATTGTCACAACGATCCGGCGCTTCCTCCCCAAAATACTGTCGCAAAGACTGCCTGCGACAGCTGGTAATTTCGCACAGCCCCAGCATGGCATCCAGACGGATACGTTCCAGGCGTTTGAACTGCTCATTGCCTTGGGACTCGTCCATCATCTGGCGCAGTTTGATGACATCCTGCAAGCCGTACACCATCCAGGCAGTCGCAGGTTCCCCATCGCGACCTGCGCGCCCGGTTTCCTGATAGTAGGACTCGATACTTTTAGGCAGATCCAGATGCACGATAAACCGCACGTCGGGTTTATCGATACCCATACCAAACGCAATAGTGGCGACAACAATTACGCCGTCTTCACGCAGAAACCGTTGCTGATGGCGTAATCTGTCGGCCGAGCTCAGACCCGCATGGTATGGCAATGCTGTGAAACCCTGCTGTTCAAGCCAAAACGCTGTCTCTTCTGTTTTTTTGCGCGACAGACAGTAAATGATGCCCGCATCCCCACTGTGTTCGCGACGCAAAAACTCCAGCAACTGTTGGCGAGGATTTCGTTTTTGAGTGATTCGATACTGGATATTGGGTCGATCAAAACCTGTTACAAAATGCCGGGCATCCTGCAACTCCAAACGATTGATAATTTCTTCACGTGTGGCGGCGTCGGCTGTGGCAGTCAATGCAATGCGGGGAATAGTGGGGAAGCGCTGGTGCAATATGCTGAGCAAGAGATAATCTGCTCGAAAGTCATGTCCCCACTGAGAGACACAATGAGCCTCATCAATGGCAAACAGCGCTATTTGTAGTCCTGCCAATAACTCAAGAGTACCTGCCTGGTTTAAACGCTCAGGTGCAAGATACAGCAAATCCAATTCACCACGTCTGAGTGAGCGCATCACAGACTGATAATCGTCGTTACTCAGTGACGAATTGATAAATCCCGCTCGGACGCCCGCAGCACGTAAAGCGTCTACCTGATCCTGCATCAAAGCAATCAGCGGCGAAATGACAATGCCCACACCGGGCCGCAACAAGGATGGGATTTGATAACAAAGGGATTTGCCACCGCCGGTAGGCATCAGTACCAAGGCACTACGGCCTTGTATCAGCTCAAGAATGATCTCTGCCTGGGCCCCACGAAAATCCTCGTAGCCAAACACTGTCCTGAGAATGTTAAGCGCAGGTCCAAGCAGTTGTTGCGCATCCGCAACAGAAACTTCCTGTTCCATCTTAACGTCCAGCCTGCAATCGCTCCCGATAGGCAGGCAGGATAGCCTGAAGTTTAGCCGTATTGTCTGGACCCAACCGTAACAATTGCTTTTGTACCGGGGTCAGGTCCTCGATACGACTTTCCGCATACAAGTACATGACTGAAGGCTTAATCAACTGGAAAGGACCCGATTCCTGGGGCGCACTCATGATTTGGTCAATTGCCTGTATCAGCACCGCATCAAAACTACCTTGGTATCCGATCTCGGCATATGCTTCCTGAAATAGCGGGCGCAAGGCTCTGTAAATGCTTACGCCTTGTTGAGGATCAAGTGCAACCAGGGTGTCTATCAAAGAATTAAATCGCTGATGAGTTGCCGTCGACATTTCGAAAAGATTGGTATCGATTTCTCTGACCACAAATTCGGAACCAAGACGCCGGACTGGATACTCCAGCTGCGGTAACTCGCCTTCTGCCACATTACTGACAAATACCACAAATTTGCGAATCAGATCTTCGGGCGCCAACACACGCAGAAGGCTCGCCCCCATTTCCATACTTGCGAGTCTGGCAAGTACAAACGGATCACTGTTATTCAGCGACGGCAAGGGCTCGGAAGGCTCTTCTGGCTCGGGCTCCGATTCAACAGGGATAGTGACTAACTCAGTTGCGGGCGCAGTGGGAGTAGGATCAGCCACTGCAGGTTGTGCAGCTGGCATGACACGCTCGACAGGTCGAGGAACAGGAGTATCAATAGTCACGGTCCTGGTAGCCTCTGGCGGCTCAAAAGTCATCGCCAGATATACCAGAAACAGAACCCCGACCAGGGACAACGCAGCAATAATCGCAAGAGTTTTATGAGCCATAATGCTGAGTATTCTGGCACAGGGTTGTTAACCGGAGCAAGACAACAAAGTGGGCATCACAACAATGCCCACAAGTATCATTTTCAAGCCACAAATCACCGATCAGTTTTGTTGCCAGGCTTTTTACAAGCCTGCAGATTGCGTAACGCGCGGGAACCCTAATGCGGCCATGCTGTCCGCCAGGTCCTTACCTGCAGATGAAGGGTTGGTGGACTTATCGATTTTCACAACAATACCTTGCGCATCAATGTAGTAAGTCCATCGATTTGCAAACCCACGCTCACTCAATACACCAAATGCCTGTGTCATCGTTTTTTCAGGGTCCGCCAAGACGGGAAAATCCAGTTCGTATTCCTTTGCAAACTCAGTATTTTTCTCAACGGTATCAACGCTTGCCATGAAGTAAGCAACGTTATAACTTTTGATTTCGTCGCTGCTATCACGGATAGCTTTGCACTGAATAGTACAGCCGCCTGTAAACGCAGCAGGAAAAAACGCCAATACAACGGGCTGTTTTCCAACAAAATCTGCCAACGAATACGTTTGCCCATTGGATGCCTGCAAGGTGAAATCAGGCGCTTTATCTCCAACCTCAAGCGCAGAGCTCAGGGATGGCAAAATCATGGCGGTCATTGAGAGCAGAGCAACAGTGGCTGTACGTGAGGCGACTTTTTTCAATTGTTTAAACATAAAAACTCCTGTGTGTTGAGTGTGATAAGTGAAGCTCTTTTATACCGGCCGTAACTTTTACCATGCCTGAAACGTTGTACGTCGTGACTCACGCATCAGCTCATCGCTGACCTTGCTTAATACCTGAAGATTTTCCATGGTTTGATCCGCTTGCTCACTGGCAAACGCCGGGTTTGCTGCCAACAATTCATTCAACTCGCGCTCTGCTCGTTGCAGATTCAACCGCGCGCGCTCAAGCTGCGTCCGCCGCTGATTATTCAATTGGGAGTAGTAGTCTGGGTTATTGACAGTTTCTTGCCAGCACACGCGCTGAGTCGTGCCATTTGCACCGGCAACAGTTCTACAGACTGTTTGTGTCAAATACCTCGGCGCAGCGATCATCATATCGTTCATATCGGTGTTCAGCAGATGGCGAGCCATTTCAACATCCAGCAACGCACCAGCGTAGGTCAATTGCCACAACCTTGGCACATCACCACGATCCTGAGCGTGCACAATCGCTTGCGTATAGATGTCCTTAATTTCTTCCAGGGCCTGCACCGACTGATATGTTCCGGTTCGACCGGTAATATTGGCCCTGGATGCCAATATTCGCCACTCACCCATGTTCAGCGCAGCATCTGCATACTCTGGCGACTCCGGCTTAAAGTGACGTTGCTGCAAGGAGAAAACCAAGTGTTGATAGTCGTCCACCTTTTTCCAATCAGACTGGAATTTATACGCATTCACCAGTTGTTCAAGGACGTCAATTTGCCGGGCATCATAAAGACCGCTATTAATACGGAGCAATTGCAATGCCTGGGTTAGCATATCCTCTGCCAAAGTAAACTCTTCAAGCTCAAGATAAACTCGTCCGAGATCAAGCTGCACTTCAGCCAGTGACACATCGTAAAAACCTGCCTGATCCGCCAATTCTGCCAATCGGGCTTGCAGATTGTTAGCGCTCTCACGCAGCAACTGCACTTCTGCTGCCCTGGCTTCATCAACCATCGACTCGTCTTGCGCCAGCTCCTCATCTTTCACCTGTTCGTCGGCCTGTTGTGCCACGGCAGGCGACAACATCATCAAAAGCAGAAAAATTCGAAGTAAAGACAAACCCATGACCAGTTTCCTCTGACTGTGTATCATCAAGACCGCACAGCACCAACCCAGCTCTCATGGAATTCAGTATACGCCATGTAAAGACTCAGGCAACGCCTGCCTTTGTGTGGCTAGCAAGATCATTTAATTTTCGTTTGCAGAGATCGAACTGACGATCCGGTTGACTGGAAATCAAATTCGCTGATAATCGATCACCTGCTCGACTTAGATTTTTTTCAGATCAATAAAACCGGGGGAATATATGAACAAGGACTACTTATCCTTTTACATCAATGGCGAATGGGTCAAACCCGATAATCGCCCCACGCTGGACGTGATAAACCCGGCCACTGAAAAACCATTTACTCGCATTGCACTTGGCACCGCCGACGATGTTGATGCCGCAGCCAAGGCTGCGCGCGCCGCCTTCCCTGCCTGGTCACAAACAAGTCGTGAACACCGCCTGGCGATTCTGGATAAGATTCTGGCAGGCATCAAATCACGCGCCGAAGACCTGGCGCAGGCAATATCCCAGGAAATGGGAGCACCAATCAGCTTTGCCCGGGCTGCCCAGGTGGGCACAGGGATCGCACATTTTGCGACTGCCCGACATATTCTATCCACGTATGAATTTGAAGAGACTCGCGGCACCACCCAGATCATCAAAGAACCTGTAGGTGTTTGCGGCATGATCACACCGTGGAACTGGCCGCTGAATCAGCTTACCTGCAAAGTCGCGCCAGCCTTGGCGACTGGGTGCACCATGGTGTTAAAGCCCAGCGAAATTGCACCCATCAGCGCCATGATTCTGGCGGAAATCATCCATGAAGCAGGCGTTCCGCCGGGCGTGTTTAATCTGGTGAATGGCGACGGCCCCTGCGTCGGCGCAGCTATTTCTGCCCACCCGGAAATCGATATGGTGTCTTTTACAGGCTCAACCCGGGCCGGCCGCGAGGTTTCCAAAGCAGCAGCAGACACCATCAAGCGGGTCTGTCTGGAACTGGGCGGTAAATCTGCCAACATTATTCTGGACTCAGCTGATCTGGCGGCGGCTGTCAAAGGCGGGGTGATGGGATGTTTTGGCAACTGTGGCCAGTCATGCAATGCGCCAACTCGTATGCTGGTACCAGAATCACGCATGGCTGAAGCCATCGAGATTGCAAGAGCTACTGCCGCCAAAGCTGTTCCGGGTAATCCAGCTGATGAAACAGCGCGCCTTGGCCCGGTAGTCAGTCAAATGCAATATGACAAAATCCAGTCTCTGATTCAGGCCGGCATCGACGAAGGCGCCACCTTGATCGCAGGCGGAACCGGAAAACCCGAAGGTCTGGAAACCGGATATTTTGTCAAACCCACTGTGTTTGCCAATGTCACCAATGACATGACCATTGCCCGCGAAGAAATATTTGGGCCCGTGTTATCGATCATCGCGTACAAAGATGATGCCGATGCCGTTCGCATTGCAAATGATACCGTGTACGGATTATCCGGTTATGTGTCCGGAGCCCCCGATCACGCCCGCGCTATCGCGCGGCAAATCCGCACCGGCATGATTCACATGAACGGTGCGGGCCCTGATTTTGCGGCACCATTTGGAGGTTATAAACAGTCAGGAAATGGCCGTGAGTGGGGCATAGAAGGTTTCCACGACTTCCTCGAAGTCAAAGCAATCATGGGATATAACGCGTGAATAGCGCCATGAGTGCAGATTTACGCCTGGACCTTAAAAAGCCAGCCATAGACCTCGGTATCATTACGCGCGATGCCGGGCCTATGTTGGCTTTTTACAAAGACTTTTTGGGTTTGCCGTTGGAGTCCATTATTCCGATGCCATCCGGCGGCACAATGCACCGTTTAAAAGTCGGTGACACCGTGTTGAAGATTGTGCAACTGGATAGACCACCGGCGGCAGATGCGGTGCCAGGCGGCATACCCGCAGCGACAGGTATGCGTTACTTCACTTTCCACATCGGGAATCTGCAGGAGACCGTATCAGCGTGCGAAAAGGCGGAATATTCAATTGTTGTTCCGGTTAAAACCATCCGGCCCGGGGTAAGCATTGCCATCGTGAAGGATCCCGATGGCAACTGGCTGGAGTTGTTGCAGAACGATTAGTGGTGATGTGAACCATCGTGCACGTGGCCGTGGTCGATCTCTTCTGCGGTCGCTTCGCGCACGCTGATCACTTCCACCGCGAAGTGCAGAGTCCTCCCCGCCATAGGATGGTTACCGTCCACAGTCACTTCATCACCGCTGACCGCGGTAACAACAATGTGCTGCTGACCTTGCGGCCCTTGGGCGGTAAAACCCATGCCCACTTCAATATTGTCTACGCCGCGGAACATTTCGCGTGGCAAAGTCTGGATCATGGCAGGATCACTTTCACCATAACCATCTTCTGGGGCAATTGTTGCCTTGAACTTCGCGCCGGCAGCTTTACCTTCCAACTCCTTCTCAAGGCCCGCAATCAAGTTATGCGCACCGTGCAGATACGTCAGCGGCGCTCCGCCTTCAGAAGAGTCCATCACCTCACCGGCGTCGTTAGTCAGGGTGTAGTTGATTGCTACTACCGAGTTTTTGCCAATCATCAAAGTCATTACGAGATTCCTGTGCTGTTTACACTGTCAGATAAAAAAAACCCGCATACCCTACCATTTCCCAACGCTCAAGTCTTGCCAGGGCTGACAACAAGCTTGCCTGCTCATTTGTTATATTGATCCGAGTACTGATCCTGCAAGCGCCGCATGCCCGACAGCCAACGGTCATAATCAGCTGTTTTCCTTTGCATATAGGTGAGCACTTGCGGATGGGGGAGGCACAAAAATCGTTCTTCCGCCAAGGTCTCAATCACGGTCTGCGCCAGTGCATCTGGTTCGAGCATGCCATCTACACCCGCTACTCCGCCGCCACGGGTGTTGGCTGTCATTTGAGTGCGAACTGCCTGCGGACACAAGACTGACACCTTGATGCCGCGATTACCGTAGGTAATAGACAACCATTCAGCAAACCCCACCGCCGCATGTTTGGTAACCGCATAAGGCGCAGATCCTATCTGACTCAGCAAGCCGGCCGCTGAGGCGGTATTCAACAGATAACCTTCACCGCGTGCCAACATGGCTGGCAGTACCGCCCGCGCTGCGTAGATATGAGATTTAACGTTGATGTCCCAGATTCGATCCCAGGCATCGTCAGTCACCTCTTCACCGCCGATTGTGAAAATACCGGCATTGGAGCAAAACAGGTCTATATGCCCAAAGGCTGCCAACGTTTGTGAAACCAAGGCTTTGATATCCTCCTCAACACTGACATCCGTTTTGATCGCGATTGTCTGTGTCTTTCCCGCAATGGCGGCAGCAACCGCATCAATTCCTTCCTGATTGATATCAGCTACAACAACTGCTTTTGCGCCTTCGGTTGCGAATCGTTCACAGAGTGATTTGCCAATGCCACTAGCCCCACCTGTCACCACCACAACTTTGTCCTTGATTTGCATGTGAAGCACTCCTGGCCCGCGCAGACCTCAGTTAAACTTGCGAGCAAGCATAGCCACCGTATGTACCAAGCGGCAAGCACAAATTTGGTGGTTTCTATGCTATCGTTTCACGCTGATTAAAAAGCCTTACAGGCAGAGACTTGTAATGCGCAAAGCTGATTGACAAAGACTCTTGTGGTCCATGACCTAAGATGCAAATACTCTACGGGAGAGTTCCAATGAAAAAGCCATTCACTGTCAAACGCATACCCACAATTCAAAAATCAAGGATGAATACGATAAACCCAGTTGGCACATCCGGGCGCCGTTTGTTGGCCGTCTCGTGTGCCGCGCTGATGGCAGGCAACATGGCGCCAGCATTCGCGCAAACAGACGGAACGCCGTCGATAGAAGAGATTGTTGTGACGTCTTATTCCCGCCGCCCGGAAGCGTTGGCAGACATTAATGGCAGCATAGCCATCCTGTCTGAAGAAGATTTAAAACTGACCGCACATACCCACATTCAGGAATCAGCCAACCGTTTGCCCGGCGTGAATATCAACCGTAACAATGGCCAGGAGAGTCTGACAGCGATCCGCTCGCCAGTGCTGAGCGGTGGCGGCGCCTGTGGTGCATTTTTGCTTGCAGAACAGGGCATACCTTTGCGGGCCGCAGGCTTTTGTAACGTTAATGAACTGTTTGACTCTCACTCAGAGAATGCCGAACGCATCGAAGTTATTCGTGGCCCAGGCACGGCTTTTTACGGATCAAATGCCGTACACGGCATGATCAACGTTGTGCTGCCTACGCCTGATGACCGTCGTGAACTCTCTCTTGAAGCAGGCCCTCGTGGCACCTTACGCAGTAACGCACGCATTGGTTTTGACAATGGCAATACCAAGCACATGCTGCTGCTAAATGGCATCAGCGAACAAGGCTTCCGGCCAGAAAGTGGCTACGATCAGCAAAAACTGTCCTGGCTCTACACCAGTCGCTTGAATAACGGTGTCGAACTCGATGGCGGCATCACCATCACCAACCTGAATCAGGAAACGGCGGGCTACGTTGTTGGGGCAAATTCATACAAAAATGATGTGCTTCGACGCCAGAATCCTAACCCAGAGGCTTATCGTAACAATCAAAGCACCCGGTTATGGACAAGTGTCAGTTACTCACTCGACAGTGGCTGGGATGTGATCCTGACGCCTTATTACCGCAAAGCAGATCTGGACTTTGTGCAACACTTCCTGCCCGGTGCACCCACCGAGGTGAACGAACACAGCAGCGTGGGCTTGCAGTTTGCGACCTACAAAAATTTTGGTGATAACCAAAAATTTGCGGCAGGTCTGGATCTCGAATTTACCGAGGGCTCACTGCAGCAGACACAATTCAGTCCAGCGACAGGTTCACCGCTTGTAGTTGCTACCGTTCCAATTGGTAAACACTACGACTATGACGTCGATGCCACCCAAATTGCACCATTTGTACAGTATCAACAATTTTGGGATAACGGTTTTGATATTACCTTGGGTCTGCGCTTCGAACGAATGGGCTACGACTACGACAACAATATGTTGACCGGCCGCACGCGCGACAACGGTGTACCTTGCACCATGGGCGGATGCCGCTATAACAGGCCTGCGGACCGCTCTGACACGTTTGGCAATCTGGCGCCTAAACTGGGTATCCGGTATGCCTTGAATGACAATCACGATGTGCAATTTCGGGTAACACGCGGCTTCAGACCGCCACAAGCAACCGAGTTGTACCGCCTGCAGAATAATCAGACTGTTGCGGATCTGGATGCTGTAGAGATCGACAGTATTGAACTGGGCATTTCAGGGGGTGAAGGCCCGTTCACGTATGAAGCTGTTGCTTTTTATATGGACAAGGACAATGAAATCATCACAGACAGTAACCGCATCAATTTGAACAACATGCATACTCGTCACAAAGGCGCCGAACTCAGTGGTGCTTTCGACATCAATGAGCAGTGGCGCATCAGCGGTGCATACAACTATGCCCTGCATACTTATGAGAACGATCAAATTTCAGGTGGAGTCAATCTCAACGGTAACGATGTTTCATCTGCACCACGCAACTTTGGCACTTTGCAATTGCAATGGCGCCCAACTGCGGACCTGTTGACCGAGCTGCAACTGGTAGGGATGGGTGAGTACTTTACAAACCCGGAAAACCTCAACCTGTATGAAGGTCATCAGGTCGTGAATCTGCGTACACGATGGGAAGCGACGGAAGACCTTACCCTGTCGCTCAACATTCTGAATTTGACAGATACGCGATATGCAGAGCGCGGTGACTGGGCGGCATTTGGTGGCGATCGTTACTTCCCGGGTGAGCCACTACGCGCCTTTGTTGCGCTCAACTGGCGCTTTAACTGACAAGGAGTCAGGCAGCACGCATGAAAGACAGCGGCATTCTGCATAAGTTGGAAGCGTATTTCCAGCTGTCACCTGCCCCGTCTGGATTGATAGTGCCGCCTGACCCGTTTGAACAAAATCACCAACCAGATGTCCTTGTGAATGGTATGGCCGTGCGACATGCGGCCGTACTGATCACATTGACAAAACCGTTCGATAACAGCCGGTTCGACGAAAGTCACATCATGCTGACTTTAAGAACCGCGCATCTGCGCCGTCATGCCGGTCAAGTGAGTTTGCCAGGCGGCAGCGTCAATCCCGACGACCCTGACATCATTTATACGGCTTTGCGTGAGGCTGAAGAAGAAACCAGACTGCGCCCTGATGACGTCACCATACTGGGAAAGTTACCAGCACTGATCATGCCTTCCGCGTTTCATGTCACACCTGTTGTGGGATTGATTGACCCCGATGTCGATCTGATCGCCTGCCCTGACGAAGTAGCCGAAATCTTTTTTGTACCGGCCTCAACACTGTTGAATCCAGCCAATTACCGCATTAACCACATTGAGTTCAGAGGCAGGGAGCGCAAGTTTTGGGAAGTCCAATTTGGGAAACATCGAATCTGGGGAGCCACTGCGGCGATCTTGCATCACTTGGCTGAACAACTGGATCAACTGCGCTGATTGCTGAATCCATCCATTAATGCCGCTCGTTCATCATAAGACATGCCACCAGACTGATCGGCATAATCCGGGAAACAAACCCGGTTTTTGCCCATTTGTTTGGCTTGCAGCAACTGTTTGTCCGTGCGATGGATCAATTGATCAGGCGTGATCTGATCCCGCGCACGGAACACGTCAACGCCGGTACTGACCGTCACCAGTACTCGATCATCTTCCGAAAACAATTGCAGTGCCTCAACACCTTTTCGCAGGCGCTCGGCCAACAACACTGCCTCGCGCAGCCCAGTGCCCGGCAGCACCATAACAAACTCCTCGCCACCAAAACGACAAGGCACATCGAGCTTGCGCAATGACTTGCGATAGAACGTACCCGCCGTGCGCAACACCAGATTGCCAAAGTCATGGCCATAGGTATCGTTCAGTTTCTTAAAGTTATCAAAATCAACAATCAAGACAGAAAACTCACCACCACTGCGTCGCACACGTTCAATCTCTACGCTTAAGGTATGCAGTAAATGACGGTAATTGAACAAGCCTGTCAGCTCATCCGTAATGACCTGAGTATTCAACTCCGCTACACGATTGCGCAGCAATGCCAGTTCATCAAGATGAGCGCAGCTATCGAGATTGGCCGGGCAGATATCGCGCACTTAGGGGGCTACATCCAAGGGTGGCATTTCTATAAAAAGTTCATTAAAAAAATTTGATAACGCACGCTCTGCTCGCCGAGTGGCGCTCAAACTATAGACGGTGCCAAACTCAGGGTTATTGGCTGCCGGATTGGTAAAAGCGTGTTTGGTTCCGCCATAGACGTGAACCTGCCAGTCAACATTTGCCGAGCTCATTTCAGACTGAAACGCCAGCACTTGCTCGGGAGTGACCATAGGATCATCGTGACCGTGTAAACATAACACTTTGGCCTTGATAGGCTGGTTGGAAACACCACCTTGGCCCAACAAACCATGCACACTTGCAACACCTTTCAGTGCTGCACCAGAACGCGCCAGCTCAAGCACAGCCATCCCACCGAAACAATAACCCATCGCGGCGATATTGCCGTCGTCGACCTGCGACAGATCCTGGGCTGCTGACAACGCTGCCAACATACGACGCCGAAATAATGTTCTGTCGTCCACAAACGGCATCATCAAGGCTGAGTTCCCCTGTGCGTCTCCATCTTTTCCGAACACGCCTTTGCCATAAATATCGACTGCAAAACCGACATACCCCATTTCAGCCATGCGCTCTGCACCGGCGCAGGCGTAATCCCTGCGCCCCGTCCAGTCATGTGCAACCAGGACGCACGGCCGCTTGCCGCTGACAGACTCGTCATACGCTATGTAGGCTTCAAGTACCGTTTCACCATCACGGTATTCGATGTATTCCGTTTTTAGCATATCAAGAATCCTCGTAGTGCATATTGAAGTAGAGAGGTCAGTCTATAACACTCAAAGCAGCGCCAATATCTTTTCTGCCGAGCTTACGTCAATCCCTGCAGCAGGCTCTACCGCCAGATGCGTCACCACGCCACTGTCAACAATCATGGCAAAGCGTCGGCTGCGCTTACCCATACCAAACCCGCTCGCGTCCAGCTCTAGCCCCAGCGCTTGCGTAAAGTCGCCATTTCCATCCGCCAGCATCAATAGCTCTTCAGCATTTTGTGATTTACCCCAAGCACCCATCACAAAGGCATCATTGACGGACATGCAGGCTATGGTATCCACGCCTTTAGCTTTGATTTTGTCTGCGTTTACGACATAACCCGGCAGATGTGTCACTGAGCAGCCAGGTGTAAACGCACCAGGCACAGCAAACAGCACGACCTTTTTACCGTCGAACACCTCTGCCGAGGTGATATTCTCGGGACCTTCTTTACCCATGGTTTTTAGGGTTACCGCAGGAATTTTGTCACCAATCTTGATGCTCATTGTCGACCTCTTACTTTTAATGTGAATGTGAATGTGAATGTGGAAACACGTCGTTTTCGAATTCGTTTGAGTTTAGCAAATTAACTGTTTGTTTATCACTTGTCAGCATGCATTACCTTGTTGATCCAATCTACATGCCTGCTGACCCTTTCGTAAACCACCCTGGCACCATACAGACCGGTCGGCATCCCGGGTGATTGCTCCAATTCCCCAACAGCAACACCTGCCAGCCATAACATGCCATTAACACTGACAATTGCTGGCCCACCACTGTCACCCAGCCCGGGCACGCCTTCAAAATCGACGGCAACGCTGTCAGGTCCGTCTGGCGAATCAAATACAAACTGCAGTTGTTCTTGCGCGACATCTACTTTGTTCTTTGCAAAGCGCAAACGACCATCGTTTTCAGACAATCCTGTGCGACCGGTTCCACTATGCCCCCACCCAAGAAACGTGGCTGTCTGGCCCAATTCGTCACTGCCATCGTACAGAGGTATCGGAGAGACATTGTTGACTGCCACATTCAGTCTGATCAATGCAAGATCGACCTGGGTGTTATCAAAGCGTGATCCTGGATGATCCGGCCAGGACGGATGAAGCACCAATTGATCTACCTGTATCTCGGTACCGGCGATACTCACCACAAAACTCTGTGCTTTGCCCAGCGAGGCAGCTAGTGGGGTTTCTTCGGCACAGTGCGCTGCTGTGAGCGCCCATCGCTCATGGATCAGCGTTGCGACACAAACCTTATACCCGTTTGCCTGCGTATACAGTGGAAAAACAGCAGGATAGTCTGATGCTCTGGCTACAAATCCCAAGTATCCAGTATCATGCCTGATCACAATCGCATGAGCAGGCATCGCCAACAGGGCGACAGCAATAAGGAATATCAGTGGGTTGCCTGAAAATCTCAACGTATTTCCCGCAATGTTGTATCAGGAGAGTTTTATGAGCAAAGAAAAACACGAGTCCGACAACAAGCCTGAGCGCGAATACGAAAAGTCCGGGTTGTATACCAAAGACGGAAAGTCCTTTCGAATTCTTGCGCTGCTGGGCTGCCTTGCCGTTGTTGTTGTACTGCTGGCTGTCGCGGCAGCCGTACTTGATCTGACCTTGCTTGAACGCTGATCAATGTGTACAGCACAACAGCAACAGAATAATTCTCAGCGTTTTGAACCTGCCCGTTTGCCTGGTCGAAGCACAGGCAGTTCACGCTTACCGCTGACGCTACGTACTATTTTGAAAAGACGGTAGGCGACAAAAATGACCGCGACTACAATGAACCCCAGGATGCTGAACACAAGCCATTGTTCATGTGTCCAACTGCCAGGATTTAACCAGATATCCAACATTGTTGATTGCTCCATTGAAGATTGACCTTATTATGAACAATCAACTGGACGATAACCACTCGATTGATTTCGGGCACTCAAGATTTTACATAGATTGCCGCTAAAATTACCGTGAAACACCTGACTGGCAGCGATACAGGATCTGAGCTATGAACACGCACGGCAATCTGGCAATTGATGGTTCAAAGTCTGACGAACACATGGACATGATTAAACATGTCAGTTTTGAGCTGTCAAATGAGGTGTACGCGCTTAACGCCGGTAAGGTAAATGAAGTGCTGCGCTATACGGAAATCACGCCGGTGCCAGGATCTGCCCATTTTATCCTTGGTATTATCAACCTTCGAGGCAATGTGGTTACTGTTATCGATGCGCGCACAGTATTTGGCTTGCCTACCCTTGAGCAGACTCAAAACTCCCGAATAATCGTGGTGGAAATTGAGGATTTTGTACTCGGCATCCTGGTTGATCGCGTAGCTGAAGTCATCGATCTGAATAAAAACCTTGTGGAAATTGCGCCGGCAACCAGCCAGGATCCTTCATCCCGCTTTATCACGGGAGTCTATAACACTGACGACTACCTGATGATTCTGGTCGATTTCAGCAAAGTCATCGAGTTACTACCTCATTGATAGTGTGGGTATTGCTCTTAACTCAGCTATTGTTGTGTTGCATGACAGAGACCACCAGATTTTCAATCTCACGCAGTCGCTCACTGGTGTCGTTAATCTCCAGCAGCTGCTGTCGCTGATGCACTGGAATGGGTAACAACTCGGCAAGGCGCCACCCCAACTGACGTTGATCAGCAAAATCCATGGTTACGCCCAGTTCTTCAATCAGTGGGTGAGCCATCAAGTCCCTGAGCAAATCGACCAACCCATCATGCTCCTCAGACAAGGGCAAAACCGCCTGACCCAGAAAATCCTCGCCCTCCCAACGCACTGAGCCCATCAATAACTTGGTGTCAGCTACCCAGCTCTCCATCACGGTAAACTTTCGTATCCCCTCAACTGTGATGCCCAACAAACCATTTGGCAATTTATCCCAGTCAATGATTTTGCAGTACATACCAACACGGCTCACCTGCTGCTGACTGCCGGGCTGCACCAGCTCTTCTCCTTTGAGCAACAGACAAACACCAAACCCGGTGTCTGTTTTCATACAGTGACTGACCAGATCAATATAACGTTGCTCAAAAATCTGTAACGACAGCCTGCCGCCCGGGAACACCACGGAACGCAAGGGAAACAACGGGATCAAATCGGCTTCTTCCACGTTACTGATACCTTTTTTTAAGCGCATCCAAAAGTCGTTGATGTATGCCGCCAAAACCACCATTGCTCATTAACACAACATGATCACCGGCCCGGCAGTTGTTGAGCAGCCAATCTATTATCTGCTCTGTTTGTTGAAAACCAACTGCCGGGATTGGGCTGTTATGTATAATCGCATCAACATCCAATCCATTCCCTCCGCCCGCCATCCACACAACCAGATCCGCATCTGCACAGGAGTCTGCCAGAGTAGCCTGATGCACACCCATTTTCATCGTCGCTGAGCGTGGTTCGATTACGGCAATCAAGCGGGCTGCGGGCTCATCAACAAGTCGCTGCCGCATCCCTTGTAGTGTGGTGGCAATGGCAGTCGGATGGTGGGCAAAGTCATCGTAAACGTGGATGCCACCTGCTTCCCCCAGCCATTCCATGCGACGCTTGACGCTCGCAAACCTTGATAAGGCGTCGCACGCGGTAGTAATCGTAACACCAACATGATGGGCAGCAGCAACCGCTGCCAACGCATTACTTGCGTTATGTCGGCCTGTGAGCGACCACTCAATGACGGCCTTTGTGTAGTTCTCGCCAGGCCCTTGCTTGATGATCTGGCAGTTCCTGCCATCAGCGCTCAACATCTGCACCAGCCAACGCGTAGTCGTCTGGTCGGCATCTGCAAGCGCGTCGTGGTCGGTCAGTTCGAATTGCTGCACGGGTGTCCAGCAACCTTGCTCCAGGACTTGACTCAGCGCACGATCATTGTGGGGCACCAACAATAGTCCCGATGACGGTACCGTGCGTACGAGATGATGGAATTGTTTTTGTATCGCAGCCAGATCCGGAAAAATATCCGCATGATCATATTCAAGATTATTCATGATCAAGGTGCGCGGACGGTAGTGGACAAACTTAGAGCGCTTATCGAAAAATGCGCTGTCATATTCATCCGCTTCCACCACAAAAAAATCACTCTCACCAAGACGGGCGGATGCCGGAAAATTCTTTAATACACCGCCGATCAGATACCCGGGCTTGAGTCCCGCATATTCCAGTATCCACGCCAGCATGGCACTTGTGGTCGTTTTACCATGAGTCCCGGATACCGCGAGCACCCAACGCCCCTGCAACACGAAGCGAGCCAGCCATTCTGGCCCTGAGCAATAGGGCAGGCCCTGATCCAGCACATACTCGACTGCTGGATTTCCTCGGGACATGGCATTGCCTATCACCACCAGATCGGGATGTGGTTGCAAATGTCGAGGATCAAACCCTTCATTGAGCACAATACCTTGCTCTTCAAGCTGTGTACTCATCGGGGGATAGACATTTGCATCAGACCCACTGACTGAAAAACCCAGCTCTTTGGCCAACACGGCCAGGCTGCCCATAAACGTACCGCAGATTCCCAAAATGTGGATGTGCATAAAAATTCCTGTAAGCTTGTCCTGCTACTTTAACAAATCCTCAAAGACAATTCCGGACTTCATTTCTTGATGAAACTCGACGCCTTCGCCATCACAGTCTACCGACAACCGGAAGTCGCAGATGCCTGCCTCACCTTGCAGGAAACCATGGGATTGGATGTACCCATCCTGCTGTACTGCGCATGGTTCGGGTGTTTCTACGGAGAGATGAAAGAAGCTGTGTTGTTTCAGGCCATCGAAGTTTCAACTGCCTATGCGAACAGTGTCGTTAAACCACTACGGCACACCAGGCGCTGGATGAAAGACGCTGCACAGTCTCTCAGCGGCCTGCTCACTGCAGATAACCTATCGTCATGGCAAACCTTGCGCGAGCAAATCAAGGCAATAGAAATATCGTCAGAGTTGCTATGGCTGAAAGCACTTGAAACCATGACAGAACAGCACTTATTCACGCAACACCCTGATTTTAAGATAGAAAACATCTTATCCAATATGCGGCGATACTGTCAGACCTTTAGGAACAGTGGAGAATTGGATGATCAGGATGTGACACTTTTTTTATCCAGGATCGCGGACGCCTGCGCGCCAGCCCACAAAGCGTAAACGCATGCCCTACTCTGTCCGTACTGCATGCGCAGCGCCTTGCCATCGCTTGACCAGGCCCGACTCGATATCAAACAAATCAAGCACGCGGCCAACATTATGGTTGATCATGTCATCAATTGTTTTAGGTCGTGCATACAGTGCTGGCATAGGCGGGGCAATAATGGCACCGATCTGGCAGGCTTTTAACAAGAGTTCACAATGCCCTGCATGAAGTGGCGTCTCACGAGGCATCAATACCAAGCGCCGGCGCTCTTTAAGCATGACATCCGCCGCGCGAGTCAGCAGATTATCGGCATAGGAGTTCACGATCGCCGACAGCGTTTTCATGGAGCATGGCGCTACAATCATACCGTCTGTTCGAAATGAGCCGCTGGCAATGCTTGCAGCCAGATCCTTGACCGAGTGTACTTGATCAGCCAATGCGATCACCGCATCAGCCTGCCAGTCCGTCTCAAGGGCTATATTCAGCCTTGCGGACGCGGTCATGACCAGATGCGTTTCAACCTGCGGAGCCGCCTTCAAGACTTCAAGCAGTCGAATTCCGTATATGAGTCCGCTGGCGCCGGACATTCCTATAATAATTTTTTTCATACTGATGACATGATTCCTCTAGCTACCTTGACTGACAATTGTCAGAAGTCATTCGGCTGATTGCCAAGCCGTCTGGCAATTTGTAACATTATGCCCCTGTCAGCTCCCCATTGCATCCCGTCAGGCATTTCGCCGACGGGTTTGATCACACAGGTTACCTCATGGCCAAACCAAATCTGTTTTACGCACAATCCGGTGGCGTAACAGCCGTTATTAATGCCAGCGCTTGCGGTGTCATTCAGACCGCACGAACTCATGGCGATCAAATCGGAAAAGTTTATGCAGGTTTAAACGGTATTATTGGCGCACTCAGAGAAGAACTTATCGATACCAGCAAGGAGACTGCCAGCACGATCGCAGCCCTGCGTCATACCCCGGCCGGTGCATTTGGCTCATGCCGATACAAATTAAAGAGTCTGGAGGACAACCGTGCTGAATATCAGCGCCTGATGGATGTCTTCAAAACCCACAATATTCGTTACTTCCTGTACAACGGCGGCGGCGACTCGCAGGACACCGCCAACAAGGTATCCATGTTAAGCCTCAAAGAAGGCTTTCCTATCACCTGTATCGGCATTCCCAAAACCGTGGACAACGATCTGCCCGTGACTGACAACTGCCCGGGATTTGGTTCAGTAGCCAAATATGTGGCGGTTTCTATTCGGGAAGCGGGGCTTGATGTCGCATCGATGTGCGAAAGTTCTACCAAAGTTTTTGTGATGGAGGTAATGGGCCGTCATGCAGGCTGGATTGCGGGAGCCGCCGGACTGGCCGCGGAACATGAAGGCGATGCGCCGCACATCATTGTATTTCCGGAAATTGCGTTTGATCAGAGTGCATTTCTGAAAAAAGTACAGGACAGCGTCAAGCGGTTTGGATATTGCGCTGTGGTGGTATCCGAGGGCGCTCACTACGAAAATGGTCAATTCCTTGCGGATGCCGGCGGCAAAGACGCGTTTGGTCATACTCAATTGGGCGGCGTTGCGCCGTTTCTTGCCAACATGATCAAACAACAGCTGGGTTATAAATACCACTGGGCGGTTGCCGACTATCTTCAGCGTGCCGCACGGCATATCGCATCGGCTACTGACGTCGAACAAGCGTATGCGATGGGCAAAGCAGCTGTTGAGTTCGCTTTGGCGGGAAAAAATGCCGTGATGCCAACCATTGTCAGAAAACCAGGCAAGACCTACCGCTGGACGGTGGGCGAGGTTGCATTATCAGATGTTGCCAATATTGAAAAACCAATGCCTAGAGACTTCATCACAGAGGATGGCTTTGGAATCACAGCGAAGGCCAGAGCATACTTTGAGCCATTGATTTCCGGTGAAGATTACCCACCGTACAAAAATGGCCTGCCGCAATATGCCCGACTCAAGCGCGTTTTGGTCAGTAAAAAACTACCCGTCTGGCGCGAATAAGCTAGCGAAACCGTTACGGCGCCAGCCGCTCAATCTGCCAGGCCTGACCGGGCTGTAACGTATACACAAACCGATCATGCAGGCGGTTTGCGCCGCCCTGCCAGAATTCGATCTGGCTGGGGCGAACCCGATAGCCGCCCCAGAATTCCGGCAATGGAATCTCTAAGTCTGCATATTTTTTTTGCAGATTTTCCAATTGTTGCGTCAGCGCTTCGCGCGAATTTAAAACCCTGCTTTGCGGTGAAGCCCATGCTGCCAACTGGCTATCACGTGGGCGACTTTGAAAGTAGGCTCTGGACTCCTCCAGGGGTACTTTTTCTGCCACACCACAGACCATAACCTGTCGCTCAATTGCAAACCAAGGGAAGTGTAAACTGACTTTGGAGTTGACGGCGATCTCTCGAGACTTGCGGCTTTCATAGTTCGTAAAAAATACAAACCCTCTTTCATCCAGGCCCTTCAGCAATACAACCCGCTGGCTCACCTGACCGTCACGCGCTCCGGTTGCCAGCACCATGGCAGTGGGATCAACAAGGTCAGTTGACAGGGCCTGTTGCATCCATAATTTGAATTGTTCTATCGGATCATCAATCAGCTCGTCTCGAGTCAATGTGCCTTTACGAAAATCGCGCCTAATATCCTGCAAGTCCATCATTTACTTCCCTTACCTGAGAAAACGCCCATATTCCCAAAATTGCTCACGTCGCGTGCCGCTGGCATAAAAGAAGGTGCCTGCGCCGTGCTTTTCATTGGCGTAAAATGTACCAACGTACCTCTGACCATCCGGCCAACGGTAAGTTCCACTGCCTTGATACAAGTCGTCTACAAATTCACCTGAATAATTCTCGACATTTTCACGCAACCAACTTTCGGTATGTCGATTCGGCGCCCAGTCAGTCAATCCAAAAAAGTACGCGCCTTGACCATGTCGCAAGTCATTGCGCCACTGACCGATGTACAAATTTGACACTCCGTTCCAGTAAGTACCTCGGCCGCTTCTGACACCAAGATTCCACTCGCCATCGTAATACGAGCGTCCCGTGCTGCTGATCATTTGCTCAAACCGGCCAGAGCCATGAAACATACCGTCTTTAAAATTCCCCTCATAACGATCTGTACCAACACTGGTGCGCAATTCCAATATCCCGAAACCCTCAAGGCAATCACCAAACACGCACGTTCGCGACACCTCCTCCGGGTTGATCATGGTTGATTGAGCCAATACAGGGCCCGTCATCAGAGTTACCAGTGTTGCCAAGAAGATGGATAAAATAAGCTTCGTGATCTTCATTTCAATTTCTCCTGACGCAGATTCATTACGCTGACAGATTGCGCAGCACTGCCAATGGGCTGGTGCTGACAACACGCCGCGTGGCATTAACACCCAAGGATGCAATGATCAGTGTGCCCGCTAACGGACCAACAATCCACACCCAGTAATGCGGGGAAAACTCCTGTTGAAAAACCTCAACTTGAAGGTAGTAGACACTGATTTCAGCACCAAATGTTGCGATCAGTCCTGCCAGCAACCCGATAAATGCGAACTCAATCAGCAAGGATGTCATGATCAGTTTTCTACCGGCGCCCAGCGTGCGCAATATTGCGTTCTCACGAAACCGTTCATCCAGCGTCGCATTCACACAGGAAAGCAACACCAGGGCCCCCGCGATCAAAACCAATACAGCAATCAACTCTACTGCAGAACTGACTTGCGCAATAATTGTCTGGATTTGCTCAATCAAGGCATCTACCTCCAGTACAACTATCGTAGGGTACGTTCTCAATAAATCATTCAATAACACCTTTTGCTCGCCTTGCAATAACAGCGTCGAAAGGTATGTCGAACCAATGGAATCCAGCGTTCCGGGGGAGAAAATAAAAAAGAAGTTTGGCTGCATATTGTCCCAGCGCACAGTGCGAAAACTGGTCACGGTGACAGTCACCTCTTGTTGACCCAGTCTAAACACCAGTTCGTCACCAAGTTCCAGCCTGAGCCTGTTTGCATAATCAAGCTCAACCGACACTTCACCGGGCCGCGCATCGGATCCCCACCAACTCCCTGCCACCAACTCATTATCCGGCGGCAGTTGATCGGTATAGGTTACCTGACGATTCTCGACGCGACCCGATCGGTTGCCATCATTTTCTGCGGCGTCTGCATCTGAGGTATCATCTTGTGATGATTCGGCGCTGCGCTCAGTTACGCTGCTGCTTGCATTGTTACCCTCTTCATCATTGTCCCACGGCAAAGGTGCCGTCTCGCCGTTCACGCGCAGCAATCCAGCACTCATCATCGGGTAAAACGGATTTGACTGAATATCATTATCTCGCAGGTAGTCTTCCATACCGGCAACCTGATCACTACGAATATTCATCATGAAGTGATTCGGAGTGTTCTCTGGTAATTGCGCCTGCCAATCAGCAATCAGATCCGTTCGCAATAACCCAAGGGTCAACAAACTCATGATGGTTAACGAGAACACCAGAACTTGAAGCACACTCTGCCGGCGCCGTCTGCGCACTGCCGACATCGCCAGCATCCATGCGCTACCAGCCCGCATGCCTGCCGCAGTGCCACTGCGCAATAAGAGGTAAGACAAAGCACTGAGCGCCACTGCAACACTGCTTACGGCCGCAACCAGAATTGCAGTGATCAACAGATCCTGGCTATACCAGATCACCAGTACCAGGCCGCCTGCAATGCCAAAAATATAAGGCAAAGCCGTGCTGAGAGGTGCATCAGCCAGATCCTTTCGCAATACACGCAGGGGCGAGGTGTGCTTTAAAGCCAGCAAAGGCGGCAATGCAAAAGCAAACAGACAAATGAGTGCAGTCAATGCACCCACTACAAACGGCAACCCGGACGCCGGTGGCAAACTGATAGGAATAACTGACTGCAGTAAATTCAGAATCAGCATGTGCAGTCCCCAACCTGCAATAGATCCGACGATTACCGCCAACAGCAAAACTGCCAACAAGATACAGAAGTAAATAATCGAAATTTGATTCGAGGTACATCCCAGCGTTTTTAATATGGCAGCATAGTCAAAATGGCGTTCGCTGTATCGGCGCGCGGTCAGTGCAATCGCTACACCGGCCAGCAACACCGCAAACAGACTGCCCAGTAGCAGAAAGCTCTCCCCACGATTTAAGGCTTCGCTGACCTCCGCGCTCTCATCACGCACATCACGAAGTCGGTACTGCCCGTCAAACTGGTTTCTTACCCAAGTGGTGTAGTCTTCCAGCGCTGATTGCTCTCCTGCAAACAGATAGCGGTACGTCACGCGACTACCAGGCTGAATGACATTGGTTGCCGGTACGTCGTCCATATGCATCAGCAAACGTGGCCCAGCGTTTTCCATCATACCGCCCTGTTGGCGATCAGGCTCCTGAACCAGCACTCGGCTTACGGTGAACTCAGAATCACCCAGAAAAACAGTATCACCAATATTGATATCAAGACTTGGCAGGACCCGCGACTCTACCCACACCTCTCCTCGCGCCGGCCCCCCTTGAGCAGCAACATACGCCACCCCAAAGGCCTCATCTGCAATTTGCAGATCGCCTCTCAAGGGGTAGGCATCACTGACGGCCTTGGCAGCGATCAACAGATTGCCTTGATCCGAAAACACCATAGATGCAAATGCGATGTATTCTGCGGTAGACAAACCGCGCTGCTCTGCCTCTGACAGCAACTCTCGCGGGGGTTGTTCACGCGCACCGAGCACTCGGTCAGCAGCCAACATGTTGGCCGATTCTTGCAGCAGTGCGCGTTCCAGTCGATCGGTAAACAATGCGATACCGCTGACCGAGGTGACTGCCATGATCATAGCGAGCAATAACAACCTCAGTTCGCCGCCACGCCAATCGCGCCATAATAAGCGCAAAGCGACACCGATCAGGGTACGTACGCTGACAGTATTAAATGCTGAAGCTGATTGCTCAGACATGGACTGCGTCTCCCGCAACAACATCTTCTGTGATTTCTCCTGCGACAAGTCTGACCAGACGACCACATCGTTGCGCAAGCCGGTCATCATGTGTAACCAATACCAAGGTGGTGCCATACTCCTTGTTCAGTGAGAACAACAGATCAATCACCTTCGCGCCAGTTGTGGTATCCAGATTGCCCGTTGGTTCATCCGCAAACAAAATTTTGGCCTGGGAAGCAAACGCGCGCGCAATGGCCACCCTTTGCTGCTCGCCTCCTGAAAGCTGGTTGGGATAATGTGTCACTCGCGCCTCAAGACCCACACGCTGCAACAGCTGCGCGGCTTTCTGCCGGGCATTGCGGTCATTTTTCAATTCAATAGGCAACATGACGTTTTCAAGTGCAGTAAGGCTTGGCAGCAACTGGAAAGACTGGAAGACAAACCCCACCGATTGCCCTCGTAAACGCGCTCGCTGCTCCTCATCCATGGTGCTGAGATTCTGTCCATCCAACAACATATCGCCACTGCTGGCACTGTCCAGCCCCGCCATCAAGCCCAACAGCGTTGATTTTCCTGAACCTGACGCCCCAACGATAGCAACGGTCTCAGCTGCATTAATGCTCAGATTGATATCGCTGAGAATTACAAGCTCCCCTTCACTGGTAGTAACGCGTTTGCACAAATGCCGTGCCTCAACCATGCTTGTCATGCCGTGCTTGCTCCTGCTTGATATCGTGGGCCGGAATCCCGGAAATAAAAGATGTTACGGTTAACAGCTGTATCACACCTTGTACGTACTGGCCCAGTGGCACAGTTCACACAAAACCGGGATTGCAGTCACTTCGTATACACATTACCCTTAATTTACATTTTGTTTTCAACTTTGACAGCTGCGCCTGCTGTCTTGGTATCGCCTTAAAAGTGCATTGTATCGACTTATGATTAACAAATCTTTTCAAGAACTTGTCCGATTTCAATTGTTGCCGGCACTCACACTGGTGCTGCTGCTGTTTATTGTCCCCTCTACCTCAGCCCGGGAACCAGCCGATTCGGTAATTCTGGTCTGGGGCGACAGCCTGAGCGCCAGCTACCGCATGGAAGAGCAGCAGGGTTGGGTGGCGTTACTGCAGGAAAAACTCCACACTGAAGGCAAACACCATTGGCGGGTAGTCAACGGCAGTGTCAGCGGCGAAACAACTGCTGGAGGGCTGGCGCGCCTGCCGGCCATGTTAAGCAGTACAGCCCCGGATATTGTTATTCTCGAACTGGGGGGAAACGATGGTCTGCGTGGTTTGCCGGTACCCACCATCCGGCAGAATCTTGCAGAGATGATTGAACTCAGTCAACGCAGTGGCGCTCAGGTACTGTTGGCAGGCATACAGATTCCTCCCAACTATGGGCCACGCTATACAGGTCCGTTTTATGGTCAGTACACTGAATTAGCTGAACAATATGGGCTTGAGCTGATTCCATTTCTGTTGGTTGGAATCGCTGAAAACGCCGCACTCATGCAAGACGATGGTATTCACCCAACGTCAGAGGCCCAGCCCATGATTGTGGAAAACGTCTGGCCTGCCTTGATGACGTTAATGGAGGCAGATCGATAAATTGGCAGTTTCTAAAACCTGGGTTCAGGTCGACTGTCAGAAATCAGCAGCAACATCAGCGCGGCGGCAAGATTGCAAACAGCCATCATCAAAAACGCATTGTCATAGTTGCCAAAGTGGTCGTAGTGCGCGGCCGCCAACACAGGGCCTAAGGCCGTCATGGCAAAAGTGAACGGTAACGCTGTAGCGCGCACAGACCCAAGATATCGACGCCCAAAGTAGCTGGCCCAGATGACTTCCTGCAAAGGGATCAATCCCCCCCAGCCGAGGCCCATCAAAAGAAATGCCGAATACACCAGCACATTATTCTGCACCTGTACTGCTAGCACGATGATGATCAGAGAAAAGCCGGTAATGCCAGCGCCAATCGCAGCAAGGGGCCTGGCGCTATATCGGTCGATCAACATCCCCCAGAAAGGCTTACTGATAAATGCCGGTATGGAGGTCAACGAAATCATCGAGGCAGCCAGCAGACGCGGATATCCTGCATCTGTCATAAACGGTACTGTCTGCAACAACATGACCGTGATAGAAATCTGAAACAACCCAAAAGCCAGCACCAGTGCGTAGAATCGCCCGGTGCGCATGGCTTGCCGGCGTGTCATGGAGCTGGCGTAGTCCAGTCTGGCACGGTCACCCATTTCAGAGGCCATTTGCTCGGCTGAATGACCATCGGGATTCATATTGTAATCTTCAGGGCTTCTGCGAATCACCAGCGCTGCTGGCGCAATCAACAGCGCAGCACCGATGCCCAGCACATGCCATGCAACGCGCCAGCCAAGTGTATCGACCAACCAGGTAGTGATTGGGGGCAATAATACGCCGCTTAAAGACACGCCCATAGCCGCCAGAGCAACCGCACGACCACGATAATTTACAAACCACTTACCCAGCGTTACGTTAACAACCAGATTGCCAATCATGGCCGCACCGATGGTGACAATAAAACCATTTACCACAATCCAATGTGTCAGGGATTGCACACTGCCAAGGGAATATACGGACGTTGAAAGAATGGCCATGCCCACCAGAATAAAGGGCCGTCCACCATATCGATCCACACCGGCTCCGATAAAAAAGCCCGTAAATGCAGCCACCATTTGACCAATCGAACGTGCAGATGTGAATTCAGCGCGTGTCCATCCGAATTCCTCAGTCATCGGGATGGTGAACGGACCGATGACATAGTTCTGCAGTCCGATTGAGGCAAACTGAGTTACAAATGCGGCAAGGATGATCCAGTAACCGTAAAAAATTTTCCGATCAGCTGACATGCTCATCACCGGCAAAATCGCCCGTAATCGCCAGATACAACGCCAGCACGTCATCCATACCCATTTCCAGAGACTCGACGATCAAAGCATGGCCGATCGACACTTCAATGATATTGCCGATACCCAGAAACGTTGAAAGATTCTTCAGGTTGAGGTCATGCCCGGCATTAACGCCAATACCCACCAATGTTGCTGCGGCAGCTGTTTGTTGGTACCGCGACAAGACTTGTGTGCATTGCTCAAAATCGCCTCCCGCAAATACGCGGGCATACTCTTCTGTGTATAACTCGATGCGGTCGGCACCCACTCGCTTGACTGACTCAATTTGTGTCGGGTCCGGATCAAGAAACAAACTGCTGCGCACGCCCCATTCTCGCAATTGCGCGATGACAGCTGTCAATTGCGCTTCATGCGCTCTCACATCCCAGCCGTGGTCAGACGTCAACTGACCTGGTTCATCAGGCACAAGTGTGCACTGAGCAGGCCGCAGGGTTTTTATCAACTCAAGAAACTCAGCAGAGGGGTACCCTTCAATATTAAATTCAACATCGGCATAATCGCCGAGCAAGGTCGATAACTCAAAAGCATCATGACGGGTAATGTGACGCTCGTCCGGGCGCGGGTGAATGGTTATACCACGCACACCTTGCGCTAGTATGCGGCGCACAAACACCAACAAATCCGGAAAATTGGTGCCACGGGAATTACGCAGCAATGCGATCTTGTTCACATTCACACTTAACAGTGTCATATTTTTTCCTGAAAAAAATCAGAGACGATGCGGTAAAACGTGTCCGGCTTTTCGGCATGCAGCCAATGTCCGGTTTGTGTAATGGTTTTCAGTGTGGCGCGGGGAAACAACCGCAATACTTCGTCCCTGTGCGACGGTAAAATGTAGTCTGATCTCTCGCCCTTAACAAATAACACTCGCCCCTGATAAGGCGCATCCGCAATGGGCGCAGCCCTGAGCTGGCTGTACGATGCCTTCAGCACGGGCAAATTGATGCGCCAGGCAAATTCACCCGATGCCTGCCTGACCAGATTGCTCAGCAAAAACTGGCGCACCACTTCATCATCAACGAAGTGGGCCAGCTGCATGTCAGCATCGTTGCGGCTGGCAATTGATGACAGATCCAAAGCAGACAAGCCTGCAAAAATCTCATCATGCTCACCGCGCTCGCCACCGTACAAAACCGGCGCAACATCGGCAATCACCAGTCGATTGATGCGCTCAGGAGCCATCAACGCAAATTGCATCGCCACCTTGCCGCCCATCGAGTGACCAAGGATGTGCGCACGCTCAATATGATGGTCAACCATGAACTCCAGAATGTCATTCGCCATCACTGAATAATTCATGTCATCGCTATGCGGTGAGGCACCATGATTCCGCATATCCAGAGCGTAAACAGCAAAATGTTCTGACAACTTTTTGCTGTGCCACGTCCAATTCTGCAGACTGCCAAAAAGCCCATGCAAAATCAGCAAAGGCTCTCCAGCATCTGAATACTGTTTAAAATTGAGTTTCATCAACGGCCTTGCAAGATTTAACTGCTCAAATTGGAGCTTATCCACTTGATGACATCATCATGATGGGTTTTGGTTTTGACATCATCCATGACAAATTGCAAAGTGCCTTCAGCATCGATGATAAAAGTCTGGCGCAGAACTCCCATATATTCACGACCCATGAATTTTTTTAATCCCCATGAGCCATAGCTTTCGGCGACGGCATGATCCACATCCGACAACAATGTGAAGTTAAGCGATTCTTTCTCGATGAATTTCTGCAACTTATTGACCGGGTCTGGACTGACACCCAGAACCACAATGCCCATTTTGTCTAACTCTGACTTGCTGTCCCGCAGACTGCAGGCCTGGACGGTACACCCCGGCGTCATCGCTTTGGGATAGAAGTAGAGCACTACAATTTTACCTTTCAAATTTTCTAACGAGACGATGTTGCCGTCTTGGTCTGACAATGAAAACGAAGGGGCACTTTTTCCGATTGAAGGTAATGACATGACTGGACTCCTATGTGACAGCGCGCATTATAGTAAGTGTTCCACGCACTTTATATGGTTTACGTAACTTGAGCTGGATTTTCTGGCATAACTTGCGGGCAAATAGAGCCGCAGTAATAATGGCCTCATGCGTCATTGTAATGCCCTTGGAGTAACTTTTGTGAACCCGCCATTCAAGTCAATTGTGGTACTTACCGGGGCTGGCATTTCGGCTGAGTCAGGCATACCAACATTCCGGGCAGCTGATGGCTTGTGGGAAAGCCATCGCATTGAAGATGTTGCCACGCCGGAAGGTTTTGAAAATAATCCGATACTGGTTCACGAGTTTTACAATCAACGACGACGCCACCTGCTGCATCCGGATGTAAAACCAAACGCCGCTCATACAGCACTCGCCAGGCTTGAGCATCAATTGGATTCGCTCCCGGACACACATTTTATTCTGATCACGCAGAACATAGACAATCTGCATGAACGTGCCGGCAGCCGTAAACTGATTCATATGCATGGTGAACTGCTCAAAATGCGCTGCCGTGAGACCGGGTTGATTTTTGAAATCAGGCAGGATCTGTCGCTGGATCACATCTGTCGATGTTGTCGTCAGCCCGGCAATTTACGACCACATGTCGTGTGGTTTGGAGAAATGCCGCTGGCCATGACTCACATTGAGCAAGCCTTGATAAATTGTGATTTGTTTGTCGCTATCGGGACGTCCGGCAACGTCTATCCCGCCTCAGGATTTAACCAAATGGCCAAACGTTACGGCGCAAAAACACTGGAACTTAATCTGGAAGCAACCGGCTCGAGTTTTGATGAGCACCGTTATGGCCTGGCAAGTGAATCTGTACCAAGCTTAGTGAATGAAATTCTTAAGAAATTGTGACAAATTTCAGAAATCGATGACAATTATCAATAAATAGCGCTCGTTCGAGATTGACTGGGCTAAAGCATCCCTAGTATTCTCGCGAGCGTGCATGAGGGTAGTGCCGGAGGTCAGGAACCGGTAACAACATAAAATTTTCTAAAACTCGGGCGTATTGTGAGCCTGCTTTGTGACAACCGTATGTCATCAACTATACGGTTGAGTGAGAATTTTGTTTTGTTGCGCGCTTGAATCACCTGCTGTACTGCACCCTATAGATGCGATAACCATTTAGAGATGTAAACTATAAAAAAGTTCCCTTAAGGAGGGTACGTGGATGTATAGACATTCCAGCTTGGCAAAAGCAGTTCGACTGGCCATCATCGGCGGAAGCGCTGGCGCAGCCGGTATGGCAGTTTCCATGCCTACGTTTGCGCAAGACACGCCTGAAATCGAGGAAGTAATCGTAACAGGCTCGCTGATTGCGCGTCGTGACGCCATCGCAGAAAGCCCGATTCTGACAATTGACCAGGGCGCGCTCCTGGAAAGCGGTTACACCACTATCGAGCAATACCTGAATACATTGCCGCAAGTGACTGCAAACCTAAGCTCTCAGTCCAACAACCCCAGTGGCAGCGGCCGTGCAGTGATTGACCTGCGTGGCTTGGGCTCAGGGCGCAACCTGGTTTTGATGGATGGCCGACGCGCCATGGGTTCAACCAGTGCAGGCACGGTTGACATCAACACCATTCCCTCCGCCTTGATTGAGCGTGTGGAAATCATCACTGGTGGTGCAGGTGCGACCTACGGTCCTGACGCGGTGTCCGGTGTAGTCAACTTCATCATGAAGAAAGACTTTGAAGGCATGGCTATCAATAGCCAATACCGTGAAACAGCTGAAGGCGATGGTGTTGAGTGGAGTGCAGACCTGACTTTAGGCGGCACGTTTATGGAAGGCCGCGGCAGCGCGGTTTTCAACGGCAGCTATTTTACCCGTGATGCCATGTACAAAGGTGCTCGCCCATTCTCTGCGCAAGCAGATGGCGCGACCTCATCATTCCCTAACGGCTCTTGGACTCCTGGTGCAGCAACGCCAAGCCAGGCAGCAGTTGATGCACTGTTTGGACCTAACGCCTGTAACATGAACGGTGGATCCTCAGGTTTTGGTTTCAACCCGGATGGCTCGCTGTTCTGTACCGGTGTTTCTGGCAACCCGAACCGTAATGCGGTTGGCTACACAGGCCCGGAAAGTGACATCGCCACACGATTCTACCCGGACTTTTTCTCATACAACTTCGAACCAGCCAATATTCTGGTGCTCCCAATGGAGCGCTGGAACATGTACTCCAGCTTCGAAGTAGATATCAGCGAAAACTTCCAGCCTTACGGTCGATTCACATTTACTAACTACAACGCTCTGCAAGAGCTGGCACCGACGCCAACTGCCGGCACAACTGGCTTTACAGTACCGGTCACCAACCCCTTCCTGACACCGCAAGTCAAGACCTTGCTGGCCAGTCGTGCTGCACCCACAGCCCCGTTTGCATTTGCAAAACGTTTTAACGCGCTGGGTGGCCGCACCGGTTTTAACACACACGATGTGATGCAAGTCACCACAGGTACCCGCGGCCTGATCACCGGCTCGTGGAACTATGATGTATACGCCAGCTATGGTCGTTCAACCCTGAATGAAGTTCAGGGCGGCAACGTACGCCGCGACCGCACGCAGAATCTGCTCAATGCTGCCGACGGCGGGGCCTCCTTGTGTGAAGGCGGGCTCAACTTATTTGGTGGCGCAGCGATCAGCAGCGCATGCCAGGCCTATATCAGCCTGCAAGCTAAAAACTTGACCACCATTGAGCAGGAGATCATGGAAGGTACTGTATCCGGCAACTTGTTTGAAGTGCCAGCGGGCATGGTACAAGCTGCGTTTGGTATCAGCGCGCGTAGCCTGAACTTCGATTTCAAACCTGATGGCGGACTGCAGCCAGGCTTGGTTGCTGGTTTTAACGAGCAACTGCCTGTTAACGGCGCCCTGGAATTCAAGGATATCTTTGGTGAAGTGGTTGTTCCATTGTTGAACGACCTGCCGTTGGTTGACTCATTGTCGTTTACAGGTGGCTACCGTGTCACAGACAACAAGCGTTCTGGCTCAGATGAAACGTGGAAAGCGACGCTTGACTGGAATGTCAACGACATGGTTCGGGCTCGTGGTGGTTTCCAACACGCAGTGCGAGCGCCAAGCATTGGCGAGCTGTTTAATCCACAGCTCAACAACTTCCCGACGTTTACCAACCAGGATCCTTGCAACACTACTGGCCCAATCGTCGGAACCTACCGCGGTGGTGCCAATGGCGCTCAGGTAACAGCTCTGTGTAACGCACAGTCAGTAGTTGCTGGCGCAAACACCTACTTCCAGCCAGCCGCGCAGGCAACCGGTATCTCCGGTGGCAACCCTGACCTGATGCCGGAAACTGCAGACTCATACACTTTGGGCGCAGTGTTCAGTGGCTTTGAACAAAGCTTGCTCGAGCGCAGCACATTCACAGTCGACTACTGGTCTATTGAACTGGAAGACGTCATCGCAGCCGTCGGTGCGACCACTATCGTGCAGCGCTGCTTTAACCGCGACAATGCTAACCCCACTTACAGCCCAACCAATGAGTGGTGCCAGCTGTTTGTTCGCGAACCTACCAACGGCGGCGTGATAAACCTGAAACAGTTTGCGCGCAATCAGGCGTTCATCAAAACCAGTGGTGTTGACTTCAGCGGCAACATTGGTATGGATCTGCCTAACGATTTTGGTAGTATTGATGTTGCTATGGTGTCAACTTGGGTTGAGAAAAACGAATCACAGACCACCATCGTTGATCCGGTCAATGACTTCGCTGGCACCATCGGCTCAGGCACCGGCAGTGCTTCTCCCGAGTGGCGTCACACCATAACACCAACTTGGATGCGTGGTCCGGCGCAAGCACAGCTTACAGCACGCTACCTCGACGAGATGGTTCACGCCAATACCGTAACAGGCGGCTCAGCAACCACTAACACTGGGACAAAAGCCACTTGGTACTACGATCTGACTGGTCGTTATGAAGTACTGGAAGGCGTAACTATCCGTGGTGGTATCAACAACGTGACTGACCAGAAGCCACGTCTGTACAGCCCGAACGTACAGTCCAACACTGATCCATCAACGTTCGACGTACTGGGTCGTCGTTACTTCGTAGGTTTCGACGTACGCTTCTGATCTCCAAGTCAGGATTAACCTGACCAGGAATCAAAAAAAGGGTGGTGCAGTTAATTCTGCACCACCCTTTTTATTTAAATCAAATCCTGACTGACAGCTCGTTAGTCCAGCAGACAATTCAGCTCATCAGGAAAGTATGGGCGCCCTTTTTCACTGACGGCCGTAGTGATAATCAACGCCTTCAACATTACCTTTTGACTGATGGCATGCATAATTTTTTGCTGGAATCCCAATCGAAGAGCGGAAATTTTAATCGGCTCCACAGTCACATCAAAACAATCGCCACTGCGCAAGGGCAACACGTAGTCCAATTCTGCACGCACCACCACAACAATAATGCCGCGCCGGGTCAGATCAGCAAATTCCAAACCCTTGTGTTTCAGAAACTCATGCCGTGCATGCTCCAAGTAGTTTAGATAAACGGAATTATTCACCACACCTTGCATGTCGCACTCATAATCACGCACGCTCAATCGGCTTGTAAAAATGTTATCAGTCATTTTTCACCCCAATCTGCCAGATGTCATCCGGTTGGAGACCACTATCCAACAATGCTTGTCTAAATGGCTCCAGCTGAGCCTCAAAATTTCTGTGAGTAAACAGCGCGCGCTTATGTACGCCCTGCCTGACCTGATTGGCACTAGCTGATAACACCGGTCCTTTTCTGAGCGTTAAATCCATTACCTTGTCCGACCAGGCCAGATCACAGTAGGCATAAACTTTTTGCGTTACTTTATCAGGATGTTGTAATAGGTGTTCGTAAGCTACATGGCAAACTCGCCCAGGATACAAGCGCTCCCAAGTACTCATTACGTTTTGGTACAAGGCATAAAAATGCGCTATATCTGAAACTGAATATGACCAGGGTGCAGCTGCTGCAAACTGATGCTTAAACACCCCTAAACAGGCGTCCATCGGATGCTTATAAACATGGATAATACGAGCATTGGGAAAAGCCTGCAGGATGACTCCGACAAACAGGAAGTTAACCGGATTCTTATCAGAATACCGTCCATGAGCACAACGGGAGTGAACGCGCTGAGTGTAGGCGCTAGCAATTTCCGCGGGCACAATCCTTTCACTGGATTTCCGATCCAGTTTGAAGGGTAAGGGCAAGGGATCAAGACCAATGGCTTTCTGAATCAAAACTTCCAGATCACGCAATTCACCAAGCGCCGTAACCAGACCAGAATTAGTGATCAATTGTTCTACCAAGGTAGAACCACTGCGAGGCAAACCCACAATGAATATCGGGCTATCTGCTGAATCAGACGCGGTTGCTCCCGAGAAAGTCTCAGCCTGATACAACAGCGCGGCGGCCAATTCATCCCAGCTGGCCGATTGGCTCGCCTGATTCCCGTGTTTGATTTGATTTGCATTTACCCACGACTCAAATGCCGCACTGTGGTTGCCACTGCGCTGCTGCAGCTGTCCAAGCACCTGCCAGAAATAAACCCTGTCTGAGTCATGAAGTTGTTTATTGCCGAGCAATTGCATCAATTGCTTTTCATCTACTTCAGACAAATCAAGATCAGCAAGTGACCACCAGGCGCGCCCATAACCGGGGTGCTCCCTGATCAGTTTTTTGAACGTGAATATTGCCTCGTCCCTTGCCCCCAACACAGACAACGCCACTCCTCGCATGTATCGCGCATGCAAATGCCCTGGCTGCAATTCCAATACCCTATCGAAACAAGACAGCGCCAATTGCCACTCATCAATCGAGACCGCCGCTGCACCCATCATCTCATCTACCCAGACCGCCCTGCTATCCTGCCGAAGATGTTGCTGCAGCAAGGTTTGTATCGCATTGTGATCCGCGAACGGAACCAGTGTGCGCGCATACTGCGCACAAACAAAACCATCACCAGGCTCAAGCTGATAAGCGATTTCCGCGCTCGCTCTGGCGGCTGAGAACTGCCCCAGTTGACGACAAGCTTCACTTAAAGATAAACAGGCGTGTACGCTGGCAGGCAGTTCTTTACGCAACTGCTCTCCCAACGCGATTGCCTGCTGCAACTGTCTGTTGGCAATCAACTGGTCAAGCATTTCCAAACGTTTTTGCAACATAACTCCTGTATCTATGCAAGGCCCTGTCGGTCATCAATCACTACACTATAACTGAATAATTTACCGCACCATGCCTGTGATTTCCTTATGAAAGAGATTTCCAATCAATAAAAAAAGGGATGAAGCTTGCGCCTCACCCCTTTATACCATTCAGTGCAACCAGAATCAGAAGCTGAAGGTGACTTTGCCGTAGTAGTAACGACCACGGGTTTCGTACGTGCGTGGGTCGGTGTTGTCGTTAAAACCAGAGTACGCATAAGGCGGCTGACGGTCTGTGATGTTGTCGACACCCAGAGTCAAGCGCGTTTTGTACGCCTCAAAGTTATAAGAACCTTGCAGGTTATGGATCAGCTGCTTGTCAACCGTACGCTCTTCATCACCCACGTTGAACCACTTGATTAACGGCTCAGTGACTTTACCAATATAACGCGCTGTGTAGTTCGCAGCCCAGTTACCCTGGCTCCAGTCTGTGGTGAAGTTCCAACGCCACTCAGGGAAGTTACCATCGTGACCATCTTCAAAACGACCCGCGTGCGGAATCACTGTGCCATCGGCAAGACGCTTTTCATAATTGATCAGGTGAATAGCATCAATACCAAAGTCGAACATACCAAATGCGGTGTTATCCAGGCTGTAACGCGCTGACAGATCCACACCGGATGCTTCGTTACCACCCACGTTGATGTTCAGGTTGGTGATCAATCTGATATCACCAACCGTTGCACCACTGCCGGCTGCCCAACGGTCAACCAGATTACAGTACTGACCAGTCTGCTGGCAGCTGTCCAGAATCAACTGTGCACCGAGTGTGGATACCGCGCCATCAATTTCAGTTTCCCAATAGTCTACCGTCAGTGACAAGCCTGACAGGAAACCCGGCTCATATACAAAACCTGCCGTCAGGATATCGGCTTCCTCTGGCAACAACGCGGTGCTACCACCAGACAAAGTTGGCAATTGTATCGACCCTGCATTGTCGTAACCACCTGCTGGTACACCATCCGCCACACAGAACGAAGTGGCGTTTGTCGCGCAGGGATCAGATACCTGCGGATAGCCCGTAGAGCGACCCGCGTAAAGTTCAGGAATTGACGGCGCACGGAATGCTTCAGATACCGTTGTACGCAGTGTCAGCTCTTCCGTCAGCGCCCAACGGATCCCTGCCTTGGAGTTTGTGGTGCTGCCGAAGGTGCTGTAGTCGGAATAACGTGACGCCAGGCTCAACTCCATGTTTTCAAGCAAGGGCACTGCGAATTCCACATAGGCTTCATCCACTTCGTAGCCACCGCGGGTTGCCAAGGAGGAGCCGGCGGTTGAAACACCCAGCAACTGCAAGGAGTCAGGCTGTGAGAAACCGTTAAGCTGTCGGCGCTCAAGGCCAACGGCCATGCCCAGATCGCCAGCCGGCAGTTCCATAATGTTGCCCGCTGCGTTGAAGGTCAGACCAGACATATCGTTGCCACCCTGCGTCATCGACACATAGTTGCCGCTGATGTATTGCAGCATCTCAGGAGTAACGGCGGTAGCTGTGCCAGGCTGTCCAAAGATGTTTAATGGTACACAACCATTGATAATCCCGGCCGCAGTGCCATCAGTACTACAGAACAAATTACCACCGGCATCTCTGAAGGTTGGACCCACTGCCTCAGCAACGCGCTCCAGCTGGAAGTAGCCAAGGTCCGTCACGCTGGCATCGTTCTCGCCATAAAAGGCTGACAAGTCCCAGTACCAGCTGCCGATGTCACCGGTCAAACCGAGTGTCACCTGGTGGGTATTGGTTTCATGAATCTGATCACGACCACCGGTTTCTTCCATACGACGACGCCAATCGGTCAGTGTCATGGTTGCGCCCGTGACGCTATGTTTCGGACCTTGCGTGATGTTGTAGTAGTTCAACGGCGAGTAAGGCGCCGCAGAACCAAAAAACGCCAAAGGCGCCAACGGCTCAGGCGCAATCAGGCGCTGAGATGCGCGGTGTGTGAACATTATTTCACTGTTAAACTCTACGTTTTTCAGAGCGCCCATATCGCCCAGCTCGTAGTTGCCAAATGCGCTAAAACCCCAACGCTCATTGGGCGTCTGGGTATAGTTGGCCGGCGCATAGTTGTATGGGTCATTCGCGCCACTGTAACGACGCCACGCACCAAATTCTGGTCCACGCGTATAGCGCACACCATCACCGCCTGCAGACGCAGGGCTGATGTGATTTCCCCAAGGGGTTGCAGAAGAGCCACCACGAGCCTGACCGGTTGGATCCCAGTAAGGATGGAAATTGATTTCAGCTTCGGAGTACGCGCGATCACCCGCCCAGATTGGCTTCTGTTCGGTGTAGTAACCTGACACCACAAAGTTGCCACGCTCGCCGGCAGTGCCCAGGTTAAAGTCAACAGTGCTTTGCTCACCATCTTTTTCGCTAGTCTGGCCTGAGGTGATGTTGACTTGTGCGCCGGTGTAATCCTGACGGGTAATGATGTTAACTACCCCGGCAACTGCGTCAGAACCGTAAACAGCTGACGCGCCGTCTTTCAGAATTTCAACGCGCTCGATCATAGCTGGCGGGATGTTGTTCAAGTCGACAACAGAGTCCGCACCAAGACCTGACGCTACTACGCGGCGACCATTAACCAGCACCAGTGTTCTGGCGGAACCCAGACCACGCAGTGAGAAGTTGACGGCGCCCGAGCCACCGTTGTTTACACCCGTGTTGACCGCAGCACCCGCCGAAAACGGCATACGCTGCAGAATGTCACCCAAGCTGACCTGGCTTTGTGTATCAATCATGCCACGGTCGATCACACTGACCGGGTTAAAACCTTCAAGATCCGCACGTCGAATACGTGAACCGGTAACAACAACCTCTTCCAGTGTTTCAGCAGCTTGTTGTGCATAGCTGACAGAAGGAATGGCTGCAAAGGCACCCAATCCCATTAAACTTGCGATCGCAAGCGAGAGTTTTTTTGATTTCATAGTAGTCCCCTAAAAGTAGTGTTTGAGCTTCCTGACTCTTACTCTTATTTCCATTCGACATATTGATATGACAATGTGACGAATATGACAGGGATTTTACTGAACAGGCTCATTAAATCAATCAATCGCTGCAATCAATACGCAATTCAGGCCGAAAGTAACGTATTAGTACGTAAAATTGCGCAACAAACACACAAATCAGGTGGGAAAATACAATAGCAGGGGGGGGGAATTTTAAGTGGTGCCGACACCAGGAGTCGAACCCGGGACCTACTGATTACAAGTCAGTTGCTCTACCACAGCTGAGCTATGTCGGCATGATTGGCATCAGGCAAGCTACGTTGCCGTCTGAACATTCAGGCCGCGCATACTACCAGCGGCTCCGCATGCCGGCAAGCCGTTTTATAAAATTTTTTGCACAAGACTGCCAAGGCGCAGAATAACCTGACACAACAATACAAATCAATCTGCGTTATCCAGACAATTGAACGACTTAAACGAATGAGATAACGTAGACTTCAGCGTATTAAACCAAACACACTGGGTTTCGTCAGTAAGGTAGGCAAGGAATGACTATGGCAGTCGGCAACACCGGTTGGAATGCGCTGGCCGCGCAGCAACTACGCATAACGCAGTCTGGCACTACCATCAAGGATCTGTTCGACAGCGATCCGCAACGCGTTACGCAGATGACACACCGATGCGCCAGCATCCTGGTTGATCTTTCCAAACATCTTATAGACTCTGACGCATTAGACGCGTTGTTATCAATCGCTCACGAGCAAAAACTGGGCGATGCCATCCGTGCCATGTTCGACGGCGAGCCTATTAACAATACCGAAAACAGGCCCGCGCTTCATGTTGCACTGCGCGGGCACGTTCCCCCAAAAATGCCTGAAGTGGCAGATACAGTCAGCGCCACCTTGCAAAAAATTGGCAGCTTTGTAGAGCAGGTGCACTCTGGCGCATGGAAAGGCTTTACTCAACAAGCCATTACCACCATCGTCAATATAGGAATAGGCGGTTCCGATCTTGGGCCGGCCATGGCGTCTGCAGCATTGAGATCCTTCCATCACCCGAATATTCGCTGCCTGTTTGTTTCAAATGTAGATCCTGCTCACATTCGCAGTGTGTTGCACGGGCTGGAGGCAGACAAAACACTGTTTGTTATTGCCTCAAAAACGTTTACCACTCTGGAGACTCTGAGCAATGCCCGCCTGGCAAGGACATGGTATTTAAGCGAAGGTGGAACAGAGCAGGATATTCACCGGCATTTTGTTGCGGTCTCCAGCAACGTGCCAGCCGCACAAGCCTTTGGAATAAATTCAGACAATATTTTCCCCATGTGGGACTGGGTGGGTGGCCGCTATTCTCTGTGGTCAGCCATAGGCCTGTCGATCGCGCTGGCAACGTCCATGTCAGTGTTTGAACAACTGCTGGATGGCGCTGCCGACGCTGACGCACACTTTTTAGCAACACCGTTACAAAACAATGTTCCTGTACTGATGGGACTACTGGCTGTGTGGTATCGCAATTTCTGGCACTGCGACAGCCATGTTGTTTTGCCTTATGCACAAGACCTGCATTTGCTGCCTGCGTTTTTGCAACAATTGGAAATGGAGAGCCTCGGCAAAACGGTGGACCGCCTGGGTAACTCGCTGCCTTTTCAGACGGGCCCAGTGATCTGGGGCAGCGCCGGCACCAATGGCCAACATTCATTTCATCAACTGCTGCATCAGGGATCGAGCATGATTCCTGCCGACTTCATTGCCGTAGCGACTCTCCAGGGCACTGAGGATCAGCAGCAGCACCAACACTTGTTGGCTAACTGCCTTGCTCAGAGCCGTGCGTTGATGTGCGGCAAAACTTACGAAGAGGCCTTTGAAGAGAACATCAAAAAAGGTTTGTCGTCTGAACAGGCCAGCCGCTTGGCTCACCATCGTCAGGTGCCAGGTAACCGGCCTAGCAGCACACTGTTGTTGCCGACACTCAACCCGCACGCACTCGGTACCCTGATAGCTCTGTATGAGCATAAAGTGTATGTTCAGAGTGTCATCTGGAACATCAATGCGTTTGATCAGTGGGGTGTTGAAATCGGCAAGCAATTGAGCGGCCCCATGTTTGATGCATTGGGCGGTGATACCTTGGCGACACAATCACTTGATGGGTCAAGTCAAAACTTAATAAAGCACATTCAGAACACCGCCAGAGATTTGCAAAACCAATGATAGAGCAAACGGAGCTGGCACAAAAAATTGTTGTTGGCAGTGAAGAATGGTGCTCATTGCCACAGATTGGCATTCCTGCAATAAAGGTCCGGGTAGATTCGGGCGCCAAAACATCTTCCTTACACGCGTTTAATATTCGCGCGTTCTCGCGTGCAGGCATTAATTACGTCAGTTTTGAGGTACATCCTTTACAAGGCAACCGCCGCACCATCGTGCGCTGCGAAGCGGAAATTATCGATAAACGCGTTGTAAAAAGCTCAAGTGGAATTGGCGAAAAGCGATATGTCGTCAAAACAGCACTGCGCCATCATGATCAACAATGGGATATCGAGTTGACGTTGACCAACCGTGATTCCATGGGTTACCGGATGTTATTGGGCCGCGAAGCCATGAATGGCCGCATGCTGGTGGATCCTTCCTGTTCATTTTTGGGCGGCAAGGTCGGCAGCAACCAGATTGATCAGCTGTATCACCAACACACGCGCGAAAGTGCAGGCCTCCGCATTGGACTACTGGCCAGTAATCCGGATCTGATCAGTAATCAACGCATTATGGAAGCCGGCGAGGAACGTGGTCATCGCATCCGGTTTTACGATGTACGCCAGTGTTATATGAAACTTGACGCCGAGCATCCGGAGATTCACTACCGGGGTGGCAAATTGCTTAACAATCTTGATGCTGTGATCCCGCGCATACGTCCAGATTTGACTTTTTATGGGTGTGCCTTGGTACGTCAGTTCGAGAGCCTGGGCATTTATTCACTGAACAGCGCGCAATCTATCAGCCAGTCGCGCGATAAACTGTTTTCATTGCAACACTTACTTCAGCATGGACTTCCAATACCCACCACTGGCTTTGCAGACAGCCCCCTCGATACAGATGATCTGATGGACATGGTCAATGGTGCGCCCTTGGTTGTGAAACTGCTGGAAGGACCTCATCACCGTGGTGTGGTGCTGGCTGAGTCACGCAACGCCGGCGAAAGTCTGATCAATGCATTTCGTTCATTGCAAGCAAACCTGTTGGTGCAGGAGTTTATAAAAGAAGCCGAAGGCCGCTCGTTGCGGCTACTGGTGGTTGATAACAAAGTTGTCAGCGCGGTAGAAAGGCAAGCAGCCCCGGGACACTTTCGCAGTAATCGCCAGGAAGGCAATAGCGTGACCGCCGTGCGCTTAAGCGTAGAGGAACGAAAACTGGCTTTACGCGCGGCGAAGGTAATGGGACTCAAAGTGGCGGGTGTGGATATCATTCGCTCACGCAAAGGCCCATTACTACTGGAAGTAAACAGTTCACCGTCTCTGGGCGATCTTGAGGATGTGAGTGGAAAAGATCTGGCAGGCACCTTGATCAGCACGGTTGAAAAACAACTGGGCTGGAAACGCCGCCTGGCAACTCCGGTTGGAACACCATTTGAAAAGCCGGCACGGGAATGATGCCATGCCAGAAAAAAGCAACACAACGCTCAGCTTTCGTACCGCTGAAATTGAAGAAATGGATTGGGCTTACCTGTTGTTCAAGGAAGGCCTGCAGCAATATATCGCACAAACCTGGGGATGGAATGAGCTGTTCCAACGCCACAGCTTTTTGGCGAATCTGCCAGCATCCAGCTTTGTCATCATCACGCGCGATGAGCAAGATGTCGGCGGTTATTGTTTAAAACATAAATCCGATCATCTGTATCTGGAAATGCTGCTGCTGACTGCATCTGCGCAACGCAAAGGTATTGGCACACACGTGATGAAATTGCTCATCGCTCAGGCAAATGATCGAAGTCTGCCAATCCGCTTGAGTGTCCTCAGAAACAATCCTGCCCATCTGTTTTATCGACAATTGGGCTTTGATGTGTTTGCTGAGGACAACTTCCGGTACGAAATGTCTCTGGTTCGTCAGTAGCACATGCGGGACATATGACTACTCAAAACAACGCCAGCAGCTCTGCAGTTTTTTCTTGCATCAACGCAGTGTCTGCGCGCGACTCAACGTTCAAACGCACGACCGGCTCAGTGTTAGACATACGCAAATTGAATCGCCACTGGTCAAAATTCATGCTGAGTCCGTCGGTGTAATCAATCACAACCGCATCATCACTGTAAATCGCCTCGACCTTTTTAATCAGCGCAGCCGCATCCTCCACCGTACGATTGATCTCGCCGCTGGCCGGAAAAGCTGCCATGCGCTCAGCGACCAGTTCGGAGAGAGGTTTACCCGTTTTGCAAATCATCTCTGATACCAGCAGCCAGGGAATCATGCCGCTGTCACAGTATGCAAAATCGCGGAAGTAATGGTGTGCGCTCATTTCACCACCGTACACTGCGTCCTCAAGGCGCATACGCTCCTTGATAAAGGCATGACCGGTCTTGCATTGCACTGCGCGCCCGCCAAACTCATCACACACCGCCTGAGTATTCCAGGTCAGACGTGGATCATGAATGATGGCAGCACCCGGATTCTTTTCGAGAAAACTTTGGGCCAGTAAACCAACGATGTAATAACCTTCGATGAAATAACCGGTTTCATCAAAAAAGAAACATCGGTCAAAATCCCCATCCCATGCAATGCCTATATCAGCTTTGTGCGCGTTAATTGCATCAATGGTAGGCGCACGATTTTCTTCCAGCAATGGATTAGGCACACCGTTTGGAAAGTGGCCATCCGCTTGATGATGCACCCGTATAAATTCAAACGGCAAGTGCTCGGCCAGCGCATCAGCAACGATTCCTGCACCACCATTACCTGCATTGATAACCAGTTTTAACGGCTTCAGCACACTCAGATCAATGTACGATATCAGATGCTTCACATACGCAGGTCGTGTGTCCTGGTGACTCAGCGTGCCTTGTCTCTCACTATCAGGAAACACGCCAGCTTCCGCCAGGGCGCGAATGTCATTCAGCCCGGTATCACCACTGATTGGGCGCGACTGCTCACGCACAAGTTTCATGCCGTTGTAATCCTGCGGGTTATGGCTTGCAGTCACCACAATACCGCCATCAGCATTCAGGTACGATGTAGCAAAATAAACTTCTTCTGTACCGCACAAACCAATATCAATGACGTCTGCACCCCCATCCATCAATCCACGGCTGAGCGCCTCACTCAAGGCAGGACTGCTCAGTCGGATATCGTGCCCGACCACCATGGTTTTTGGTTTCAGGTACAGCGCCGTCGCCCGTCCTATTCGGTAAGCAACGTCCTCATTCAGCTGATCGGGAACGCGACCGCGGATGTCATAGGCTTTGAAACAACTGATCGTCATATGCATGGTAGTCAGACTCATTTGCGTTTGTAGATGTGCTGATAGGCGTAATTGGTGGCATCAATAAAACCTTCTACTGATCCGCAGTCAAAGCGCCGGCCTTTAAATTTAAATCCAAGAACTCGTCCGTAGGTTGCCTGCGTCATCAGCGCATCCGTAATTTGCAATTCACCGTTACGCCCAGGAGGGGTGACACGCAAAATGTCAAAAATGTCGGGTGTCAGAATATAACGGCCAATAATTGCGAGATTCGATGGCGCATCGGCCGGATCGGGTTTTTCAACCATCTGGCGCACACGGTAAACGCCAGGGGCTTCTTCGACACCACCAATCACCCCGTATTTTGAGGTCTCATCGTGTGGCACCTCTTCAATAGCCACAATGCTGCAGCGATACTTCTGGTACAACTTGACCATCTGCAGCAGCACTGGATCCTCCCCAGACTCGGTGACGCAATAGTCATCCGCAAGCAACACCGCAAAAGCTTCGTTACCGATCAAGGTCTCGCCAGTGAGGATCGCATGCCCCAGCCCTTTCATTTCCACTTGGCGTGTGTACGAAAAAGTGCAGACATTGATCAGGTGACGAATGTCTTTCAGGGCAGCTTCCTTGGAGGTTCCTGCGATCTGGTGCTCGAGCTCGTAACTGATATCAAAGTGATCTTCAATGGCGCGTTTGCCCCGCCCGGTCACAATTGCCATGCCGTTGATGCCGGCCGCCAGCGCTTCTTCTACGCCGTATTGAATCAACGGTTTGTTGACCAGCGGCAACATCTCCTTGGGCATCGACTTTGTCGCGGGCAGAAATCTTGTGCCGTAACCGGCTGCGGGGAATAAACATTTCCTGATCATTTAGAACCAACTCCTGTTTGTACTCGACCATAAACATCATCAAAACGAACAATATCATCCTCGCCCAGGTAGGCGCCGGTCTGCACTTCAATCAACTCGACCCATTCGTCTGTCATATTCTGCAGGCGATGGCGACTACCCAATGGAATAAACGTCGACTGATTGGCATGCAAATCAAATACGCGCTCATCACAGGTCACCGTTGCCACGCCCTGGATCACCACCCAATGCTCCGCCCTCTTATGGTGCATCTGCAGTGATAACGAAGCGCCCGGACGTACCCTGATGCGCTTTACCTGGAAACCCGGCCCGGTCGCCAGCGACTCATAGGATCCCCACGGCCGGTACACCAGTGTGTGCAGCACTGCTTCTGGACGTGACATTCGCTCCAGCCACTGCACAACTTTTTTGACATCCTGCACCTGATCCTTATCAGCCACCAGCACTGCGTCCGGCGTTTCCACAATGACCGCATTGTGCATGCCAATTGCAACTACCAGTCGAGAATCCGCTCGGATGTAACTTTGACTGACATTGATGACATGCGTATCACCGCGCAGCACATTATTGTCTTTTGTCTTGAGCGCACTGACATCCCAGAGCGAACTCCAGGCCCCCAGATCATTCCAGGCAGCCTCCATAGGGACTATTACTGCGTTAGCAGTTTTTTCCATCACCGCATAATCGATTGAATCTGATGGGCAGGCAGCAAACGCTACCGCGTCTATGCGCGTAAAGTCGCCATCCGAACGCGCGCTGTGGCAGGCCTGCCTGCAATGGCGGGCAATTTCTGGCGCATGTTGCTCGACTTCCTGCAGCCAACGCTCATGCCCAAACAGAAACATGCCGCTGTTCCAGTCATAGTCGCCTGCGTCCAGATACTGCTGGGCAACTTCAAGTGCTGGTTTTTCCACAAACCGTTTTACTTTAAAGGCTGTCCGGACGGCGTCACCTACCGCTGGGCCGCGCTGAATGTAGCCATAACCTGTTTCTGCATAAAGCGGGCGAATGCCAAACGTTACCATGGCACCTGCGCTGGCATGCTGCCTTGCAGTCTCTATGCACGCATGGAACACGACTGTTTCTCGGATGACATGATCCGCTGGCAGCACCAGCATCAGAAGCGGCTCATCGTCCACTGCCCCAGCTGCAACTGGCAATCTGCCGATCAATTCAGCAGCCAACGTGAGCGCGGGGGCGGTATTGCGCCCCACGGGTTCGAGCACAATGATGGCGTCTGTCATTTCCAACTGACGCAACTGCTCGGCAACCAGAAAACGATGTTCTTCATTGCAGATGACAAGCGGCGCGCCCAGGCCCGGAATCCCTTGCAATCGCAGCAATGTCGCCTGAAACAAGGTTGTGTCGCCGTTGGCCATCACTGTGCCAGCAGCACTGTGATCGCCAGCCGACAGTTCTGATGAATCTGTGCCAGACCCCGCCATGGACTCGGGAATTGTCATAAACTGCTTGGGGCTTAATTGCCGTGAAAGTGGCCACAATCTTGACCCGGTGCCACCTGCAAGAATAACGGGGATTATCATATTGCTTCCTTGTTTACCGTGACGCCAAGTCTATATCAGAACGTCGATTGCATACAGGTGCCAGCCCACGGACAGATATCCCCAACAGGCGTGTCTGGCAAAATAGTTCGATTATTTTGCTTTGCCGGGATAAACTTGCGCACTTTGTGAAACCAAGGTGTTGTTTTACACATATGAATACAGGATTTACACCCAAAGGCTCCTACAGTAAAGACGAGCTGATTGACTGCGGTTACGGCCGCATGTTTGGCCCCGGCAATGCAAAATTACCGGTCGGTAACATGTTGATGCTGGACAGAATTGTGGAAATCAATGACCACGGCGGCGAGCATGGCAAGGGCCAGATCATTGCCGAACTGGATATCCATCCTGACTTATGGTTTTTTGAATGTCACTTTCCCGATGATCCGGTGATGCCAGGCTGCCTCGGATTGGACGCGATGTGGCAACTGGTCGGGTTTTATCTCGGCTGGCGCGGCAATCTTGGAAAAGGCCGGGCACTCGGTGCAGGCGAAGTCAAATTCAGCGGTGAAATTCTGCCTACAGCCAGCAAAGTTACCTATGAAATCTCACTGAGCCGCATCATTGAGCGCAAACTTGTCATGGGCATCGCTGACGGCACAGTCGCTGTCGATGGCAAAGTAATCTATACCACCAAGGGCCTGAAAGTAGGTCTTTTTACGCCGGAAAGTCGCTTCTGATTCAACAAATGAGTTAAGTCAGAACGCGCCAAGAAATTGATCGAGGTACTTATGAGACGTGTTGTGGTGACTGGTATTGGTATTGTTTCCTGCATTGGTAATGACGTACCAACTGTACTCGAATCGCTGAAAGAAGGCCGCAGCGGCATCAGTTACAACCCGGTTTACGAAGAAATGGGGCTGCGCGCCCACATTTCAGGCCGAGTCAACATCAGCTTTGAAGACCACATTGATCGCAAACACCTGCGCTTTATGGGTGACGCCGCTGCCTATGGATATATCGCAATGGATCAGGCCATCAAAGATGCCGGCCTGACAGAGGCCGATGTTTCCAATGATCGAACAGGCATCATCATGGGTGCTGGCGGCTCTTCTTCGGCAGATCAGGTGGAAGCAGCTGATATTCTGCGCACCAAAGGCATTCGAAAAATAGGTCCTTATCGGGTTCCACGCACCATGGGCAGCACAGTGTCCGCCTGCCTGGCGACCCCGTTTAAAATCCGAGGCGTCAACTACTCAATTTCCTCCGCCTGCGCCACCAGCGCTCATTGCATTGGCAATGCGGTAGAGTTGATCCAACTGGGCAAACAGGATGTTGTTTTTGCCGGGGGTGGCGAGTCTGAACATTGGACGCTGACCAACCTGTTTGATGCAATGGGCGCTTTGACCACGAGCCATAACCACGAACCTACTGTTGCCTCACGCCCGTTTGATGTCAGCCGTGACGGTTTTGTGATCGCCGGTGGTGGCGCAGTGCTTGTAGTTGAAGCACTAGATCACGCCTTGGCGCGCGGCGCAAAAATTTACGGTGAAATCACTGGCTACGGAGCAACATCTGACGGGTATGACATGGTTGCCCCATCAGGCGAAGGCGCCGTACGCTGCATGAAAATGGCACTGGCAACCACCTCGGGCAGGCCCGTTGACTACCTGAACACACACGGCACCAGCACACCGGTTGGTGACGTTACCGAATTAGGTGCCGTCAAAACCATTTTCGGTGGAAAATCTCCGATTATCACCTCCACAAAATCCCTGACCGGTCACTCCCTCGGTGCAACGGGTGCACAGGAAGCGATCTACAGCCTGTTGATGATGCAGCACAATTTTGTCAGCGCCTCAGCAAACGTCACGGAACTTGTGCCCGAGGCAGAAGGTCTTAACATTGCTACCAAACGCCTTGATGACGTCAAAATTGACTGCATCATGTCCAATAGCTTCGGGTTCGGCGGTACCAATGCAACACTGGTCTTTGAGCGTTATCAAGCCTGACACATATCCCCATGCGCTGCCGGCATTGATTGCCGGCATGCTGGCGTTTTTATTGATACTTCTGCCTTCTTCAGGTCTTGCCCAGAGTCCATTCTCTGCAAGCACGTCGACGCAAAGCGCCCTGACACAGCAAGCTGCCTTTCTGGATGTTGACCAGGCTTTTTCGTTTTATATCAGCCTTGATGACACAGATCGCATCAGCGTGCACTGGACAATCGCGCCGGGGTATTACCTGTACGCAGACAAATTCAGTTTCGGAATCACCGAGCCGGAAGACCTGGTCACCACACTCATCCCGGTATTGCCAGCCGGCATCAAACACGAAGATGAGTACTTTGGTGAAGTCAGCGTTTATTACGAGCAGACGCGTGCCATGCTCAAACTGCCGGATGGCAGTCCGCAACAATTTACACTGTCTATCGGCTTTCAAGGTTGCGCTGAAGCGGGCCTTTGTTACCCGCCCACCAAGCGTGATGTAGAAATAACACAGTAATTGCGCATCTTCGCGACGGATAACTGCTTTTACATCACAAAACATCAGAGAAAAGCCACAATTTGGTGATGAAAAGCCGAGAAAAATCTGACAAAATGCCGGCTTTCAAAGCGCAACATCCGAACCTCGGACCAATAACATGGCTACCATACTTGTCTTGCATGGCCCCAACCTGAACTTGCTGGGTACTCGCGAGCCTGATGTTTATGGCAAAGAGACACTGGATGACATCAATCGCCGGTTGGCAAATACCTGTGTCGAGGCCGGGCACCATCTATTGCATCTGCAGAGCAATGCTGAATATGAACTGATCGATCGCATTCACGATGCGCGCTTTGAAGGCATTCACTTTATTATCTTTAATCCGGGCGCATTCACGCATACCAGCGTGGCCTTGCGGGACGCACTGTTGGCGGTAAGCATCCCATTTATTGAAGTTCATCTATCAAATGTCTACAAGCGCGAACCCTTCAGGCACCACTCGTATTTCTCGGACATTGCTGCCGGGACCATTACTGGACTGGGATCTCAAGGGTATGATCTGGCCTTGCAGGCGGCACTGACCAAGATCCAAAACCAACACTAATTTTCGATTTGACGTTAAAAACCCGATAAAAGAGACCACTTATGGATATCAGAAAAGTCAAAAAACTCATCGAACTGCTTGAGTCTTCCGATATTGCGGAGATCGAGATCAAAGAAGGTGAAGAAGCCGTCCGTATCAGCCGCGCAAGCAAAGTTGTGCAACAGCCTATCCAATATCAAAGTGCACCAATGGTATCAGCGCCTGCGCCGATTGCGGCAGCTGCACCCGTTGCAGCGCCAGCAGCTGACGCCGACAGCTCACGAAAAGTACGTGGCAACGTCGTCAAATCACCTATGGTCGGTACCTTCTATCGCGCTCCGTCGCCTTCATCGCCGCCCTTTGTTGAAGTGGGTCAGCATGTCAAAGTAGGCGATGTGATCGGCATTATTGAAGCGATGAAGATGATGAATCAAATCGAAGCAGATCATTCCGGCGTAGTGGAAGCCATTCTGGCCACCGACGGCGAGCCCGTTGAATTTGACCAGGCACTGGTCACCATCGTTTAAGGGAACACGCTCATGCTGGAAAAAGTCCTTATTGCCAACCGCGGCGAAATTGCTTTGCGAATCCTGCGTGCCTGCAAGGAACTCGGCATCAAGACCGTTGCCGTGCACTCCAGTGCTGATCGCGATTTGATGCATGTGCGCCTGGCAGACGAATCAGTTTGTATTGGCCCCGCAAGCGCGTCTAAAAGTTACCTGAATGTTCCAGCCATCATTTCAGCCACCGAAGTCACAGATGCAGTCGCCATTCACCCCGGGTACGGCTTCCTGTCGGAAAATGCAGACTTTGCAGATCAGGTAGAACGCAGTGGCTTCATTTTTATTGGTCCGCGCGCCGAAACCATTCGCCTGATGGGCGACAAAGTTTCCGCGATTAACGCCATGAAAACCGCTGGCGTACCAACAGTGCCCGGCTCTGATGGCCCGCTGGACGACAATGCTGAGCGAACGCTGACCATCGCCAAGCGCATAGGTTACCCGGTCATTATCAAAGCGGCAGCCGGTGGTGGTGGCCGCGGTATGCGCGTGGTGCACAGTGAAGCGGCACTACTCAAGTCTATTTATGTCACACAATCAGAAGCCAAGGCTGCCTTTGGCAACGATACCGTGTATCTGGAAAAATTCCTGGAAAATCCGCGCCACGTTGAGATTCAGGTGTTGGGTGACGGCTTGGGCAATGCGATTTATCTGGGCGATCGCGATTGCTCTATGCAGCGTCGACATCAAAAAGTGCTGGAAGAAGCACCTGCGCCGGATATCCCCGACGAAATTCGCAACCAGGTCGCTGAAACCTGCATCAAAGCCTGCAAGCTGATGAAATATCGTGGTGCCGGCACCCTGGAGTTTTTGTATCAGGACAAGCAGTTTTACTTTATCGAAATGAACACCCGTGTTCAGGTTGAACACCCAGTCACCGAAATGGTCACGGGTATCGACATTGTGAAAGAGCAACTCAAGATAGCCAGCGGCATGCCTCTGAGCATCCGCCAGGAAGATGTCGTAATCAAAGGCCATGCCATTGAATGCCGCATCAACGCAGAGGACCCGGTGTCCTTCATGCCCTGCCCTGGCAAAATCAACCTGTTCCATGCCCCGGGCGGTAATGGCATACGCGTTGACTCGCATATTTACAGCGGCTACACAGTGCCTCCCTATTACGACTCGTTGATCGCCAAACTGATCAGTTATGGCAGTTCGCGTGACGAAGCCTTGGTGCGCATGCAAAATGCCCTCGATGAGTTATTGATTGATGGCATTCGCACCAACACCCCTTTGCACAAAGATATTCTGCGCGATCCCAACTTCCGCAAAGGGGGCACCAACATCCATTATCTGGAGCACATGCTGAACGGCGCTCACGGCAAAAACAGCTAAGAGAGCAAACACATGCCGTGGTTACAGATTAATGCCCGTATAACCGACACCGAAGCTGCCGAGATGGAAGCGTTGTTTCAGTCTCTGGGCGCGGTGTCGGTTACGCTTCAGGATGCAGAGGATGTTGCCGTTTTTCAGCTGGATCCGGGGACCACACCGCTTTGGCAGAACATGCAGTTAAATGCACTGTTTGACGCCAAAGCCCCTGTCAAATCCATCGTCAAACGTATCATCGGCAGTTCACGACTGACCGAACAGGATCTGGAGATTGAAGAGATCGCCGATCAGGATTGGGAACGCGCCTGGATGGATGATTTTAAACCCATCTGTTTTGGCAAGCGCTTGTGGGTGTGCCCCAGCTGGTTGCAACCACCAGAGCCGGATGCAGTCAATCTGATGCTCGATCCTGGTCTGGCGTTTGGGTCTGGCACCCACCCGACCACCGCACTGTGCCTTGAATGGCTGGACGGCTGCGACATTCAGGGCAAAACCGTCATTGATTATGGCTGCGGCTCAGGGATTCTGGCGATTGCAGCGATACTGCTGGGCGCCACAAAAGCGGTAGGGGTAGATAACGATCCACAGGCCATTATTGCGACCCGCAACAACCGTGAAATGAATGGTGTAGCGGCAGAAAAGCTCACCGTGTTTATGCCCGGTGAAAAACATGACCCGGCAGATATCGTGCTCGCCAACATTCTGTCCGGACCACTCGAAGAGTTGACGCCGGTACTGACTGGCCTGACTAAGCCGGGTGGTCATTTGATTTTGTCAGGGGTGTTGTCTGAACAGACAGAATCATTGATCCGATCGTACGAACCATGGTTCGACCTGGAGCCGCCCGTCATTCGCGATCAATGGGTTCGCATCACAGGCATACGACGCACGTGAGATAGCATGTGGACAATACTGGAATCCAGCTCGGAAAAAACGGCCCATCTACCCGAGTTTGATGAACCCCTGATTTTGGGAGAAGCAGCCCCGGCGCCAAAGTCCTGGTGGTTGATTGTTGTCAGCCTGGTCGGGATCGTGTTTTTGTCGGCCAGTTTTGTGGCCCAACTGGTGTACTTCAACCGGGACACGTTGTTGCGCGATCCGCGCGCTCGTAGTGTACTGGAATCTGTTTGTGCAAGACTGGCCTGCGAACTACCCATTGTGCGCGACGCCAGTCTTCTGCGCAGTGTGTTCCTGGATGTTTCTTCTCATCCAGAGTACGAATCGATGTTGCTGGTGCAGTTCCGCGTCAAGAACACCGCGTCATTTGCGATGCCCTATCCGTCAGCGGAACTCTCATTCAGAAACATTCAAGATCAGATTGTCGCTGCCAGGCGATTTTACCCGGGGCATTACCTGGACGTTTCCCTGTTGCCCTTGCTGATGATTCCGGCAGGTGCAGAGATACAAGGCACGCTCGAACTGCTCGATCCTGGCACAGAGAGTGTTAACTACACACTGGAGTTTGTTTATGAACATCAATGATCAAGCTCCTGAACCGATCCGCAATTTACATGGATTGCCAGAACTCAGA
>JAUYSM010000026.1 GCA_030696315.1 Pseudohongiella sp. | reverse complement strand
TATTGTTGATCGCTTGCAGGGCCAGGCGGACCTCGTGGAATCCTCGCCGGATTCGCCGCCTCAGTATCCTCACCAGTTTTTGGTCAAAATGCTGAACAGGCAGTTTCTGGTCAGAGCCGATGCCATCGATTGGGTTCAATCGGCGAGTAACTACGTCATTCTTCACTGTGCCGATCGCAGTTATCCGATGCGCCTGACGATGACGGCGGTCACGGAACAGCTGGATCCTCGCCAGTTTGTGCGCATACACCGCACAGCCATCGTCAACATTCAAAGTATCCTGGCGATCAAAGACGGCGCCGATGCTCAGGTGGAGTTAACAACAGGTGCAACGTTGCCCGTCAGCAAGACCTACCAGCAAGAACTCAGACAAGCACTGAGTCTTCGTCCCTGAAACCAGTGACTTGATCCCACACTTCGTCCCTCCGACCCTGACCAATATCTGACTTGGGGTCGGAGGGATTATTATTTGTACAGATGAAAACCAGTCTTGGTTGGAGAGGTTTACAACTGTACGTTTTTTGATCCCTCCGACCCCAATAAAACAGGAGAAATGTCATGCGCGCAGGAGTATGGGTGTTGATGTTGATGGCAGGTAGCGCCATCGCTGCAGAGTGGAATCAGTATGGGGGCGAGGGTGGTCAGCAGTACACCTCGCTGGATCAGATTCGCGCGGATAATCTGCAGCACTTGACGCCCGCATGGACCTATCGGTCAGGTGATTTGAATGAGGGCTTTACGTATAAGGCTCATTCCTTTCAGGCCAATCCGGTGTTTTGGGAGGACAAGTTGTTTATCAGCACCAGCGCCAACACGGCCATTGCAGTGGATGCAGCGACCGGTGAGCAGTTGTGGGCGTTTGATCCTGAATTGCCTCGCGAGATCGCCTATTCGGAAAGCGCATCCCGTGGTGTCAGCCTTTGGCATGGTGCGTCGTCTGTCTGTCCGGATCGGGTTTTGCTGGGGACATTGACCGGCATGGTCTACGCGCTGAATGCTGAAACCGGGCAGTTGTGCAGCGATTTTGGTGATCAAAAAGGCTGGGTAGATCTGGGTGCGACGGCGGGCGCAAGCGGCGATTGGCTGGGTGATTACAGTGTTACGTCACCGCCAGTCGTCGTGGGTGATCAACTGATTGTTGGTTCTGCCATCGGTGACAATCAGGCAGTCGAGTCGCCACTGGGGATTGTGCGGGCGCTGGATGTGAGAACGGGCTCTACAAATTGGATCTGGGATCCGATTCCTCGGGCAGCCAATGATCCGATGCGGTCTGAATGGGCAGGAAACAGTGCCGATATCACCGGTGCTGCGAACGTCTGGGCACCGATGTCTGTTGATGAGGAGCTTGGTCTTGTCTACGTGTCTACCTCGTCACCAAGCCCGGACTTTTATGGCGGGGAGCGTCTTGGCGACAATCGATATGCAAACTCACTGGTGGCGCTTGACGTTAAAACCGGCACGGTTGCATGGCATTTTCAGCTGATTCATCACGATGTCTGGGATTACGACATCCCCGCACAGCCAACGCTGACGGACATCAGGCGTGGCGATGTGAGTATCCCCGCCGTCATCATCGTCACCAAAACCGCCATGCTGTATGCGTTTGACCGTCGCACGGGTATGCCATTGTTTGACGTCGAAGAACGACCGGTTCCGGTGTCGGATGTGCCCGGTGAAGAGCTATCACGGACACAGCCTTTTTCAAGCATTCCACCCTTGGCAAGCCACGCAGCATTGACTGAGGACGATGCGTTTGGTGTTGCATTTTTTGATAAACGCGAATGCCGCAACATTCTACGGGAGTTCAGATCAGAGGGTATTTTTACGCCACCCTCTTTGCGTGGAACTGTACAGTCACCGGGTTACGCAGGTGGTGCGAACTGGGGAGGGGTTGCCGTTGATCCAGTCCGCCAGATCGCGATCACCAATGTCAACCAGATTCCGGGATTGGTCAAACTGATTCCGCGAGATGAACTGGACGATCTGCGCGCAAGCGGTGAGTTGGAAGGCTGGCAGATCTCACGGCAGACCGGTACACCCTATGTCATGGCGAGGCGTATATTTTTATCCTCGCTGGGCATGCCATGCACCACTCCTCCCTGGGGCAAGCTGGTTGCCGTTGATCTGCTTGGCGGAGAGATTTTGTGGGACATCCCGCTCGGCACCATCGCTGATCTGGCGCCCGCCTTTGTGCCGAACTTCAAGTGGGGAGTGCCCAACATTGGTGGCGCCATGGTAACGGCTTCAGGTTTGGTTGTGATTGGGGCCGCAACGGAGCACCTGTTGCGCATCTTTGACATTCACAGCGGGGAAGAGCTATGGTCTCATCGGTTGCCAACATCCGCTAACGCAACGCCGATGAGTTATGCCGTCGATGGCGTTCAATACATTGCTATTGCGGTCGGTGGGCATGAGGGCTTGGGTACCCAGGCTGGTGATTACCTGATGGCATTTAAAATCGGGGTCGGAGAGATCAAAAAATGATCTCTCCGACCCCAAAAAAGGAAAACACATGTTTCTGACCTTGCTGCTGGTGACCTTGAGTTTATCTGTGATGGTGTCGTACACCGCCGCGCGCGTGTTCAGAAAACCAATGGGCGAGATATTCAGTCGCATCATTCAGGACAGTATCAGCGCGGCGTGGCAGCGATACATTATGTTCGCCACCTACGTGGTTGGCATTTCCGGTGGTGTGCGGCTTTACGAGTTGGAACGCTACATCACCCCGCAAGTGCAGGAGTTTGGTGTGCTTGAGTTGTCGGGCGAACGCTGGATTCTGGAGATTTATCGCACGCTGATCGCCAGCCTTCAGAGCATCGCCTGGATGTATCTGCTGGTGTTTATTGTGGCGCTGATCGCTTACGTCATCGTGCGTGGTTTTGAGCTTAAAAATCAAAAGACGGGGACGGAGGGATCAAAAAATGAACAGTAGTCACGCAAGCTACAACCCGTTTGATTTGACTGGAAAAGTGGCGCTGGTGACCGGTGGCAATGGCGGAATCGGACTCGGTTTTGCAAAGGCACTGGCAGCGGCAGGGGCGGATGTCTGCATCTGGGGACGCAACGCAAGCAAGAATGCCGAGGCCATGGCAGAACTGCGCGCCCATGCCCCTCGGGTAAAAGCAGAAGCGTTGGTCTGTGATGTTGCCGATGAGCACCAGGTCAACACCCGTTTTCAGCAAACCCTGGCGATGTTTGGCCGGGTTGATACCTGTATTGCCAATGCCGGCGTAGCCAACGGTTTTAATCGTTTTCATGAGATGACCAAAGAAAACTGGCGTGGTGTGCTGGATGTGAATCTAGATGGCCTGTTTTACACCTTGCGCGCAGCGGCAGCTCACATGGTTGAGCGCGCCGAACAAGGTGATGCCGGTGGCCGCTTGATCGGCGTGTCTTCGCTGGGCGCCTTGTGTGGCATGGCCAGAGCCGAACACTACGCTGGCAGCAAAGGCGCAGTGATTTCGATTATGCAGGGTCTCGCGGTGGAATATGCGCGTTATGGCATCACCGCCAACAGCATTCTGCCGGGGCATATCCACACCGACATGACCGACAGAAACTACCAGAATGAGAAGTTTGCCAAGGCTATTCTGCCCAGAATTCCCATGCAACGATGGGGTTCCCCGGATGATTTTGGTGGTATTGCAGTGTATCTGGCGAGTGATGCCAGCAGTTATCATACAGGTGACAAATTTTTGATTGATGGTGGGTTTTTTATTTTCTGAAACAGAGCGATCAGATTCACAGAACGGTCACGTCAATGACATAAATGTGACGTGGCACTGTCATATTGCGCCCTTAAACTCAGTATTGGCGACGAGCCAATACATAAAATCAAGGGTGTAATATGGAATTCAAAAAACTTGCGCTAACACTTGCGGTTAGCTCAGCTATCATTGGTTCAGCCTTCCCACAACAGGCGTTCCCCCAAACAACTTCAGGTTCAGTGCAGACTCAAGGACAGGGTAGCATCGCTGGCCGTGTCATCAATGACGCAAGTGGCGATGTCCTGCCTGGGGCAAGTATCAGACTTGAAGGTGCGGGTCGGGAGTTGGTTGCTTCAGGCGACGGTAGCTTTCTATTTAATAATCTTCCGGCCGGCAGTTACACAGTGGTTATCAGCTATGAAGGTCTGGAGCAGCAGCGCGTTGCAATTCAGGTACAGCCAGGCAGCTCTGCACGCCGCGACTTCAGACTGGCGAATTCAAGCGTGTTGCCGCAAGAAATTCTGGTGTTATCACGCCTGTCCGGTTTTGCATCCAGCATTAACATGCAGCGCAACGCTCCCAGCGTGCGCACAGTAGTATCAGCCGATGCGCTCGGTCAGATCCGTGAAGGTAACATTGGTGATGCACTGGTCAGACTTCCCGGGTTGTCAGTAGAAACACGCGCGGGTGTGCAGCGTACTGCGACCATCCGTGGTCTGGCGCCCCAATACAACACTGTTACAGTCAACGGTTTGCGTATGACTAACGTAGATGGTAACCGTGATATCGCGCTCGATAGTTTCCCGGCCAACATGCTGGCGCGAGTTGATGTCATCAAATCACCAACTCCGGATATGTCTGCTGATGCCATTGGTGGCACCGTTAATCTGGTGACCAAGTCTGCGTATGATAAGGTCGGTCGCACTTTTGATGTAGAAGTCGGCACAACTTACAACGATAACCGTGACACCTGGAACCGTCAGGCCGGCGTCACCTTCGGAGATACCTTTGGCGAGCAGGAGCAGTTTGGTCTGTTGGCGTCACTGTTTTACTTCCGCGATCACCGTGGTTATGACGTGGTGGACACTGCCTACACGGTCAGCGCCGCCAACTCCTATTTCATCAACCGGTCGCTGTACTATGACCGTAAAGAAACCAAAGACAAAGTCGGTGCCGGTCTGGCATTCGATTACCGCCCCAGTGACGACACGCAGTTAAGCTTCAGCGGTATTTACCACTACGATTACCGCGATTTGCACCGTCGTGCGATCGACTATCGCCCCAATCCTGCTACCCAATCCAATGTAAGTCCAACGACAGGCACTTCAACGGGCGGCCGTGTTGACTCCATCGTTTTTTACCGTGAACCCAAAAACGTTTTCGAGCTTTACACCGGTAACATTACACACCGCGCCGGCGACTGGAATCTTGAAGGTCGTCTTGCATACTCTAAGGCAACAAAAGAGTATCCGGTGACCTTGCAAGTCGTGAACTCATGGAACGGCGTCAATATGACGTACGATCGCAGCAACCCGGATTTCCCGACTTTCCAGGTGAATAACGGTGTCGACATCAGCGACCCGGCACGTCTGCAGTTCCGTCAGTTCGACACCAACCAGGTGCCACGTGTTGAAGACGAATGGAGTATCGATACTCACGCTGAAAGAGATTTTGGTTATGCCTCTATCCCGTGGACATTAAAAACCGGTCTGCGTGCAACGTTCAAGGATGCATCACAGGCGCAACCTGATACCGTGCGTTACACCGGGTTGACAGGTGCTACAGCAGCAAGTCTGGCAGAACGCTATTCCAACGCGGATTACATGAGCGAGTCTGGTGGCCGTGCTGTACTGATTCCGGTATTTCCGGATTGGACGCAGTATCTGAATCTGCAGAAAACCAGCCCACAATCGTTCACACAAACCGCTGCTGCCAGATTGTTCAGTGCAGAAACCATGGCGAATGCCGACTTTACTATTGCTGAAGATATTTATGCCGGTTATCTGATGGCTGACATCGACTTCAACGGTCTGCAGATTCTGACTGGTGTTCGTGTCGAAGGTACCGAGATCAGCAGTGAAGCCAACGCGGTAACCGTCTCTAATGGCCAGATCACCGCGATCACCAGAGTCAGCGATTCAGCCAGCTACACCAACGTGTTGCCCGGTGTGCATGCGCGCTACTCCATGATTGATGACAGGCTGGTATTGCGCAGCTCTGTCACCAAGGCAATCTCACGTCCTCCGCCCGGTGACCTGATTCCTTCACGTCAGGAAAATGCGCAGCTCAATCAGCGCATCATTGGCAACCCGAACCTCAAGCCGGCCGAGTCGGACAATTTTGATGTGACGGCTGAGTATTTCCTTCCGCCACTGGGTGTATTGTCTGCCGGTGCTTTCTACAAAGAAATTGATAACTTTGTATTCAGCTCCAGTCGTATCGGGTCCGATGGTGTTGACGAGCGTACCCGCGTAAACGGTGACGGCGGCAAAGTAAAAGGTCTGGAGCTGGTATGGATGCAACAGCTGTCATTCCTGCCGGGATTGTTATCCGGTCTTGGAGTGGAAGCCAACTACACCTGGCTGGATTCACAGGGTTCCTATCCTGGCCGTTCAGCAGATGACCTGGCGCTGGTGAACTCACCCAAATACATTTACAACGGTATCGTGTCGTATGCCGACGGCCCGTTCAGTGCGCGTGTTTCATACAACAGATTGCCAGAGCGTCTGGAAGCGGTTGGTGGACGTCAGGCACTGGATCGTTACAATGCAGCATCCTCAGTCTGGGATCTGGCGTTTAACTACACCATCAGTGATACGACCAGTGCATTCCTGAACGTGAAAAATCTGACGGACATGCCATCAGTTCAGTATCAGGGCAGCCGTGGCAATCCGACATCAGTTGTTTATTACGGTCGTCAGTTTAATGCCGGCGTAAAAATGAATTTCTGATGCTGAACGGACCAGTTCTGACCGGGCTGGTTGTTTTGCGGACAGGAAACTGCGTCACACAAAACGGAGGGCATAATTTATGCCCTCCGTTTCACTTTTATAAAACATCTGTATGAAAAAATCAGTGGAGTTCAGCATGTGTACCAAAGCTCTTTTGGCAATTTTTGCCTGTGCTGTAGTAATAAGTTTTCCATTGAAGATTTTTGCACAGAATACCTTGATTCTTGATGAGTATCCTCGATACCAGGCTTCACCATACCCCGACCGGATAATTCTGCTGCCCGGTACACAGGGGGAACTTAGTTATCAGGTCAGTTGGCGTACGGATGAATCCGTTGCGATGGCGGAGGCGGAAATTGCCCTGGCCAGCTATAGTCCCTCGTTGTCTGTGGATGCCAAAACAGTTCAAGGAAACACCTTGCCTTTAACAGCGGGCAATGGCCTTGCTCACCATCATGCAGTAGAGTTTTCGCAGTTGAAAAGTGACACGCTTTACGTCTACCGCGTCAAAGGGGCAGGTGTCTGGAGTGAGTGGTTTCAGTTCAGAACACCAGATGCAGTTAATCCGTTTCCGTTTGAGGTGTTGTACTTTGGTGATGCGCAGAACTCAGTCAAATCACTGTTCTCGAGAGTTGTAAGACAAGCAGTATTAAGTACCAGGAGTCCCTCATTGATGATTCATGCCGGCGATATGATCGATCGCCTGGGAGTTCAGGACAATAATTGGGGCGAATGGTTTGAGGCAATGAGCTGGATTGCTCCTTCGATATTGCAGTTGCCGGTTCCTGGTAACCACGAATACAACGAAACCACTATGCCGCCGCAAAGAGTGCCACAGTGGGATGCTCAATTTGTCTCAGCAAAAAACGGTCCGGCAGGTTTCGAGCAGACGGTGTTTTATACTGATTACCAGAATGTCAGGTTTATTGTGCTTGATTCAACCCGAGCAATTCACGATGAATCTGCCGCAATTGTGCAAGCACAATGGTTGACACAGGTGCTTTCCACCAACAAAGCTCAATGGACTATCGTGATTTACCATCATCCTATGATGTCTGTTTCGCACGGTACTCCGAATCAGATACTGACAGAGCACTGGCGTCCATTGTTTGAACAGTATGGAGTTGATCTGGTCTTGCAGGGGCATGACCATGTGTATGGTCGCAGTGGATTCCCTGACACTGAGGAAGTTGGCCCGGTTTATGTTGTGTCGGTGGCGGGGCCTAAAATGAACCTGGTGTCCGAGGCTGCGACGAACACACTGGCGGTCACTGGTGAGGATGTTCAGTTGTACCAATCAATCACGCTTTCGAGCTCGCAACTCCGTTTTGAAGCGAGAACCGTGACTGGGGAGGTGTACGATAGATTTGTATTGGAGCAATTGCCTGGTGGAGGAAAAACACTGATGGATGATCTTACTCCTTCAGTCAAGTCGCCAAGGTCAGTTTGCAGCAATGCAGGTCAGGTCCCCGCTCAAGTTGATGCAAGCGGAACCCCGAGGCCAGGGCGTTGCTGGGATGGTATGGTGTGGCGCTAATAATCTTGAATGCCAAATTGGCCCTGATATAGGTGAAAGTATCCTAAAAACAATAGGATAAGTCCTTTCGATTGAACTGAATGACTTGCCCGGCCAGCATACGATTGACCATACAAATGCGGCGAAATTGCTTTTTATCAATAAAATCATACTTATGCTGGACAAAACGAATATTTCACGTGAGAATGCGGTCACTCGCGCAAATACTGTGCATAACAAAGACTACAAATTGTGGGGCAGGCGGCATGAAAAACCTGACAGCAGCACTTGTGGCGGCAACGTTATCTATTCTGAATTTTCCGATTCAGGCTCAACAATCGAGTCTGTCGGGCTCAAGTGCGTCCATGACGCAGCAACACGCGCACGCAGTGCAAGCCGGTTATACCTTTGTAAGAACTTCACGTGGAGTCAACGAACTCGTTGAAGCGGGTGAACTGGTGCGTGTTTCCGCCAATCAGTTTGTGGAAATCCACAACGTGTCTTATCCCTACGCCAAACCGGCCGTAAAAACACTGATCGAGCGTCTGGGTTCCCAGTATTTCAACGCCTGTGGTGAAAAACTGACCGTGACCAGTCTGACCCGGCCGATCGAGCGCCAACCAGCCAATGCACACAGCGATTCCGTGCATCCGACCGGTATGGCGGTTGATCTTCGCATTCCTTCCAAACAAAGCTGCCGCAATTGGCTGGAAAAAACGCTGTTGTCGCTGGAAGACAACAATATTCTGGACGTGACCCGCGAGCGCAACCCGCCGCATTACCATGTGGCAGTATTCCCGGATCATTACGTGAATTATCTGGCCGGCGAGTCAGGACAGAGCCGTGAGTACACGGTGCGTCGTGGTGATACGCTGTCTGCGGTTGCGTCGCGCATGGATACCACCGTGGCGCAATTGCGCGCTGCAAATGGTCTGCGCAGTGATCTGATCAATATTGGACAAAAGCTTGTTGTGCCAGGATCCGGTGGTATTGCGTCTGCCAGCGGTGCACGCCTGATTGCCACCAATGCAACCAGTGCACCGACAAGTGCACAAACCAGTGCGCAGCAGCGTACAGTGATGACTGAACTGGAGCACAAAGTGCGTCCCGGTGAAACACTCTGGCGTATTGCACGAAGTTATCGAACCAGCGTAGAAGCGCTGCGTGTGCAAAATGGCCTTCGAAACGATCTGTTGCGTGTCGGCCAAGTGCTGCGCGTAGCGATGGATGAGTCTTAAACCCTGACGTCCAGCAGACTTCCAATCATGTTGTCTGCTGTATCAAACACTTTTGCCGATGCGTTAAACAGCTGAAGATTGATTTTCAGGTTTACAATTGGCTCTGCGGTGTTCACATTTCCTGATAATGCGGCATTGATGTCCGCGCCGCTATCGCGTGCCGTTGTGCCAGCTGATGCTATCTGCTGCGCAGACTGCGCCATGCCTTGCCAGGCAAATTGCATGCTATTGATGCTGACAGCGGAACTGCTCACGGGTTTGCGCTTTCCTTCATGCGGTTGAGTCAACTGTCAGCCTAACGCTACCAAGTTGCCAGGTCAAGCGTAGGCAATTGCCACACTTTATTGCTATTCTGATTGCTCTTGGATAAGGCAAGGATAACTATCCGATGGGCGAACTGGTGATTGTCACAGTGGGGGTGTTGCTGTTAACCCTGGTAACAGCGATCTGGATCTACAATCGGCTGGTCGCTGATCGTAATCAGGTGCTGGCGTCCTGGAGTGATATCGACGTTCAACTGATGAGACGCCATGAGTTGGTGCCTCAATTGGTCAATACCGTCAAGGCGTACGCCTCCCATGAAAAAGCCACGATGACGGCAGTGACTGAGTTGCGCGCTCGCAGTGACGCGGCTGAGCACCTGCCCGATAAAGCAGCCCTTGAGTCAGCATTGCACAATGCCGTGCAAAAACTGATTGTGGTGGCCGAAGATTATCCCGATCTCAAGGCTGATCTCAATTTCAGACAGTTGCAAAGTGAGTTAACAGACATTGAGAATCATATTCAGTATGCCCGCCGGTTCTATAACGGCGCTGTGCGTATACTGAACACGCGTATTCAAAGTTTTCCGCACTTGCTGTTGGCAAAGCCCCTGGGCTTCAAACCCGCCGAGTTTTTTGAGGTCTCTGATGCCGCTGCCCGAGCGGCGCCCACACTGGACTTACACTGACATGACCCCCGCCGCATTGACACAACTTCAAGGTGTTTTGAGAAGCATCGCCGCGCTGGTTCTGCTCTTGGTCAGTGTGAATACCACTGCGCAGGAACGCATTCTGTCGTTTCACAGTGATATCGAGATCGCAGCCGACGCCAGTATGACGGTAACGGAAACCATTCGTGTCAGAGCCGAAGGTGTCATGATTCGGCGCGGCCTGTACCGGGAATTTCCCACCCGATACCGCGACCGGGCTGGCAATGCCTACCGTGTTGAGTTTGAGGTGCTGCAGTTGCTGCGTGATGGACAGCCTGAGCCCTGGAGCATGGATGAGTCCCGCAATGGCGTGCGTATTGATTTTGGTGATGATGATTTTTTGCAGGTGCCACGCGATTACGAGTACCAGCTGCAATATCGTACCCATCGCCAGATAGGTTTTTTCGAAGCACACGATGAATTGTATTGGAACGTAACCGGTAATGGCTGGGGTTTTGTTATTGAACAGGCAAGTGCGCGCGTCTTTTTACCGGGCCAGATCGACCCGAATCTGCTCCGTATTGAAGGATATACCGGCGCTTTTGGTGACTCTGGTCAGGACTATTCAGTCTCGAACGCCTTTTCAGAAGCTGAGATAAGCACCACGATGGCTTTGATGCCAGCACACGGGCTGACGCTGGTGCTGAGTTGGCCTAAAGGCATTGTGAGTGAACCTGATGCGGGGCAGCGCGCCGACTGGTTTTTCTCGGACAATCTGGCGGTTTTATTGGCCCTGCTTACCTTGTCTGCATGCATGATTTATCTCTGTTTGTGTTGGCTGCGCGTTGGTCGCGACCCACCGCGCGGGGTGATTTTTCCACATTACGAACCGCCCACCGGGTTTTCGCCAGCGGCAGCGCGGTACATCATGCAAATGCATTACGACAACAAAACACTGACAGCAGCGATTGTGAGTCTGGCTGTCAAAGGCAGATTGTTGATCTCGCAACAGGGCAATACCTACACATTACTCAAACGAGAATCTGACCAGGTTCTGTCACCGGGAGAGGCAGCGCTTTATGCGCAGTTGTTTCGAAAGTCCGACACCTTGGTGTTGGAAAACGAGAATCATACATTGCTCTCAAAAGCCAGGAGTGCCCATGCGCGTGCTTTGAGCAAAGAATTCAAGGGGCCGTATTTTGTTCGCAATGCCTGGTACTTGGGTCCTTCTATACTTGCTGCCGTGTTGATGTTGTTGTTGACGTTTTCTCAAGCAGCAATGACACCGGTGTCATTGCTGGTATTTGGATCACTGATCCCGTTGCACTTGCTATTCGCCTGGTTGCTGCATCAGCCAACCGCCTTGGGGCGCGACCTGATGGACAAACTGGAGGGTTTTAAACTCTATCTGGAAGTGGCAGAAAAAGAGGATTTGGACATCAAACACCCGCCAGAATTGACCCCTGCCTTGTTTGAGCGCTATCTACCCTTCGCCATTGCGTTGGGTGTGGAGCTGGCCTGGGGTAAAAAGTTTGCCCGACTATTTGCAGATATCAAAGGGCAGCAGGGCGTTGACTATCAACCACGCTGGTATGCGGGCAGTTTTGATGCGGCACGCATTTCTGCCTTTACCAAAACGATTGGCAGCAGTTTTGATAGCGCGATTTCCTCTGCGGCAACTGCGCCCGGAAGCACGTCTGGTGCGGGTGGGGGTGGGTTTTCCGGCGGTGGTGGCGGTGGGGGTGGCGGAGGTGGACGCTAGTTTGTCTCGGTCCGGGCTCAGCAAAAGTGTCTTTGATTTTTAATGTTGAATAATTTCAGAATCAACAAGCAATTTTTTATAAAGCGTCAGGTGAAACCTGGACGTTGTGGTTAAATACAGTCCTCTGTGTTGTTTAGAGAACTCTGTTATGCAATTCAATGATATGCCTGTCCGTCGTGTCACATCGGTAGCCTTGCTACTGTTGAGTTTGCTGCTCGCGCCTCATATCACATTTGCTGATGGTGATTTTGGATTGCTGGATCATCGTGGGAACTTCCATCAACTCAGTCGCTATCGTGATCACGCTGCGGTTATTGTGCTGCCGTTTTCTTACAACGATGAAGCATCCTTGCGACTGGCCGGGCAGGTTTCAGCGCTGGCGCCGCAATTGTCAGAACAATCCGTTTTAGTCTGGTTGCTGAATGCCAGCGATGAGCCGGCGCTCATTCGATCGCGCACTGCGTCCCCCGGAAATTTTCCAGTCTTGATCGATAGCTCACAAACCGTTGCCAAAACTCTTGAAGTCAAGCACCTGGGCGAGTTTTTGATACTGGATCCGATTTCCATGGGGGTGTTGTACCGCGGCTTTGATGATATCAGTCTGCTGGAAAGCGTGTTGACAGAAGCGCTGGCTGCCAAATCAATTGGTCGCCCCAGCCGCCTGGAGCAATCCACGGACGCGCTGGACGGCACCACACTGACTTATCGGTTTATTGAACAATTGGCCGGTCGCAAAATCTCTTATCAGACTGAAATCGCGCCGCTGCTCAAGGCACGCTGTGCTTATTGCCACGTCGAAAATGGCCTCGCGCCCTGGGCGATGAACCGTTACATCATGGTGCTGGGCTGGAGTCCGATGATGCGCGAAGTCGTGATTACACGACGCATGCCACCCGGGCAAATCGATAATTCTGTGGGTAATTGGCTGAACACCCATGAACTCAGCGATGAGGAAATGGCTTTGCTGGTCGAATGGATCGATCAACGTGGGCCCAGAGAGGCTAGCGAGTCCGATCCCTTGGCAGAACCTTTGCCAGTTGCTACGGAGTGGCCGCGCGGGCAGCCTGACCTGATCATTGATGTGCCGGAACAATTTATCCCGGCTACCGGTAACATCGATTTCCTGGTGAAACGTGTTGCGCTGGATTTGCCAGATGATCGCTGGGTAAGCGCCATCGCCTACCAAGTGGGCGACAAAAGTGTCCTGCACAGTCTGCTGGTGTACGCAGTGGACAAGTCCATGCAAAGCACTGACCCGGACACTATGATTGCTGGCGAGCACGCTGAATTTATCAGTGTTTACGTGCCGGGTGAAAGTGATGATGCGTTTGGTGAGCAGGCTGGATATCTGCTGGGCAAAAACAAAGATCTGGTGTTCAAGCTGCGCTATCTGACATCAGGGCGTGAAACGCTGGATCGTACCCGTATCGGTCTTTATTTCAGTGATGGTACACCTGAGCGCCGCATCAGAACACTGGCCCTTGAAAAGCCTGAGTTTACGATTCCGGCTAACACCGCCCTGCACCGGGAAGTCATGGAGTCTGAGCCACTGGCCAGTGACATGCTGCTGGACAGTTACTCACCACATGCACATAGCCGGGGTCGTAGCATGGCGGTCAGTGTCAGGTACCCGGATGGGCGCGAAGAAGCACTGATTAACATTCCCAACTTTAACTACAACTGGCAGCTTGCCTACCGCACGAGCGAGCAGATACTGATCCCGGCAGGCTCCGTTTTTAAAGTGGAAACGGTGTACGACAACTCTGCATCCAATCCGTTTAACCCTGCACCTGAGCAAACGACGGGGCAGGGTTATCGGGTTGATTCTGAGATGTTCAGCCATTTTATCCGTATGGCTGAGTGACAGGTTTTAAACCTTTTTCACAAATTCGGATTTCAGCATCATCGGGCCAATGCCTTCAATGCGACAGTCAATGTCATGGTCGCCATCGACCAGTCGCAGAATTTTTACCTTGGTGCCGACCTTCAGCACCGACGAGGCGCCTTTAATTTTTAAATCCTTGATAACGGTCACAAAATCACCGTCTGCCAACAGATTACCGTTGGAATCACGCACTTGCATGGCGGTTTCTGGCTCATCACCCGCAGGGGAATTGGGCGACCATTGGTGTGCACACTCCGGACAAATCAGAAATTCCTGATCCTCGTAGGTGTATGGCGAGTTACACGCCGGGCAGGGTGGCAATTGCGACATAATCAAATCTCCGGCGTGTCATGACGGGGCTGTGCCTGATTGGCATAGCTGACCCCGTGCTTTTCAAGGTATTCGCGAATTAACTGACGTACGACTTGTGAGGGCGTGACATCTTGTAAGGCACACAGCTGTTCAAAGGCATTTTTCTTGGTGGGATCAATAAGAATCGTGAGGCGTGCAGTTTTTTGTTCCATTTCTCCGTCTCCTCGTCAAAGGCTTGGCGGCGACAGGTAATAACATCGTGGCCTTATTACAATTACATGATAATGAAATTAGCGAACAATGATAATACGGACTATACTGGCCCGGTCAAGACTTGTTAGAGGGTTGGCACATGTCACATCGAGCCCATTTGTTTTCCTTGCGTATTGGGCATGCCTTTCGAGAGAGTTGTTTTGCTGAGCCTTACACTGGTCTTCGCTTCCGGAAAGATCTGCTTGCCGGACTGACGGTAGGCATTATTGCTATCCCTTTGGCGATGGCGCTGGCGATTGCCAGCGGAGTGCCGCCGCAATATGGTCTGTATACTGCGGCGATAGCCGGTTTTGTGATTGCGCTAACCGGCGGCTCGCGTTTCAGTATCTCCGGTCCAACCGCGGCCTTTGTTGTTATTCTTTATCCCATCACACAAAAGTACGGACTCAGTGGCCTGCTGCTCGCCAGCGTCATGGCGGGCATGATGCTGGTTGTGATGGCGCTGTTTCGATTGGGACGTCTGATTGAGTACATACCTGAACCGGTCACGCTGGGGTTTACCGGCGGTATTGGCGTGGTCATCGCCACGCTGCAAGTTAAAGACTTTTTTGGGCTGCCGATTGAGTCCATGCCTGAGCATTATATTGAGAAGGTGACTCTGCTCGCGCAATCCTTTGGGCATCTGCATTGGCCAAGTGTGTTAGTCGCCATCATCACCCTGGTAACGATGTTGTTATGGCCTCGCCTTAAAACACCGGTTCCCGCCCATTTGCCTGCCGTGATTATTGGCAGTCTGGTGGCCTTGCTGCTGAATAATGCAGGCATGGGCGTCGACACGATTTACTCGCGCTTCAGTTATGTCGCCGCTGACGGCAGTGTTGCACAAGGTATTCCACCCATATTGCCGGGATTCCAATGGCCGTGGTTGCAAGCTGGGGCGGATGGATCGCCACTTGTCATCAGTTGGAGTCTGATGCGCGATTTAATACCCGCCGCGTTTGCGATTGCCATGTTGGGCGCAATTGAATCGTTGCTGTGTGCCGTGGTACTGGATGGCATGACGGGTAAACGTCACAGTGCAAATAGTGAGTTACTGGGGCAGGGCATTGGCAATATCGTGACGCCATTTTTTGGTGGTATCACGGCCACCGCAGCCATCGCCCGTTCTGCTGCCAACTATAAAGCGGGTGCGGAATCGCCAGTTGCCGCGGTAATTCACGCGCTGGTCGTGGTGCTGGGGCTGGTCAGTTTTGCTCGTCTGCTGGGATATTTACCAATGCCTGCCATGGCAGCATTGTTAATGGTTGTGGCCTGGAACATGAGTGAGGCACCCAAGAGTTTGCATCTGCTCAGAACCACACAGCGCAGTGACATTTTGATTTTTTTGACCTGTTTCTCCTTAACGGTTCTGTTTGACATGGTGATAGCGATTACCGCTGGTATTGTGCTGGCTGCCATCCTGTTCATGAAAGAAATTGCCGACATGACCCGCGTGGTTGAAATCACGCAAAACAAACAATATCTGCCAAAGGATGTGCCAGCCAATTACCGGGTATTTAAGGTAACAGGGCCTTTATTTTTTGCTGCCGCCGACAAAATATTTGGGGAGCTTACGCGCTACTGCGAACGTGATAAAGGCGTCATCCTGTATCTCGATAATGTCAGCATGCTGGATGCAGGTGGCTTGTCGGCACTCACCAGACTGATCACTCATTGCCAACGCACAGGCGCTCAGCTCATTCTGACGGACGTCCAGTTTCAGCCATTAAAAACCATGAAAAAGGCAGGCATCGAACCGGTCGCCGGTGTCTTTCGTTTATACCCAAGACTAGTTGATGCGCAGCAGGCGCTCAATGACACCCTCGCTGCTGACTCCCGTTCGGTATCGCTTGCACCATGAAACTAAAAGACTTGTTTTCAGACGATCCAGTACTGGATGACGGGAAAATTGTGCTCAGCACCAGCGATGACTACGGCAATATTCTGGTGGTGGACTACCCGCGTTACCGGGTGTTGAGTTTTGATTCTGTCTATGAACAGAGCGGGTTTTATGTGGAACGACCTTACGCGCTAGCCCATGAATACACGCGCATCATGCTGTTGGTATTAGGCTTCATACAGCCGCGCCATATTACCTTGCTCGGGCTGGGTGGCGGCAGCCTGTTGAGAACTCTGCATCATCACTTGTCGCGCTGCCACTTTCATGTGGTTGAATTGCGGCCCAAGGTATATGACATCGCGCTGGAGTATTTTGATATCCCCGATGATACCCGCGTGAGTGTGAGTATTGATGATGCAGCACTGCACATGATCGGTATCAAAGATGCCAGTACCGATATTATTTTTGCCGATATGTACGATGCCTACCGTATGAGCCCGATCTTGCTGCAGCAACAATTTGTACAAGCATGTTGGCGCGCACTCAGTAAAAAAGGGTGCTTGGTGATTAACTACCACACGATGCCTGACAGGCATTCGCCGGTGTTTGAGAGCCTTTTCGATTGCTTCAGTACCCTGTTGGTGTGTCCCTGCAAATCCGGCAATTTCATACTGTTTGCAAGCAAATCACCGACGTTAGATTTTGACCGTGCGGCGGCAAAACTCAAAAAGATGGAAAAAACCTTGGATGAAGTGTTGATGCCTTCATTTATTCGATTGGTGCAAATAATTGCCTGACGGCGTTTGAAAACAGCGGCTTATTTTAAAAACACAGTGGATAACAATTTTGAATACACAGACACACGAGAGTCCCGAGCAAGTCTCACTGACGGTTTCTGACAAAGACCGCCGCACCACGCTGATTGCATTGTTGATTGTATTTCTGCTGGCAGCACTCGACATGACCATTCTGTCCACTGCGATGCCGCGCATTGTGTCAGAGTTGAATGGCCTGGAGCTGTACGCTTGGGTCACCACCGCGTATATGCTGGCGTCCACGGTGCTGGTGCCCATCTACGGCAAACTCGGTGATCTGTATGGCCGCAAGCGGATTCTGATTATTGGCATCAGTATTTTTCTACTGGGCTCGGCTCTGTGTGGTATCAGCGGTGAATTTGGCACCTTGCCATTGCTGGGCGATGGTATGCATCAGCTGATCATTTTCCGCGCGATCAAGGGTATTGGTGGTGCTGCATTATTCACCAGCGCTATTGGTATCATCGCGGATCTGTATCCGCCCCTGCAACGCGCAAAATTTATGGGGTTGTTCGGCGCGGTGTTTGGTATTGCCAGCATTGTTGGGCCGGCATTGGGCGGTTTTCTGACTGACTTTGCCACTGTCACCCTGTTTGGTCATGAAATTGCCGGTTGGCGCTGGGTGTTCTACGCGAATATTCCGCTGGGGATTTTGTCGCTGTTCATGATTGCATTCAAAACCCCAAAACTTAACCATGGCACCCGCGGAAAAATCGACTTTGCGGGGGCTTTTTTATTGTTGGTGGTGTTTATTCCCTTCCTGTTGGCGCTCACCTGGGGCGGCAGTAAATACCCGTGGAACTCTGCCATTTTGTTATCCATGTTTGCTCTGAGTCTGGTGGCGCTGGTGATTTTTATCTGGGTCGAGGCGCGCACTCCGGATGCCGTGATGCCCTTGTCTTTGTTCCGCAGCAAGGTGTTTGTGATCACCAATCTCAGTGGTTTTGTGATTGGCATGGCGTTTCTGGGTGTGGTGATGTTTATGCCGCTGTTTATGCAAGTTGTGTTGGGCGTCAATGCCACCAACAGCGGTTTCTCCATGTTCCCGTTGATGGCCGGCTTGATGATCGGCAGCATCGTCAGTGGACGTCTGGTGTCAAAAAGCGGGCATTACAAGCCGTACATGGTGGGTGGTGCTGCGATTCTGGTGCTAGGCGTATTCCTGTTAAGTGGTATAAATCCGGACACCACACTGGCTGACTTGAGCTGGCGTATGGTGGTGATAGGCTTGGGTCTGGGGCCTTCACAAAGTCTGGTCAATCTGATTGTGCAGGCGGCATTTCCCATGTCGCAGATTGGTGTGGCTACCAGTTCAACCCAGTTTTTCCGGCAGATCGGCAACACGGTCGGGGTCGCGGTGTTTGGCACCTTGTTGACACTGAACCTGACCGCTGAATTGCCAAAACAAGTGCCGATGCTGGCGCAGGCTGCAGGCAGCAGTTTCAGTCTCAGTCAGGCGCAAACCAGTGTGATGAATCCGGGTGCATTGCGGGAACGTGTGGCCACCGCGATGGTCAACATGCCAGCTGCAGATATTGACCGTGTTGTGAACACACTCGAAACAGGATTGCGGCTGGCATTTTCCAATGCAATCACTGCCATGTTCAGCGCCAGTCTTTGGATTATTCTGTTAGGGTTTTTGATTACGCTGTTTATCCCGGTGATACCGCTGCATACCGGGTTGCCCGAGAAGAAGTAGTTGTCAGTTCGGAACAGTAAGGTAGTTTTGTGATGCAGGTGTTCTCTTTGGTGAGAAGCTGATTTTCCAAAAGACGCTCGCTGCATGTCCTTTATTTTAAAGGGCTGTAGCCGATAACGGTTCTATGTAGACAATAGATGGATTATTGTTAGGTCATGGCAAACTATCAGGTAGCGCCTGTATTGGAGAGTCTGGTGAAAAGAGTCAACGTGCTGATCAATCGATTTGTGTTCGTCGCCACGGCGCTGTGTCCATTGCCGATTCTGGCGCAGGGCGAAGACGCGATGCCGACGCCTATTGATCTGGTTGTTGTGGGCCCGATGGTGGGCACCAGTTTTTCGGTAGGAGTTCAGCTGAAAACAGGTGTAGGTGTGGCCTTAGACACGCTTACCGACGGACGGCTGCTAGGTCGTCCGGTCCGTGTCAGTATCCTGGATGATGGATGCAGCAAAGCCATTGCTGAGAAAGTTGCACAAGATCTTGTTCAGTCCCCTCCAGCCGTTGTCATCGGCCATTCCTGTTCGGCGGCAACTATTTCAGCCGCGCCGGTTTATGCGGAACACAAGGTGTTGCAGATCTCGCCCGCGTCGACCAACCCACTGGTTACCGAGATGGGCATCAACACGATTTTCCGGATGATTGGCCGGGATGATGTGCAAGCCGATATGGCCGCAGAGCGTATGGCCCGATTGCATCAAGACCAACGGATCGGTGTGCTGCACTTTCGCAGTGATTATTCCATTGGCCTGACGGAGATGGCTATCAGTGGGCTCAGGTCACGTGGTATGGAACCCGCCAAAGTGATTTTAAGCTCTCCGTCTGCGACATCGTATCTGGCAGAAATTCAAGAGTTGATGACGGCGGGCATAGAGGTGCTCTATATCGTAGGTGGCGGCCTGGACACTGGGGTGTTTATGCGACAGTCGCGCTTGTTGAATGCTCCGTTTAAAGTGATCAGTGGAGACACACTGGTTTCGTCAATCTTTTATGAGGCTGCCGGCGCTGCGGCGGAAGATATCCCGTTTACCTTTCCAACCGAGGCTTCACAGCTCAGTTCCGCTCAGGATGCCATTTCCTCATTAAGAGCGGCTGGTCATGAACCCAACGGATATACCTTGTTATCTTATGCCGCTACACAAGTCTGGATAGAAGGCGTTACCCGCGCGCAGTCACTGGAAGCAGATATTGTTGCCGATGCCATCCGCTCAGACCCCATAAACACCATCATTGGTGTGGTTTCCTTTGATGCAAAAGGCGATATCCAGACCAGTTACCCGCCGTTCTCTTGGTATGTCTGGAGGTCGGGCGAACGTGTACCCATTGACTAATCAGTCTGTACGTCGCTCGTTTACCGATTTGGGTATCAGAGCCAGTTTTTTGCTGGGTTTTGGTGTGATGGGCGTCTTGATGGTGCTGGTGTCTTCGGCTGCCTTTTTTATCACCGCCAGCACCGGACGCGCGACCAGTGAGATACTCGATCAGCGCCTGCCTGATACCTTGGGTGTGTTACGCGCAGCACAAGCCTTTGATGCGCTAGCAGGCACTGGCGGGCCATTGATGTCGGTGATGACAGAAACTGCGCGCACCACCGCATTTGAGCGGGTAGACCATACCCAGCAGCTTTTTGATAAGACATTGCTAGATCTGCAGCCGATCAGTGATGAGTCCGTTGCGCACGATGTAGAACGTATCATAGGCCTTGGTGCAGAGTTGACAGACAATCTGAATCAGTTGCGTTTGCTTGCGAATCAGCGTGTTGCTTTGGTGCGTGCCAAAGAATCTGCCAGTGATAGCCTGATTTCCAACCTGCAGGTTTTTCAGCAATTACTGACCTATCGCATGCGCATCCTGGAGAGTGATACCGATGTGATTGCCTTGATGATGTCCTTGCCATCACCGCCACTGGAGAGCGTGGGTGACATGGCCCGTGAAACCGCACCGATGATGCCTTTAGCGCGCTTTTATGCCGAGATCGAAGCCATCGGCAGCCGACAATTGGCCGGCGCACAGGATGCATCACTCACCTCCCTGAGTCTGTCGCGGCAAATCGTCAGTACTGCTTTGACCAATGCCACCACGACGCTCAATAAACTGCCACCGGAACTGGCCACTGCACTGGAGCAACCGTTTGCTCAGCTTAATGACATGGTGCACTCGCCAGCCGGGCTGCTGGGTTTGCGTGAGCAAGAGTTGATATTGTTGATGCAGAGTGAATCGTTGGAGCTTGCCAATCAGCAGATTACTGCACGTGTCAATGATGCAACCAGTGTGTTGGTTGGTCGGGAACTGAACGAAATTGCGCAAGCTGGCGAGGCGGCAGCGTTGCTGCAATTACGTTATCAATGGGCGCTTGCGCTGCTAACGGCGTTTGCTGTGTTTGGGATCGCGGTGTTTATGTACCGACATGTTCTGCAATACCTGATTGCACGCATGAGTTTGTTGAGCAGCAATATGCAGCAAATTGCTGCCGGCAATTTTGATATCACATTGGCAGCGGAGGGCGATGATGAACTGGGCCGGCTAGGCGCGGCGGTCAGGCAGTTCAGAACAATCGCGCTCGATGCTGGCAGGCGTGAAGCAGAACTGCAATCCAGTCACAAAAAGGCTGAGGAAGCGCTGGCTGCCCTTGAGCAAAAAGCGCAGGAGTTGGAGGCGCTGAATATCAAGCTGGCTGAGCTGTCGACATCTGATTTTTTAACCGGACTGGCAAATCGCCGGCGATTCGACGATGTGTTGAGCATCGAATGGGCACGGGCAACACGCACCGGCAGTGCATTGGCTATCATCATGTTGGATGTTGATCACTTTAAACTGTTTAATGATCGCTACGGTCATCAGGCGGGCGACAATTGTCTGCGCAAGTTGGCAGAGGTGCTCAAGCAACATGTTGGCCGCGCAACAGATCTGGCTGCGCGTTATGGTGGGGAGGAGTTTTGTATTATTTGCACTGACTCTGATATGAGTGGAGTACTGGTGCTTGCTGAAAAAATACGGGCCAGTTTTCAGGCGACAGGCATACCACACGAGGATTCCAGTCACGGCGTTGTCACCGTCAGCATCGGCGTTGCAGCCTTAGTGCCGTCAATTCGTGGCGACAGTGATGAATTGTTGCGCGCCGCAGACCATGCCCTTTACCGTGCCAAAGCGACAGGCAGAAATCGGGTTGAATACGCCTGACAGTTTTTTGGGCGGGTGCAATGCATCGGCAGGCGGTGGGCAACACAGGTTGTGCTGCCCACCGCTAGAACATCCGCGTTTATTCAGCCAGCCCACGACGTCGCAGCATATGCACCATGTCGGGTGAACGGCCCGCAAAGTCCTGGTAAATCTGCATGGCATCCACACTGCCACCACGTGATAACACGGTATCGCGGAAATGTTGACCGGCTTCACGGCGCATCCCACCGTTTTCTTTAAACCACTCGACGCCATCGGCATCCAGCACCTCACTCCAGATGTAGGAGTAATAGCCTGCTGAGTAACCACCCATGATGTGTGAGAAGTAAGACAAACGGTAACGAGGAGGCACAGGTGCGTAATTGAGCCCCACATCCGTTAGCACTTTTTGTTCAAAATCCATCAAGCCTTCCGCTGACGGGACATCTGCCGGAGACAACTGGTGCAGCGCCTGATCAACAATGGATGCCGCCAGATATTCGGTGGTGCTGTAGCCCTGATTAAATTGCTCTGCCGCTAACACCTTGTCGAGCAATGCTTGCGGAATTTGCTCGCCTGTCTGGTAATGCCTGGCGTAGTTTTCCAGCACTTCGGGCCATGACGCCCACATTTCGTAAACCTGCGAGGGGAATTCAACAAAGTCACGCGCAACCGACGTGCCCGCGAACAAAGGGTATTGCACGTCAGTCAGCATGCCGTGCACCACGTGACCAAATTCATGGAACATGGTGGTAACTTCATCAAAACTGATCAATGCAGGTTCACCTTCTATCGGCTTGCTGATGTTCTGGTGCATACCAATCACCGGCGCGCCACCCAATAATCCGCTGGGCAGGGCATAACTGCTCATCCATGCGCCACCGCGCTTACTGGGACGAGCAAAAAAGTCGGTGACCAGCAGACCCAGTGCAGTACCGTCTGCATCGCTGGCTTCCCAGACCTGCACGTCAGGGTGATACACCGGCAGGTCAGGGCGTGCGGTAAAGGTGATGCCAAAAATCTGATTCGCGGCATAAAACACGCCATTGGTCAGCACGTTATTGAGCTCAAAATAGGGGCGCACTTCAGCCTCATCAAAGGCGTAACGGTCTCGACGCACTTTTTCAGCATAAAAAGACCAATCCCATGCCGCCAGCTCAAACGGTTCAGCTTCTGTTGAGTTGATCAGCTGTTGTATATCGTCAGCCTCGCGTTGTGCGTTGACCACGGCAACCGGCGCAATATCGGCCAGCATTTTATTAACCGCTTCTTTGCTGCCTGCAGTTGTCAGTTCCAGACCAAAATCAGCATGTGTGTCGTAACCCAGCAATTGCGCACGTTCTGCACGCAAACGTGCAGTATCAGCCACAATGGCGCGGGTGTCATATTCATTGCCACGTGTACCACGAGCGATAGAGATGTTGTGAATGCGCTCTCTTAAAGCACGATTTTCCAGAGAGCTCAGAATCGGTTGCCCACTGGTATTCAGCAGCGCCAACAGATACTTGCCTTCATGACCTGCTGCGCTTGCGCGGTCAGCGGCTGCCTGAATCTGTGCGGGTGTCAGGCCTGCCAATTCTTCAGCACTATCGACCAGTACGGCGGAGTCATTGACTTCAGCCAGCACATGTTGATTGAACAGTGTGCCAAGACGAGCCAGTTCGCCATTGATTTCGCGTAAACGATCTTTTTCAACAGGCGCAAGCAGGGCACCCGAGCGCACAAAATTAGTGTGGTACCGTTCCAGCAAACGCTGTGACTCTGCATCAAGGCCCAGTTCGCTGCGCTGCTGATACACGTGGTTGATCCGTTCAAACAGATCCGGGTTCAGGCTGATGGCATCGCTGTGCGCGGCCAGGCGAGGGGAGAATTCGCGTTGAATCGCCTGCAGCGTTGGGTTGGTGTGCGTGCCGGTGATATTGCTGAACACGCGTTGTACGCGCGCCAGGTCCTGGCCTGTGCGCTCCATGGCCAGAATGGTATTTTCGAAATTGGCGGTTTCTGTGTTGCTGATGATGGCCTCAATTTCAGCCATCTCCAGTGCCATGCCGCGCTCCAATGCGGGCGCAAAGTGTTCGTCACGGATCTGGTCAAACGCAGGCAGTCCATAAGGCAAGGTGCTTTCGGTAAACAGGGGATTATTCATGGTGTCCTGATCGTTTGTGCTGGTAGCTTGTGTATCTACCGGTGCTGATTGTTCTGCGCTGTTGGCAGTCTCGCTTGGGGTGGTGGGCTCTTGTGAACAGGCGCCAAGCACGGCAGACAGTCCCAGTGCGGGAATCAGAATTTTATACTTCATGATGATCTCCTTGGCATGGATAAATGCCAGTTGGCAATGGCCCGTGTGGGATATACACAGGCCTTTTCAGTACGCTTGGATTTTTAGTCCAGACTATGAATAGTATCTAAAAAAGCGGCCCGCATGATGCCATCAGTCTGCATCTTGCATCAACCTCTTGATGACCGGTGATATCAGTAGCATGACCAAGGCAATGGCCATGGCGACATAACCGACGTTGCTGTACACCTCAATATACGTCGCTTTGGCAGCGGCGGTGTCCGTCAATTGCCCGCCAATGGTATCGGCACCCGTGCCCGCTGCAATCACGCCTGCCAGGTAATTAGACAGGCCGCTGTACAGGAACCAGGCACCCATGGTCATACCCACTGCGCGGGCAGGCGCCAGTTTGGTGACGGCGGACAAACCCACAGGTGACAACATCAGTTCGCCAATGGTGTGAATCCAATAGATCAGAAAAATGAAATACACGGCAGTCATGCCGGCTTCGCCGGAAATCTGCATACCTGCGACCAGGGCCAGAAACCCGAGTCCCGCCATAAAAACGCCGAACGCGAATTTCACCGGTGTGGATGGATTCAGACCTCGACGCGCAAGCACCACCCAGCCCCAAGCCAATATGGGCGCAAAAACAACAATAAAGGCGGCATTGAGTGACTGAAATACAGGTGCCGGAACCGACAAGCCAAACATGCTGCGATCCACCAGTCGATCCGTAAACAGGTTCAACGATGAACCACCTTGCTCAAACAAGGCCCAGAACGGAATCTGAGCCAGAATAAAGTACAGCGCCGCCAGCATCCGGTTACGCTCAACACCCTGAAGAGACAGAAAGGTGTACGCCAGCATGACCACCAGAATAATGACACCCAGCAAACCGACATAACCTTCATGCACCAGATGAGCATTCATCACCAGCAGCATCGATACCGCAATGATGCCCAGGCCGGTCAGATAACACAGGTTTTCGACATTCAAGGGGCCTAAGACTTTCTGCTTGAGTTTATTGAGGTCTGGCGGCTCACCGCGCCCCTCAAGCCAGCTTTGATAACGCAGGAAAATCATCAGGCCTGCCAGCATGCCGATGCCGGCCAGACCAAAACCATATTTCCAGCCATACACAATGCCAAGGTAACCACAAAAAATGGACGCCAGAAATGAGCCCAGATTGATGCCCATATAAAAAATCGTGAACCCGGAATCCCGGCGGGTATCACCAAATCCGTAGAGATCGCCGACCATGGTCGAGATATTAGCCTTCAGAAAACCCACGCCGGTGATGATTAACGCCAGCGAGAGATACAGAATATTCAGATACAGCGACTGAGTTTCTGTGCGCAAGGTGTAATCGCTGGTGCTGATCGCAGCCGGCATGCCCACCACGGCAGGCTCCAACACCTGCAGCATCGAACCACCTTCATTAAACTGTATGCGCGAAACGGGTTGTCCTGGCATATCCAGCGCGATCACAATCTGATTGGCATCACCACCACGACCATCCAGCGTCAGTTGATATTCGGAGCCATTAAAACTCATGATCTGGCGCGAACCGCTCCCTTCAAACGCCATGCCAAGATGGCCCAGCACCAACAGTATGGCGCCAAAGGTGACTGCTTTGCGCGAGCCCAGATACCGATCCGCCAGCACACCACCAATAATGGTCATCACATAAACTAGGGCGGTATAAGCCCCGTACAGCACGGTTGAGCGTTCATCGGAAAACAGGAAGTGCTGGGTCAGATACAAAATCAGCAGACCACGCATGCCGTAGTAGGAAAAGCGCTCCCACATCTCGGTCAGAAACAGAATTACCAAGCCGCGGGGATGGCCAAAAATCGTGTTGTTATTGTTGGTCATATTGGGTCCTTGGATAACCCGGGGTGGGGAATGCTGTATTTCACGCAGGCCTCGTCCTTGAGGCCATGGGAATCAGCATGACTACTTATTGATTGGCAGCTTCCGCCTCTGCACGACGAGCGCCAGCCAGAATGCCGGGCATTGCATAGTTGCCTTCGTGACAGGCGTACTCGTACATGGGGCCTTCAGTGGCATGGTAACTCAGCTCCGCAGTCCATGGCTGACTGTACAGATTGGAGTCTTCAACAGTGAATTGGTAGACCACTTCAGTATCGGAGTAACGCATGAAGCGCTCGGTGATTTTGCCTGCTGGCGATATGGGTACGGAGCTTTCAGCCATTTGCTGCGGGTTGATATTGACCGTTTCAACAACCAGCCACTCGCCTTCGAACCAGCCACGTGAATCACCAAACCATTGGTTCAGCTCTTTGGGGCGCAGGTTGGCACGGGCCTCTTCTGCACTGTCGTACAGCGGAATGATGCGCGCATCGTGATTCATCTCCACCAGAATGGTGAGGTAATCGTCGGTCTGCACAAACTGATAGGTGCTGTTGTACAGTGTGCCCATCATGCCGGGACCTGCGGTGTTACCAAATCCCAGGAAACAACGCTCCGCCAGGGGCAGGGCCTCTGGACCATCGGCGTTGCCCTGACCCGTGACATAACGCGCGCCAAAATTGCGGTTGACCTGCACCAGCGGAGTCTCCAGACGTGGGACGCGACCGGTGGGCGGATCAATCAGGTAAGAACTGCGAAATTCCCCTTTGACCATGGCCAGATTTGAACCCGGATCAATCCAGAAATCGTTATAACCGCGCAGACCAAAGTCAAAACTGCCGGCGGGTGGTGCGGTGCCTGGCACGGTGGTTTCAGGCGCATCGACTTCAGCCAACGGTAGACCAGCTACCGAGGTGTTGGCAACAATCAAAGCGGCTTCTTCTGGTGTAACGACCAGTTTGTCGACGCCTTGCGGGCGTTGCAGATTGGTAAGTGATGCGTTGGTCCACAGTCCATTCAGATCCGGCCGTTGGGTGCTTTGAGCAACACTGGACGTGGACGCAATTGCCAGCGACAAGCTGGCAAGTACAAATCCTGCGGCTAGCTTTTGGGTCATTTTCATGTCAGATCTCCTGAATGTGTCGTTTTGCTTGTGCGCAACGGTATCGCTGTCACAAGGCCTTGTAAAGTGTAATCAGGTCGGATTTGTGGCTAAATTCCGTCTCTATCCCTGAACCCCAGCAAATACAGGATGCCGTCGAGCCCTAGTGTGGAAATGGCCTGCTTGGCCGATTTCTTGACCAGAGGTTTGGCACGGAATGCCACACCCAGGCCGGCAATCGACAACATCGGTAAATCATTGGCGCCATCACCTACCGCAATGGTCTGTTCCAGGCTGATGCGCTCACGCTCGGCCAGTTCGCGCAGCAGATCGGCTTTGCGCTGGCCGTCAACGATGGGTTCCTGAACTTCACCGGTTACGATGCCGTCACGGACCACCAGGGTGTTGGCATAGACATAATCAATACCCAGCCGTTTTTGCAGGCGTTCGGCAAAATAGCTGAAACCGCCGGAAAGAATGGCAGTTTTGTACCCCAGTCGTCGCAACTGGCTAATTAATGTCTCAGCACCTTCCGTCAATCGCAGCGTCTGCGCAATCTGCTCCAGCGTGGATTCAGGTAAACCCTTCAATAAGGCCATGCGTTCACGGAAGCTGGCCTGAAAATCCAGTTCGCCACGCATGGCGCGTTCGGTGATGGCTGACACTTGTTCACCCACGCCGGCGGCTTTGGCCAACTCGTCAATGACCTCAGCATCAATCAAAGTAGAGTCCATGTCGAACACGACCAAACGGCGATTGCGTCGGAAGATGCTGTCCTGTTGAAACGCGATGTCGACATTCAGCTCTTGAGCGATGGTCAGGAACTCCGCGCGAAGCTGCTCTGGATCGGCTGGCTCGCCGCGCACTGAAAATTCTATGCAACCCTTGCCTTGATCTGCAGGTAAGCCTTCCGGAATTCGGCCAGACAAACGGTCAATATGATCGATGTTGAGACCATGGCGCGCGGTGATGGTGCTGACTTTGGCAATATGATCAGCGGTCACCCGACGTGCCAACAGGGTCACGATGTGACGCGGTTTGCCTTGACCGCCTACCCAGTGCGCATACTCTTCGGTGCTGATCGGCGTAAATTTTACCTGTTGATCCAGCTCGGAAGCCCGGAACAAGACATCTTTCAGTACATCTGTTTTGCTGGCCCCTGTTGCTGCGGAACTCGCCATTTCGACCAGAATGCCAAATGACAGCGTGTCATGAATGACCGCTTGTCCGATGTCCAGAATATTGACATCCGAGCGGGCCAGAATGCCGGTAATGGCTGCTGTCAGCCCCGGGCGATCTGGTCCCGTAATGTTAATCAGGATGATTTCCTTCAAGTTCAAATGCTCCCCGTTTGCGAGGCCGGTATTGTACTCGCAAACGCTGGTTTTACGTCAGCTCCCTGAATGACCCGGCATAGCCCCCCCCCCCGAATGTGGCATTGTTCGTCCGGTGGCAGCTATTTACGATCCCGGTCTGATGAATACCTGCGGCAAAAAAAGGGGCCAACACCATGCGTTTTTTTCTGATCCTCACTCTGCTGTTTCCGGTCTTTGTGCACGCGCAGTCCTGGGAAGTGCTGCAAGCACCCGCCAGTGTGCGCAATACCTCAAAACTGCTGGCACATGGCAATGTGCTGTTTCACTACGAAGACAAAACCTTGCGTTCGACCGATGCCGGCCAAAGCTGGACGGAAGTGACTGGATTGACCGACAGGGTGACCGCGATGGTCAGTATCGGGCAGGAAGTGTACGCCATGCGCATGCAATCACCGCCGGCGGCGATGATCTTTCTGAAAAGTTCAGATAATGGCCAGACCTGGACAGAGGTAAGTCGGCCGCAGGTCACCAGTAATGGCGTGATCAACGATCTGGTCTACGATGGCTCAGTGCTGTTGGGTGTCTCCAACCGCGATGAAGTATTTATTTCTACAGACAAGGGTGCGAACTGGACGATTCGCAAATACACAACCTCAAGAAGTGAATCCGCCGCCGATGGCACCATCTCCAGCAGCGGTATATTTGTGATCTCCAGCGGCGGTTTGTACCGCAGCACTGATCAAGGTGTGACGTGGCTGAAACACGGCGCCGATCAGTGGCTAAGTGGGGCGCCAAGGCAATTAGTGACCGTGGGTAACGACGTTTATCTCATAATGGACTTTGGAGCACGCCGCTGGGACAACAATGAAGGGGTCTGGTACAGCATTTCCAACACGCTGCCGGATTTTGTTGGTCTGTTCAAAATCACCTTGCGCGATATCGCGGCCTCGGGCACAACCTTGTACGCCGTTGGCGAAACCTTTGATCGCAAGTCCTACGTGCTGACCTCAACCGATCGCGGCGATAACTGGACACAAGTGCTGGAACTGTTGCCTGAAGTCTCCAGCGTGACACGCTTTGCGATCGCGTTTTCCCAAAACAAGATGGTGATCTATCACAACACCGGGAAAGCAGCTAACTCAGGGTATTACCGCACCACCGTTGCCACAGTCGCACCGCCCGTCGAGCCCGAACCGCCCAAAGAGCCGGAGCCGCCGGCACCACCGTTGTGGCCTTCCGCCTTTAATGGTGTTACTCCGGATGCTGCCTTGTGGCTGGATCTGAATAATATTGGTCATCTGGATACGGCCAACGACATCATTTACACCTGCATCAACATTCAGGCCAACGGCCAGCCGTCGTCGTTAAACGGCATACCCCGGTTTGATATGGCATTAAAAATCATCGGTAAACAGGGTGATCAGATCCAGCAGATTCAGGTGCTGCGTGAGCGCGCCTTTAATGCCGGCAATGCACTGACCAGTTCGGGGCAGTTACCGACTTGCAGCGGTGTGTTTGAGGCGACCACCGGGCGCTACACGGACGTGATCAAAGTCGGGGATGTCACCAGACGCTTTACGTTTGAGTTGCTAAGCGAAGCCGCGTTAACGTTGAAAACGCTGGACATCAAAGACGTACTGCCCTTTGATGGCTGGCCGTCTGCGTTTGCAGGCGTGGCACCCAACCCGGCGTTGCAGTTGGTGCAGAACAACATTGCCAACTACTTCGCGCCTGAAAATCGTATCTACAGTTGTGTGCGCATTCAAAACACCAATGCACCTGCTGATGATGCCAGTGCTCAGCGTTTTGATATCGCCTTTGATATTGTGAATCTGGATCAAGGCATTATCCGCGTCAACAAACAACGGCCGTTTAACAGTCGGAATGCCTTGACGGCTGCCGGTGAACAACCGTCCTGCAGCGGCGTGTTTGCCACCTCAACCAATCGTTACGAGGACATTATCAGCGTCGGGCCAGACACCTTCACCGCGCGTTTTGATCTGGTGAATGCCGATACGTTTGAATTCCGGTTGGTTGATCTGATCAAACGCTGATCGGTTGCCGGCGCAACTGCCACAGGCGGGCGGTAATCACTACATTACCGACCCCCAGTGCCGCCAGCAGTAGCAGGGATGGCAAGGGGCCATAGTCTGCCAGTAACCAGGCGACCAGCGCGGGTACCAATGCTTGTGCCAACATCGAGGGCCGGGCGAGTCGCCCCATGATGCGTGCGTAACGTTCTGTGCCAAACAGATACAAGGGCAGGGCACCTTTGGCGATACTGAAGATGCCATTGCCTGCGCCGTACAGTATGATGGCAAGCGCGGTGATTTGAGCGCCGCTTGCCAGCAGCACTAATCCAATCGCAGTGAGTGCTACTGAGACGGTTAATGTCCACAGAGGATGGTGGCGTTCGCGGTTGGCGGCTTCCAGCAATCTGCCTGCCACTTGCGCCGGCCCGATCAAGGCGCCAAGCGCAACCATTTGCTGCAGGCCCAGTTCACGCTCGGACAGGATTAATAGCAGGTGCACAGAGACCAGCGCACCGATCGCACCGGCAATCATCATGGCCAACATGACCAATGTCATTTGTTGCTGTTCAGCGTTGTTGAGTATCAAATCCCTGGAACTTGCTTCATTGCGCATGCGCATGGCGGGTCTGACACGCGCCGGCATCACCTTGCGGATCAGCGGCAAACAGACAAGCAGCAGAATGCCAGCATAGACCAGGCTGGTGTTGCGCCAGCCGACATGTGCAAGCAACCAGGCTGATAGTGGCCAGCATACCGTGCTGGAAAAGCCACCCCAGAGGGTCAAGGTCGTGATGGCTGAACGCGCCTTGAGTCCATATATCTGGCCAAGCGAGGCAAACGCGGCATCGTACAGGCCGGTGCCCATGCCAACGCCCAGGATCAGCCAGCCGGCCAGGTACATCCACAAGTTGACAGACAGACCCGTGATCACCAGTCCCAGCGTCAACAACACACAAGAGACCGACAGCACCCAGCGGCCACCTTTTTTATCGATGCGCTCGCCCACTTTGGGCGACACCAGACCCGCCACCACCAGGCCAATCGACAAGGAACCAACAATCCACACCAGCGGCCAGCCGGTGTCCTCAGCAATCGACGATGCCAGAATGGCTGGCAGGTAAAAGGTGCTGCCCCAGGCAAAAATCTGCATGATGCCGAGCGCCGAGACTATCCAGCGTTTTTGCGGTTGCTGAACCGGGGTTCCCGTGGGCGTCAATCCGACCAGTTCATCGGTTTTAATCTGATCGGTGTTATTCAAATCGCTGTAGCCAGTTGGAGTCGTTGATGGAGTTTTTCAGCGGATTCTTTGCGTTCGCTGTACCGATTGGTCAGATAGGGAGCAATGTCACGCGTTAACAGCGTGAACTTTATCAGTTCCTCCATGACGTCGACTACACGGTCATAATAAGAAGATGGCTTCATGCGGCCTTCTTCGGTAAATTCATCATAGGCTTTGGCGACCGATGACTGATTGGGAATGGTGACCATGCGCATCCAACGGCCCAAGACCCGCATCTGATTCACGGTGTTAAAACTCTGTGAACCACCGCATACCTGCATCACAGCGAGCGTGCGACCCTGGGTTGGGCGAATGGCGCCCAGTGCCAGAGGTATCCAGTCAATCTGCGATTTCATCACCCCGGTCATGGCGCCATGACGTTCCGGGCTGGTCCAGACCTGACCTTCCGACCACATGCAAAGCTCAAACAATTCTCTGACTTTGGGATGGCTGGGATCTGCTCCATCAGGCAGCGGCAATCCGTGCGGATCAAACACGCGTGTTTCCGCGCCCATCATTTGCAGCAGCCGCTCGGCTTCCAAGGTCAGCAGCTTGCTGTAAGAGCGCTCGCGCAGCGAGCCGTATAACAACAGAATCCGTGGCGCGTGCGTTGACGGGGTCGCCCTGAGTTTGTCGATGGATGGAAAGTCGACCAGTTCAGTCACAAGATTGGGACTTGCAGCGTGCATGTGTGTTCTCCTCAAAACCCTGGCAGCAGTCATGGATCAGAAACTCACTCAGCGCGGCCAGTGCCGGGAATACCACGCTGTAAATGATGGAGCGACCTTCACGGCGCGATTGCACCAGGCCAGCATGTTCCAGATGGGATAAGTGAAATGACAACCGCGAATCACTGCTGCCAAGTTGGCTGGCAATGGTGCCAGCAGGCAATCCTTCGTCACCCGCGACGACCAGCAGACGGACGATTCTCAGGCGTGTTTCCTGCGATAGGGCCGAAAAACGCTGCAGGGCTTGCGCTTCGGTAGCCTTGTGAGTGTGCGCATTCATCACGGAGTTCGTCATGGGTCTCTCATTTAAATATTTCAATATTTCAATAAGTATTGAAATATAGAGTAGCGCGTCGCGGTAAATCTGCAAGCACTAATTTATCGTAGAAGTTAAGTGCTTGATATCAAGGCTTACATTGTGTCGATGCGGCGTTATACTGCCGCTCTGAAACCGGCAACACCTTCTGGACAGGAAACCAATAATGCAAAGAATCGGCAATAAAATTATCCCCATTTTTGCGTTGAGCCTGTTGGCTGCAGCGTGCAGCGAGCCAACAACACAGACCACCGCTACTTCAACGCCAACACCGGCAAAATCAGCAACAGACACAGCCTGTCAGGCGGCTGATCTGGTGATCCACAACACCACCATCTACACGGCCAACGACGCGCAATGGACTGCAGAAGCCGTTGCAGCGCTGGATGGTCGCATTGTATTTGTGGGCAGCAATGCAGATGCTCAGGCCTACATGTGTGGCGACGCCGAAATTCTGGATATGGCTGGCAATACGGTGTATGCCGGTTTTGCTGACAGCCATCAGCACCTTGAAGGGGTAGGGCGGCGCACCAAAACCTTGAGCCTGTTTGGTATTCCAACGCTCGAGGCGACCGTCGCAAGAATTGAAGAATGGGCTGCCACCATTCCCGAGGGCGAATGGATTCAAGGTCGTGGCTGGATCGAGCGTGAGTGGACCGATGAACAGCGCTTTCTGAACAAAGCCGACGTGGATGCGTTTACTCAAAACAAACCCTTGTATATGCCCCGTGCGGATGGCGTCTCAGCGCTGGTGAATTCCAAAGCGCTGGAACTGGCAGGTGTGACACGTGAAACGCCTGACCCTGAAGGCGGGCGATTTGAGCGAGACATTGATGGCAACCCCACCGGTTATGTGCTCGCCAACGCCATGAATGTATTCCGTGACATTCTGCCGCCGGAAACCGACGAGTACCTCAAGGACAATTTGTTGCGTGGCATGCAAGCCAATGCTGCGATGGGCTGGACACAAACGCACGATCTCGGCATGTCACTGCGTCTTGTTGATCTGATGAAGGAATTGCACAGCGAAGGGCAAATGGCGCATCGCGTCTATGCAGCCGTGCCGATTGCAGAAGCCAATGAATTTATCCGCCGTGGTCGTGAGAAAACCGCTGACGATATGTTTGATGTCCGTGGCATCAAGGTTTATATCGACGGCACACTGGGTTCGCGTGGCGCAGCGCTGATCGAAAATTATTCCGATGCCGATCACAATGGATTTATGAACCGCACGACCAAAGAAGAACTGGTGCCGGTGTTGCACGCCTCACTGCAGCAAGGCTTCCAGATCATGACACACGTGATTGGTGACCGTGCGGTACGTACTTTGCTGGACTGGTATCAGGAGGCCTGGGACGCGATTCCGCAGGATCAGTGGATCAGTCAGGATCTGCGCTGGCGCATGGAGCACGCCCAGATTATTCCGCCCAGTGATCAACAGCGGTTCGTGACCATGAGTGTGTTGCCGTCCATGCAGCCCAGCCACGGCATTGGCGACCTGAATTTTGCGCCAGATCGTTTGGGTGCTGATCGTCTGGGTTATGCCTATCCATGGCAGCAGTTGGTCGACAAAGGCCTGATGATTCTGGGTGGCTCGGATGCGCCCGTGGAAGTGGGTGATCCTCGTATTGAATTTTATGCAGCCATTGAGCGCAAACGTCTGGACGGTACCGATGGTGCTGGCTGGCATCCTGAGCTGGCGGTATCGCGTGAGTCTGCATTAAAAATGTTCACCAGCTGGGCGGCGCATGGTTCTTTCCAGGAAAACCTGCGCGGTACTGTTGAGGTGGGTAAGTACGCCGATTTCACCGTCTTTAATCGCGACTTTATGACCGTGCCGCCGCAGGAGATTCTCACCGCGGAAAACGTGATGACTATTGTGGGAGGAGAAATTACTTACCGTCGTTGAAGTAAAACCAGTGGCACAGGGGTCGGAGGGCGAACGCGTACTGACCCATACTCCTGAACTTGCCATGAAAGAGCCCGCCGTGAGCCGGGAGGAGAGCGAGCAACAATCAGACGCGAAGCGTCGTTGCGAGGAACCTCCCGGCTCATGGCGGGCTCTTTCAATCCACCGGAGGCATGCCTCCGACTCCTGGATTTCCCTTATATCTCTCCGCGGCGCGCGAATTGAATGATGTTATCCGCCGCCCGAAAGGCCAGCGCCATGATGGTCATGGTGGGTTGCCCGCGTGATGAGGTCACCATGCTGCTGCCATCGACCATAAACAGATTGGGGACATCATGTGAACGGTTGAATTTGTCGACCACCGAGGTGGTTGGGTCATTCCCCATGCGACATGTACCCAACAGATGTACGGATCCGAGTTGGCCTTGCTCAGGATAAAACCCGATTTTTTTGATGGCACCTGCCGCATCCATCAATTCAAGACTGCGCTCCATAAAAAACTTCATGGTGGCGATATCATCCGGGTGATCCTTGTACGTTGTGCGAATTGCTGGTCGCCCGAACTTATCTTTCATGTCGGGATCCAGGGTCACATTATTGGTCGCCTGCGGCAGTGATGTGGTGTGCCCGTCAAAGGCTGCGGTATGGGTAAATTCCTCAGACATCGAACGTTTAAAATCGCTGCCCCATGATGCCCCTCCAAACAGACCCGCGCTTAACGCGGTGCCCATGGGTAAACCTCGGTGCGGATGACGCCCATCAATACCTCCGCCACCATAAAAACCCAGTGCCGGGTCCAGTTCATAAAAATCGTGAATCACGCGTGTGGCCGGGATACTTTTGTAGGCATTGACGGGATGTTCAAACAGTCCCACCGCGGCGGAATAGCCATTAAACATCAGATTTTTGCCGACCATGGCGCTGGAATTACCCAAACCATCCGGGTGTTGTGCGGATGCGGACAGCAACAATAACCGTGGCGTTTCGGCACCATTGGCGCACATCACCACCGCGTTGGCGCGCTGTGCCTGTTGTTGGCCGTCGCCATCCCAATACTCCACCTCGGTGACACGACCGGCATCATTTGTGATGACGCGTGATACCGTGCAGGCGGTGCGTAACTCACACTTGCCAGAGGCCAGCGCAAGCGGAATCATGGCCACCAGGGAAGACGATTTGGCGTTGGCTTCACAGCCAAAACCGTTACAAAAGCCGCAGTGAATGCAGGCGGGGCGTCCGTTGTGAGGTCTTGACAGAATAGCGACCGGCGCCGGATACGGGTTCAGCCCCAGCGCTTTGGCCGCACGCTCCAGCAACACGTCCGATGATTTGATTGGCATGGGCGGGCATGGGTAATCCCGCGAGCGCGGCGGATCCCAAGGGCCTTGCAGGCCGGACACGCCAATTTCCCAATCCACCTTGGTGTAGTAGGGCTCAAGCTCGTCATACGTAATGGGCCAGTCAACAAAATTGGTGCCGGGCACTCCGCCCCGAGCACTGGCTTCCACAAAATCAATGGGCCGCAGCCGCCAGAAGTTTCCGGAAAAGTGAATGCTACTGCCACCCACATTGTGTGCATATGCCAGGCCATACGATGCAGGTCGGGCAACTTCACTGGCATCCCGCCGTTCTGTTTGAGGATGCCCTTTGCGGTGATCCCACATCAAATCAAAATTGTGCTCTATGCCCCATTCATCGTGGCGGAAATCAGCAGCAGTCAGATGCGGACCCTGTTCAAGTACCACCACGGAAAATCCAGCGGTGGATAACTCCTTGGCCATGATGCCACCTGCTGAGCCTGAGCCAACAATCACAAAATCAACCGCTTCGCGTGTTGGGTAGTTGACCGGGCCGGGTGCTACTGTTTGATTTTCAGCCATACTGCTTCTCCTGAGCCGCTTGTTCCAGATGACCGAGGGTACGCCTTGGTCCGGGCATGTTCAAGGCGGTCGTAAAAAGCTGGATCATATATTCCCTTGTGGACTAAAAGATATTCTATTTATTCTCTTTATTATTTTTTGATGCGCGGTTATCTTACGCGCCTTATTTCAGCGAGGAGGCCATCATGAGTCCAACATCGTCCAGATTAGCTGCCGTCATTGCGGCTCTTGTCATACCAGCAAGCTTGGTGCCGGGCACCGCCCTCGCTACTAATGGTTATTTTTCACATGGATTTGGGGCGCGCTCACAAGCGGTTGCCGGTGTCAGTATTGCGTTGGCGCAAGATGGCCTGATTGCCGCCACCAACCCGGCAGGCATCTCGGGTCTGGGTAATCGGCTGGATCTGGGCGTGAGTTTGTTCCGTCCTTCCCGAGGTGCCGGGATTTCGGGCAACTTTGCAGGCGCTAATGGCCGCTACAACGGCAATGACACGCAATACTTTCTGATTCCTGAATTTGCTTACACGCGCGCTCTGGAAAACAATCTCACCGTGGGCCTCGCCATTTATGGCAACGGCGGCATGAATACCGACTACCGCGCTAATCCACTGGCAGCGTTTGGATCAACGGGCAGTGCAGGCGTGAATCTGGAGCAATTGTTTGTAACGCCTTCGATATCCTGGCAGCCCAATGAAAAACATGCCTTTGGTGCTGCAGTGACTTTCGCGCACCAGACCTTTGAAATGAAAGGCGTCAGCGCGTTTGATAACCCGTTTTTTTCGGCCAGTCCGGGCAAGGTGTCCAACAATGGTGAAGCAAGCGCTCGAGGAGCCGGTGTCAAGCTGGGCTGGACAGGGCAGTTGAGCCCCACCTGGACACTGGGTGCCGCATGGTCATCGCGCATTAACATGGACAAATTTGACCGTTACGCCGGTTTGTTTGCTGAAGAAGGTGCGTTTGATATTCCCGCAACCTATGGGCTGGGTGTGGCGTGGAAATCCAGTGAGGCACTGACCCTGGCTGCTGATTGGCAGCATATCGAATATGCATCCATCAAGTCAGTTGCCAATCCCTTGAGCAATCTGCTCACTGGCAATGCACTGGGCACACGTTACGGCGGTGGATTTGGTTGGAAGGACATCAACGTCACCAAACTCGGAGCGGTATATCAGTTCTCGGATAGCATCACCTTGCGCGCAGGTATCAGCAGATCAGAACAACCCATTCCGGCCAGTGAAACCTTTTTTAACATTCTGGCGCCAGGCACTATCCGCGATCACATCAGTGCCGGCGCGAGCTGGGTCACAGCCTCCGGCGGTGAATGGAGTCTGTCTTATACCCACGCACTGAAAGAAAGTGTTCATGGTCAAGGGTCTATTCCCATGCCATTTGGTGGCGGTGAAGCGAATATTCATTTAAAAGAAGATATCCTGACGGTGGGGTATAGCTTTAAACTTTAAATGAGACATTGAGAGGTGCTATGAGCAAAACTGATTTGATTGTGCGACTGGCGCCTTTTTATACGCGATTGAAACAACGTGCCATGGGCAAGCTGCTGCCTGGCTTACTGTTGTTGCTATCATGTGGTACGCCCGCCCTTGCTGTGGTCGACATTGAGACCGAAGCAGGTCGCGATGCTCATGTGTTGCCGGCGTTGGGCATCAGTAATACCTTTGGGCGATGGACCGATGTCATTCGACTTGGGTACAACCCGCAGGGTGCGACACCGGCGTTTACAGATCCTCAGCATTTTTTGGCGATGTTGAGCAAGGCTGCTGCCATCTGGGAGCGCGTCAGTGGTGTGCGTTTTGAAATACTGCCGGCGGGCAATTATCCCGTCGATCACAATGCATCTCAATCGTCGCGTGACGGCATAGTCAATGTGTTCTGGGCCAGTAGCGCGGGGTCGTTTGCAGCGCAGGCCGGTCCGCGTGCCGGCAACTACAACGAGGCCGCTGGCTATTTTCCGTATACAGACGGCTTTGTCTGGTTAAATTCCTCGTGTACCTCCGCGACCTGTGAATCAGGCATGACCAGCGTACTGGTACACGAACTCGGGCATTTGCTGGGCCTGGGTCATTCGGATAATCCGGATTCCATCATGTACGCTGACCCTTACACGTTTCTCAGATACCCCAGAGCCGATGATATTCGTGCCATGCAGGTAATGTATGGTGCGCCAGTCAATCCGATTGATCCGCGCAATGTATTAAACGAATGGCTGTTTTCTCCGCCACCGATAGCCAGTGCCAGCCGGACACAGTTCGTGTTCAAAGATAATCAAAACTCACGTGTTAACTCCGATGCCATGCTGGTGCTCAGCAATCAAATTCAGTTTGATCAGCCCTTAACGCAAGTGACATCGTCTACGCCTGATGATCTTTGGGTCAGAATCTTTGCCCCCCTTGGTGACTTTAACAATCAGTCGGATATTGAGTTGCCTGTGCAGGTGGTGGTGGTGGACCCCAGTGGTTACGAGTATCGTCGCGATAAATGGCAATTGAGCTGCAAGGCACGTAATGCCTGTTTTGCAACCTTCAATTTTGTTCAGACGGGTGTTATCAAGTACATCCCGGGCGATTGGAAAGTGTATGTCATTGACGACACACAACAGTTGTCAGCTCCCGAACTTTTACTGTCTTTGTCATTAAATGTTGCGACCACGCCCGTTTTTAACAATCCGCCCATGGGCAATATCGAGGTTGTGGCAGGTGAAGCGCCAGGTACTGTCAGAATGCGGGTGCTGGCCAGCGATCTTGAACGACACAGTCTGCGCGCTGTCTGGCATTTGCCGGGTCAACGCATTGATCGTGATGGTGATCGGTTTTTGGACAATGAGTTCGTGGAAAATCTGGGCTCAAATAATGTTGGTAATTGGCAGACAATCAACTTTGGTGGGAGCGGGCAGCACAGTCTGTTTGTGCAAATCAATGACAATGGTCCTCGCTATCTGGGGCAAAGTGGTGGTCTGAGTGATGCGGGTGATGGTTTTCAGACCTTGCTCAGAGTTGACCTGCAACTTGCTGATAATTTGCCGGGGCCCGTAATAATTGCCTCGTCAGCCGTACATCAGTATCGCCCGACCGCAGATTGGCTTTATCCATTCCCGGGCGTAGCGCCGGGGGCATCCATAAACACCGCTCTGAACAATATTGGTGTGTTAACGGAAGCTGATATGACCATTCAGTCCTGTGTCCGCATCTTAAATGCCGGGCAGCCGGCAACGGTGGATGGTCTGGCGGAAATTGATCTGGGATTTGTCATCACCAGCATGGACCAGGGCATTATCCAGATTGTTAAATCCAGAGCGTTTAATGCTTCAAAGACTCCCAATGCGCAGCACCAGCAACCCGTGTGTAATGGTGAGTTTGAAGCGACAACTGGTATGTACAAGGATGTCATTCAAGTTGGGGCACAAACCTTTGCAACCGTATTTGAGTTGGTTGACGAGGCCGGGCTCAAGTTAATGCTGCGCGAGGCAGTATTGCTTGGCCCGTGACGTCGTACCTGTCGCCGACATAAAGGCGCGAAAATCTGAACTCTTTTGCAACACTAGCGAGGACGGCGCAGAGAACGAAGAACAATCAGGCGCGCAGCGCCGTTTTGAGGAACTGCGCTTTCCCCGTTTATGTTGCCGGGCATAGAGTCAGATTTCCCCGCGCCGCGCAAACCCGATAATGTTATCCGCGGCCCGAAATGCCAGCGCCATGATTGTCATCGTCGGTTGCCCACGCGACGAGGTCACCATACTACTGCCATCAACCATAAACAGATTCGGTACATCGTGCGACCGATTGTACCGATCTACCACCGAGGTAGCAGGGTCATTACCCATCCGGCAAGTGCCCAACAAATGCACCGAGCCGCGCTGGCCATTCTCAGGATAAAAACCATATTTCTGAATGGCGCCAGCGGCATCCATTAACTCAAGGCAACGCTCCATAAAAAACTTTGCCGTTGAGATGTCATCCGGATGATCAAGATAGGTGGTGCGCAGTGCTGGTCTGCCGAACTTGTCTTTTAACTCAGGGTCCAGTGACACACTATTGGTTTCCAGCGGCAGTGACGTGCAGTGCCCGCTGAATGCTGCGGTGTAACTGAAGTTTCTGGACAGGTTGCGTTTGTAGTCAGCGCCCCAGCTCGGGCCACCAAACATGGCGTTCATCGCTGAGCCCATGGGTGTGCCGCGTGTAGGATGACGACCGTCTATGCCACCACCGCCATAAAACCCCAGATTGGGATCAAGTGCGTAATAGTCGTGAATTACACGGGTGGCCGGCACACTTTTCCAGGCATTCACCGGTTGTTCAAACAAACCCACGGCCGAGGCGTGGCAGTTGAACATCAAGTTCTTTCCGACCATGCCGCTGGAGTTGGCCAGTCCGTTGGGGTGCTGCGCCGATTCTGACAGTAACAACAGACGCGGTGTTTCCGCGCCATTGGCACATAGCACCACGGCTTTGGCGCTTTGTGACTGTTCAACACCGTCAGCATCCCAATACACAACTTCGCTGGCACGGCCGGCATCATTGGTATTGACCCGCGCCACCGTGCAACCGGTACGCAGTTCACAATTACCAGAGGCGAGTGCCAAAGGAATCATAGACACCATGGTGGACGACTTGGCATTGGCTTCACAGCCGTAACCATTACAAAAACCGCAGTGAATACATCCAGGCCGGCCATTGTGTGGCTGCGAAAGAATGGCAACTGGCGCTGGATATGCGGTAAGACCCAAGGCTTTGGCACCGCGCTCGAGCAATACATCGGAAGACTTCACTGGCATTGCCGGACACGGGTAGTCTCGTGATCGGGGCGGATCCCAGGGGCCTTGTTGCCCGGACACACCAATCTCCCAATCCACTTTGGTGTAGTAAGGTTCAAGTTCTTCGTAGGTGATTGGCCAGTCAACAAAGTTGGTGCCGGGCACGGTGCCGCGCACGCTGGCTTCATTAAAATCCAGCGGCCGCATACGCCAGAAATTACCCGAATAATGGATGCTGCTGCCGCCGACGTTATGTGCGTAACCCAACCCGCCAGAGCCTGCCTGAGCAACATCGTTTTCAGTGCGACGGAAGGTCTGTGGATGGCCCTGCCGGGCATTCCAGGTCAGCGCGTTGTTCTGTTCAATACCCCACTCATCATGGCGGAAGTCGGCGGCTGTCAGGTGCGGGCCTTGTTCAAGGATCACAACCCTGAACCCTGCAGTGGATAATTCTTTGGCCATGATGCCGCCTGCAGACCCTGAGCCAACAATTACAAAATCGACTTCATCAGTGCTTGCGTAGCGCGGTGAAGAGGTGTTCTCTGCCATGTTTATTCGCCCCTTGCTGTGTAGTCTGCGTCGTAATATCCAAAAGGCGGCATATAGGCATGCGCGTGGGTCATCCCAATCAGCGTATAACCCACATCCGGACCGGTGCCGCCGTATTGTGGCAATGCAAATAAGGACGCGACGGTCAGAAAACGTACTGTACTGAAAAATGGTGAGGCTTCGATGGCGGTCAACAGCGCATCCTGCTGGGCTTCGGTCAAGGCGGAGAACAGTGCGACACCATACTCAGTGTTGGTGCGGGCGTTGAGCTCTGTGACGCCGGTTTGCAGCGTTTCCAGCTGATCCTGACGACCTTGGGCCAGCACAATATCCATAAACCGCACACTGCCTGCTTCGCGGGCACCGGGTGTGTCATCGGTGGGAACAATGCGTGCGCTGATGGCATCCAGTTCCGTTGCCAGTTCATTACTCAATAGACTGTATTGGGCGACTGCGTCAGCAGTAGCAGACGCATCAGATGTCTGCTCAGTCGCTTGGCGGCAGGCAGTCAGAATCGCGGGCAGACTCAGTACAATTAATGAGCCTTTGGCGGCAGTGCTGAGTCCGGCCAGAAACTGTCGTCGTGACAGCTCCCTTTCAGTCATGTCATGGTTATTCATGGTGGTTTCTCCGGCTGGACGTCCAGGCGTTTTGGTTTGTTACATAGCCCCCAGCGTAATCCTCTGGTGCTTGGATAACAATGCAGGAAAGCGCTTGTTTTTATACTAAAAACATACCCGAATCATCTTGTTGCACAGTAAGCGGGCAGGGAAAAGAAAACTGCACCAGAACCCGCCTTTATAATGAACATTCAGCCTGGAAAACGGGGCAATGGAACCGGGCCGTTCTCAAGCATTCTGCCCCACACCCGTTGTCCGATCTGGTAGGCCTCTTCCATAATCGCTGCTTCATCCACCGTCAGTACGCGGTGGTTTCGCATAATAAACCTGCCGTCGACCATCACAGTTTCGATGTCGGAAGGCTGCCCATTGTGTATCCATGCCGACAGAATTCGACCCGACGGCGTCAGATGCGGTTTCATGACATCCAGCACCAGAATGTCGGCCTTTTTGCCCACTTCAAGCGAACCGATATCGTCAGGTAAGTTAACCGCGAACGCACCTCCGGTACAGGCGTCATTTAACATATCTTCGGGCTGAGGCAGCGTGCCGGGTATCTCATCATTGCGCTGTATGCGCTCCAGTGAGATCGCGGTTTTCATGACATGCAACATGTCATTGTTGTTATTGTCGGTGCCCATACAAATACGCACACCTGCGTCACGCAGGGCGGTAATTGGAGGGCTAACACCCCGGTTGGCCGCCATCGCTGCCTGATTACTGACGATGGTTTGAGTTCTGACCAGCGCAGCAATTTCGGTGTCATCCACATAACGCGCATGCGCCGCAAACAGCTTTGGCCCCAGATAACCATGCTGCTCCAGAAAAATGGCCGGACGCACCCCGTGGTAACGCAGCATAAAATCCACTTCTGCTTGTGATTGTGTCATGTGGATGGTGTAACCCAGATTGTGCCGGTCAGCAAACTCGCGCACATCGCGCAGCAGTTGTGGCGACGATAATTCCACCAGCGCCGCGGCCGGAAATACCTGCACGCGGCCATTATCGTGGCCGTGCCAGGCGTCAAACAGATCAGAAATTCGCTGCATGCCTTCAACACGCAATCTGTCAGAAAAACGCGGCGGCACACTGTTGGCCAAACGGGGAGGCGACATCGGACCATCGACGGTTTCAATATCTCGCACAGATTCTGCAAACACCCAGCGCTGTCCGGTGGTGACCAGCGCGGCGGCGTCATTGGCGATGCCGCCCACGTTTTGCACCATGGTGGTTGTCCCGGAACGCAGCCCTTCCAGAGCGCCAACCATGGACATGATGGTGGACTCTTCGCGTGAAATCAGACTGGCCGGCGAAAAAGGCAGCACCAGGCTGTTGGGGAAACCAAAATCTTCGTTAAAACCTTTGTCCAGTGCCTGCTGTAAATGCGCGTGACAGTTCACCAGTCCGGGCAGTAATGCCTTGCGACTGCCGTCATAAATTTCTGCGCTGGGAAATTGCGCCAGAATCTCGTTGGTGTCGCCAATCGCGACGATGCGATCGCCTTGCACCGCCAGCGCTACGTTCAACAAGGTGCGGCGCTCGATGTCATTGGTAACCACGGTGGTGTTGGTAAAAACCACGGTGCCGGCGTCGCTTGCAGTACTTTGTGTTGCAGCAGTTTGCGCATGACTTTGCTTATTGGAGGAAGCCAGCAAACTGGCGCCGGCAACAGCAGCAGCGCCAGCCAAAAGAGTTCGGCGTGAGAGCAGGGGGAGATCAGCGTTTTTGTTATTCATGGCAGATACCCTATCGGTTTTTGATGGACCCAGTGTAAAACCAAATCTGCGGGTTTGACCATCAGTAGCTTGAATCCGTTCATAAAAATACGGATTCATGCCTGGGCAGCGTCAAAGCGCATTGATCACCAGCACAATAGCGCGGATACCCAGTGCAATCGTCACCAGGAATATCACCCCGCCCACAATATTCTGGAACAGATTGTTGCGGTGCTCGCCTAACACGGATGATTGATTCACCAGCCACAAAATGATGCCAACCACCAAGGGCAAGGTGATGCCGTTGGCTACCTGAGCCGCCCGGATGATGTCGATCGGGTTGATACCCAGTGACGAAAACACCACCCCCATCAACAGCACAAACATCCACACGGCGCGAAAACGCCAGCTTTTTAAACCACCTTCAGCGTCACTCCATCCCAGGCAGCCGCGCGCAACAAAGGCGGCGGCAAGCGGGGCGGTCATCGCAGACGTAATGCCGGCTGCAAACAGCCCCAGACTGAGAAAATAACGCGCAAAACTGCCAAACAAAGGTTCCAAACCCCGTGCCAGGTCAACGGCGTTGTTCACACTGTCGCTGTTGATGGCGGCTGCTGACACAATAATGGCCATCGACACCAGACCACCGAGGGAGACGGCAATAAGGCTGTTATAACGGGCATCAGATAAATGCTGTGTGCCTTGCCACTTTTCTTTGACCAGCGCGGCATGCAGGAACAGGTTGTAGGGCACGACAGTGGTGCCAATCAGACCCACGATGGTTAACACACTGGCATCGCTGACAGACGGCACTAACAGTCCACGTGCCATGGCCATCAGGTCGGGTCTGGTCAGTATGGCGGTCAGCACAAACGCCAGACTCATCAGCAGTACCAGCGTGATCATCACCCGCTCCAACACGCGGTAGCTGCCCTGATAGAGAAAGCCAAACGCAATGGCGCCGATCAGGACGCTGAGCAGCGGCGCCAGGCCTGGCCGGTTGTTGGCAAACAGGGTTTCCAGGCCCAGTCGGGCCCCGCTGATATTGCCGGCCTCATAGGCTGCGTTGCCTGCCACAATGGCAAACATAATCAGACTCAGCACAACAATTCTCAGTACCGGACGGGTCAATTGTGCGCGAATCACTTCGCCCAGACCTCGCCCGGTTACAATGCCGATGCGAGCCGACATATCCTGCAACACAACGGTCGCGACCGTGGATAACAACATGGCCCATAACAAGGCAAAGCCAAATTGCACACCAGCCAGTGTGCATACGGTGACCGTGCCAGGCCCTATGAATGCGGCCGCCACGACGGCGCCAGGTCCGCTGCTCCATCGACGTGTTGTCTGCGTGCTGCCTGCCATATAAAGTGATTCCTTCAGATTCCGGAAAGCGCTTGCCTGCAGGTTGTGAGTTATCCTGCGCATGCACGTATACTGACAGCCGTGCTTACTTTAGTGAACAGGACAAACAGTGGTGACTCAAAAATTCTGGCAGATTGCCTGCGTGCTGTGTGTGACAGCAAGTCTGATTGCGTGCGGCGAGCCGGCACAACAAACGACCATGGAGCACGAAATGACATCGGCGAATGCGTTGCCGGTTAACCCGGATCTGTTGGCCGCCGGTGTACCACTGGCACTGGCGCAAGCACGCGCGGCTGCGATCAGTGATGTGGTGTATACCCTGCATTTTGACGTGCCGGCCATCGCCACTGAACCCGTGCAAGGCGAAGTGGACGTGCGTTTTACGCAAACAGATATGAGTTTGCCCATCGTGCTGGATTTCAGAGCGCCGGCCGGGCAAGTGACGCAGGTGCTGCTGAACGGCGAGCCTGTGCAATTCAGCAGCGTGCCGGATCATATTGTGATTCCTGCCGCTGCGTTACAGCCTGGAGAACAGAGAGTGTCGGTCAGTTTTCAGAGCACAGATGCTGCGCTCAACCGACAACAGGACTTTATGTACGCGTTGTTTGTGCCCGATCGTGCGTCCACCGCGTTTCCGGTCTTCGAACAACCGGACATCAAAGCGCGTTATGCGTTAAGCCTGAGCATTCCCGCCAGCTGGCAGGCGCTGGCCAATGGTGCCTTGTTGTCGCGTGAACCGCAGGCGGCTGATGCGTCGCGACACGTGCTGCGTTTTGCACAGACTTTGCCGATCAGCAGTTATTTGTTTGCGTTTGCGGCAGGCGAACTGCAAACAGAAACTGCTGAACGTGACGGTCGCACATTTACCATGTATCACCGTGAAACCGATCCAGAAAAACTCGCCCGCAACCGCGATGCCATTTTTGATTTACATGCTGCCGCGCTGAGCTGGCTGGAGGACTACACCGGTATTGAATACCCGTTTGGAAAGTTCGATTTTTTTGCCGTGCCAGCCTTCCAGTTTGGTGGCATGGAGCACCCGGGCGCGATCTGGTACCGCGCGGAAACTTTGTTTCTGGATCCCACGGCGTCGCGCACACAAGAGCTGGGGCGGGCCAGTCTGATTGCGCACGAAACCGCGCACATGTGGTTTGGTGATCTGGTCACCATGCGCTGGTTTGATGATGTGTGGATGAAAGAAGTGTTTGCCAATTTTATGGCCGCCAAAATTGCCGGACCGTCGTTTCCGGATCTGAACATGCCGCTGCGTTTTTTCCAGGCGCATCATCCCACCGCGTATGGTGTTGATCGTACGGCAGGTGCCAATCCGGTGCGGCAGGTACTGGCCAATTTACGGGATGCCGGATCCTTGTACGGCGCCATCATTTATCAAAAAGCACCCGTGGTCATGCAACAACTGGAGCAGTTGATAGGTGAAGCCGCGCTGCAGGAAGGCCTGCGTCAGTATTTGCAGGCCTACCAGTTTGGCAATGCCAGCTGGACAGATCTGATCAGTATTCTGGATGCACTCAGTGATCAGGATTTGCTGCGCTGGAGTCAGGCGTGGGTAGATGAACCTGGCCGGCCCCGCATCAACGCGCGCTGGACGGGTGATGGCATAGAGCTTACCCAGCGTGATGACAACAATACGCGTGGGCTGCGATGGCAGCAACGTGTCAGTATCCTGACAGGCAAAGGTGAAACGGTTTCAGAGTATTTTGTTGATATCGAGGGTGACAGTGTGCAGCTGGCAGTGCCCGGGTCTACCGAGCCGGACTTTATTCTGCCCGGCAGTGATGGTATCAGTTATGGCCGTTTTGAGCTGGATGAGCAGAGCATTCTCAGTTTGTTGAATGTCACCGCCCGCCTTGAAAACCCACTGCATCGCGCGGTGAGCTGGCAGAGTTTGTGGGAAGAAGTGCTCGATCAACGCTTGTCTGCGTCGCGGTTTTTTGATGCGCTTACGTTGGCGTTAAGTACAGAACGTGATGAGTTATTGACCCAGCAGATGTTGGGTCTGCTGCGCAATACCTTCTGGCGGTTTTTGCCCACAGAGGAACGACAGGTGCGGGCACCTCAAGTTGAACAATTGCTATGGCAAGGGCTGGAACAAGCCCCGACTGCTGGTCAGAAAGGCGCCTGGTTTAATGCCATTGTGGATGTGACCTTGTCAGAGCAGGGCGTCAACATGCTCGAAAATATCTGGCGCATGAATGTGACACCCGCAGGGTTGCCGCTGCAAGAACAGCAATACATTGCGCTGGCCGAAGCGCTGGCGCTGCGTGAAGTGCCGCAAGCTCAGTCCATTCTGGACGAGCAACAGACACGTATCAGTAATCCCGACAGGCTGGCGCGGTTCCGGTTTGTGCGACCGGCGTTTAGTGCTGATCCGGCTGAACGGCGCGCCTTGTTTGATTCATTCGCGCAATTGAGCAACCGACGTGTGGAGTCCTGGGTGCTGGATGCGCAGCGCGCCATCAATCATCCTTTGCGCGCGCAAACCTCACTTGAGATGCTACCCGCTGCGTTGGCACTGTCGGAAGAGATTCAACGCACCGGTGATATCTTTTTCCCACTGCGCTGGCTTAATGCCACGCTCGATGGGCACAGCTCAGAAGAGGCCGCCCAGGTGGTCAGGCAATTTATGGCACAGCGTTCGGATCTACCGGCACCACTGCGCGCTAAAATGCTGCAAGCTGCTGACGATCTGTTCAGGATGACGGACTAAGCTCGGAGACAAACAGTCGATTTCGTCCGTCGGTTTTAGCATGATACATGGCAGTGTCTGCTTGCCTGAGCAGATCATCGATGCTGTTGGCATCCTTATCAAAAAAGGTAATGCCAATGCTGGCCTTGACCTGGTAGCCAGCCAGTGGCGTGTCAATTTTGTGCAGCGCATTCAGCGCTTTTTGACCCAGTTCCTGCGCATGTTTTAATGCCAGCGATTTATCTGCGCCCAGATTCTCAATCAGCATAATAAATTCGTCGCCACCCAGCCGGGCAACGGTATCGGTGCCGCGCACCAGAGACTGCAATTGCTCCGCGACCTTTTTCAGCAACTCATCGCCTTCATGGTGCCCCAGCGCGTCGTTGAGCTCTTTAAAATGGTCCAGATCAATAAACATCAAGGCACCGAACTGCTGCGAGCGCGCGCAGGCAAGAATGGCTCGTGAGATCTGCTCCTGCAGATAACGACGATTGGGCAGTCCGGTTAATGGGTCATTAAATGCCAATTGCTGTATCTGCTGCTCATAACGCTTTCGTTCACTGAGGTCCTGATTTGAACCTGCCATACGAATGGCTTTGCCTGACGCATCGCGCACAATCCGTGCTCGGGTCAGCACCGGGACATAGTGTTCGTGTTTATGCTGCAGCCTTGCCTCAAACTCCATGGATTCAGAGGGTTGTGACAGTACCCGTGCAAACGTGCGGGAAATAAGCTGCAAATCATCGGGATGGCACAGTTGTAACCAGAGATCAGGCGTTGATGGGATTTCACCCGGGTGGTAACCCAGCATTTCAAACCAGCGGTCAGAATAAAACACCTGGTTGTTGGCCATGTCCCAATCCCACAGCCCATCGCGCGCGCCTTCCAGAATCAAACGGTAACGTTCTTCTGCCATCATCAGCGCGTGTTGGCTTCGCCTGAGCTGGGTGATATCACTGAAGCTGATCACTGCGCCGGTCACCACACCTTGGTCATCAAGATCAGCATACCCGTTACACAGCGTCCAGCGCACACCGGACTGCGCGCCTACGCCAATCACGCAGTTTTCCAGAGGTGTGAGGTTTTTGAGCACCCGGTTGACTGGATATTGCTCCAGCGCCAAAGGCTCATCATGCTCATTAACAAATTGCCACTGTGGGTCGCGCGCCAACAGACCATGTATATTGTCAGCGCTTAGCCCCAGAATCTTGCAAGCTTGCTGATTGGCATACAGTACTTTGGTATCTGGTCCGTGAATAACAACGCCGGCAGGAATGCTTTCCAGCAACTTGACCACGCGGGAGTCTTCATAAAATGACGCTTGTGGCAGACCGTGCTCGTTTACGTAACTACTTTTTTTCAAAAAAGTCTGCTCCTGGGCTGCCTGCATGTCGATGCTAACCTGACTAAAGGCTGGCACAAAACTTGAGGTACGTAAACCGTCCCGAGGCAGGTAAACCTTGAGTTGATACAAACTGTCACCAAATGGCTGTGTTTTTGTGCACCAAAATGTTGCGATAAATGCCCTGTCATGGTGCAATCGCGCGCTTGTGCGGCCGTTTGATCTTGGCCACATGGTTCATCTGAGCAGGCCTGACGGGAAAAACTATGACGATACAGCTTGACGAAAAACTTGATCCTATCTACCGCGATGTACTGCGCCGCAATCCCGGCGAGCTGGAATTTCACCAGGCTGTACGCGAAGTGCTGGAAACTCTCGGCCCGGTGCTTGTGAAATATCCGGAATTCGCCGAAAAAAAGATTATTCAGCGTATCTGTGAGCCCGAGCGGCAGATTATCTTCCGTATTCCCTGGCAGGATGACACAGGTGAAATTCAAATCAACCGTGGATTCCGAGTACAGTTCAACAGTGCGCTAGGGCCGTACAAAGGCGGCATGCGTTTTCATCCCTCAGTGTATCTGGGTATCATCAAGTTTCTGGGTTTTGAGCAGATTTTCAAGAACGCCCTGACCGGTATGCCCATAGGTGGCGGCAAAGGCGGTAGTGACTTTGATCCCAAAGGCAAGTCTGACAGTGAAGTCATGCGCTTCTGCCAGAGCCTGATGACTGAGCTGTACCGCAGTCTGGGTGAGTACACCGATGTGCCGGCAGGGGATATTGGGGTGGGTGGCCGCGAAATCGGTTACATGTTCGGCCAATACAAACGTATTGTTAACCGTTACGAATCAGGTGTCTTTACTGGTAAAGGCTTGAACTGGGGCGGCAGCCTGGTACGCACAGAAGCGACCGGCTACGGCACTGTGTTTTTTGTGAATGAGATGCTTAAGACGCGTGGCGATTCGTTGGACGGTAAAACTGTGGTTGTCTCCGGCTCTGGAAATGTGGCCATCTACGCCATCGAAAAGTGTGTGGAATTAGGTGCCAAAGTGATTGCCTGTTCTGATTCCGCTGGTTTTATTGTGGATGAAAACGGCCTTGATCTGAATCTCATTAAACGAATCAAGGAGGTTGAACGCCGACGTATAAAGGTGTATGCGGACGAGGTCAAACATGCCCGTTACATCGAGGGCAACAACATCTGGAGTTTGCCGTGCCAGGTTGCATTGCCGTGTGCTACCCAGAATGAGCTGAACGGAAAAGATGCGGCGCTGTTGGTTAAAAATGGCTGCATTGCGGTGGCGGAAGGTGCCAATATGCCGACCACCCCGGAAGGTATCCAGATTTTCCAGGCCGCAAAAATTGCGTACGGCCCAGGCAAAGCAGCCAATGCCGGAGGTGTGGCAACAAGCGCACTCGAAATGCAGCAGAATGCGTCGCGTGATTCGTGGACATTTGAATACACGGAGAAGCGGCTTCAGGACATCATGGTGGGGATTCACCGCAATGTGTATGAAACCTCGGAAGAATTTGGCATGCCGGGCAACTATGTGGCCGGCGCCAATATCTATGGATTCATCAAGGTTGCGCGAGCTATGACCGCCATGGGGCTGATCTGATGATCAAGCCCGCTGGTGGCTTCCTTGCTTGAAAAACTGGCCTGTGCGCGTTGCCAGATAAGGTGCCAGCGGAATCGATTCCTGTTTGAGGAAACCTTTGTCCGGTAAGGCGCCATCTCTGACCATTTCAATCACAGACACCACGGAAGCAGACGTGGTCCAGGCAATTGCCGTGCGCGACTTGCCGTTAATACTGAGTGGGTAATAGGCGCGCACAAATTCCTTTCTGCGCAATCCGCTGTCGGCCTGACCTTCGGCGGCCACATGCACGTACACTACGTCTTCATCCACCGGGGGTTTGGCGTTGGTCAATATTCGGCCGGCTTCGGTGCGGTTTTCGCGCATCAGCAACTCGTGGAAAAAGAAATTCATCAGCTTGACGTGACCTGGATACCGCATGGTTTTGTAGTCCAGGTTATCGATCACACCCAGATACGTTTCGCACATGGTGCCGAGGCCACCTGAGGTGGTGAATGCTTCCAGTTGTATGCCATCAATATAAATCTGCTCAATCCATTCCATCGCGGAAACAGACTTCAGCACGCCTTCTTCGATCACTTCACAGTCGTTCAGATATTCGTTCACAACACCTTCGGGAGACCAGTTAAAAGCGTAACCCAGCAACCCGGTCGGGTTCTGTGGTAAAGCACCAACGCGCAAGCGTATGGAACGTACTTTCTGGAACTGATTGGCGAGATCTGCCGCGACAATGCCAACAAAACCAGGTGCCAAACCACATTGAGGCGCCATAATGCCCTTGGACGTTTGCGCCAGATCACGGATGTGTCGGGTGGTTGGCACATCTTCGGTCAAATCAAAATAGTGAATCCCCAACTGGTGAGCAACACTGCTCAACGCTTTGTTCAAGTGGTAGGGTAGGCAGGATAAAACCGCGTGTTGATCTCGTAATAACTCGGTGAGGCCTGCTGTGTTGTTGAGGTCTGCGACCTGAGTAGAAAAAGGTGCATCGATCACGCGGCTGTCGATGCCGGTCACGTTAAAACCGCTGTCGTGCAGCAGTTCAGCGGCCAGATGCCCGACTTTGCCCAATCCCAGAACCGCTATTTTATTAAAACTGCCATTTTGGCCTGACATACGTCACTCCCTTGCTAAATCAGAAATCGAATTTGACACCCTGCGCCAACGGTAGCTGGCTCGAGTAGTTGATGGTGTTGGTTTGTCGACGCATGTAAGCACGCCAGGCGTCAGAACCACTTTCGCGGCCACCACCGGTTTCCTTTTCACCGCCGAACGCGCCACCAATTTCAGCGCCAGATGGCCCGATGTTGACGTTGGCGATGCCACAATCTGACCCTGCTGCTGACAGGAATTGCTCGGCTTCACGCAAATTCAAGGTAAAGATGCAGGACGACAAACCTTGCGGCACATCGTTTTGCAGATGAATGGCTTCATCCAGCGTGGTGTATTTCATGACATACAGAATGGGAGCAAAGGTTTCGTGTTTGACCACCTCACGTTGGGCAGGCATCAGCACCAAAGCAGGTTTGACATAGGCGCCATCTGGAACTCCCGTGGTCACCACTTCGCCGCCAAAGACACCGCCGCCTTGTTGACGTGCCTGTTCCAGTGCGTTTTGCATGTGCTGTAATGCCGGCTGGTCTATCAGCGGCCCTATCAATGTACCGGCATCCAGCGGGTTACCAATGGGCAGGCTGGCGTAAGCCTTCCTGATTTTTTCAACCAGAATGTCGTGGATGGATTCATGTACAAACAGTCGCCGCAACGTTGTGCAGCGTTGTCCGGCGGTGCCCACGGCTGAAAAGACGATGGCACGCACTGCCATATCCAGATCGGCGGATGGTGCAACAATCATGGCATTATTGCCGCCAAGTTCCAGTATCGACCGACCAAAACGTGCGGCCACTTTGGGCCCCACAAGGCTGCCCATGCGCGTGGAACCGGTGGCTGACACAATGGCTATTTTTTTGCTGCTGACAAGGGCGTCCCCAATGTCAGCACCACCTATCACTAGTTGCAACAGGCCAGCCGGTGCGTCACCAAAGCGTGCCAGCGCGCGTTCTACAATCTTCATGGTGGCCATGGCGGTCAGCGGTGTTTTTTCAGAGGGTTTCCAGATCACCGGATTGCCACACACCAAGGCCAGTGCTGCATTCCACGCCCAGACTGCAACGGGAAAATTAAACGCGGAGATCACTGCGCAAGGCCCCATTGGGTGCCAGCTTTCCATCATGCGGTGACCAGGACGCTCGGACGCGATCGTCAATCCATACAACTGGCGGGATAAACCAACAGCGAAGTCGCAGATATCTATCATCTCCTGGACTTCACCCAGACCTTCGGAGCGGATTTTGCCAGCTTCCAGCGTAACCAAAGCGCCAAGATCAGCTTTGGCGGCGCGCAGTTCCTCGCCCAGCAATCTGACCAGTTCACCCCGGCGAGGCGCGGGCACCGTGCGCCATTGTTCAAATGCCGTTTGCGCCAGTTCCATGGTAACCGGCATGGCTGACGGATTAGTCGGCTTTAATACGGCCAGTTCCGCCCCATCAATGGGTGAGCAGATGGTGATGGCGCTGTTGTCGAGCGTGCCTGAATATAGCTCGGCAGCGCTTAAGCCTGCTGAGGCCAATATCTCCTTGTGCAACATGTAAATACTCCCGATGAAACTCTGTGAATGAGTTCACTTTTGTTTCAAAGGAGTATAGAGGCAGTTGTGTGTGTTAGTCACCAATGTGTTGATTAATAAAGGACAGCAGCTTGGTGTAGAAATCGACCCGGTATTCCTGATTATAAAAACCATGGCCTTCGGTTGTTTGAAACAACCATATGGGTTCCTGTCCAGCCTGCTGCAGGGCCTTACGCATCTCTTCGGCCTGAGCGGGCGGAGCGCGCTTGTCCTGACCGCCATGTGCCAGAAAAACGGGTGCTTTTATTTGACTGGCCAGGTTGACAGGGGACTGCTCCCTAAGCGTTTCTGTATCACTGCCAACCACAGCAGTGAGATAGTGCTCACCGCCAGGAATAAACGGAACATCGGATTCTGACAGCGTATTCAGATTGTAGATGCCCGCGTAACCGATGGCGCAATGATACTGGTCTGGGTACCTTGCGGCTGAAGCCAGTGCTGCAAACGCACCGTAACTGGCACCATAGATACATACACGGCTGGCATCAGCATGGCCAGCCTGAATTGCCCAGCGCCGTGCCATGTTGATATCGTCGATCATGCCGTTGCCCCATTCGCCAAAGCCTTTTTGCTGGTGTTCGAGGCCAAAACCACCGGACCCACGAAAATTGACCTGAAGCACGGCATAACCATGATGCGCTAAAAATTGTGCCTCACGATTCAGCAAAAAATTGTCTCGTATACCAATCGGGCCGCCGTGGGGAATGATGACCAACGGCAAGGCAGAGCTTGAGTCGGCAGGTTTGGTCAGGTAGCCGCTTAAAACAAGCCCATCGGGGCTGCGGATGCCAAAAGGCGTGACCGGTGCCATCTGATCAACCGGGAGTTCCGCATTGATGCTGCCAATTGGCAGCATCAATCGAGCGTGGTTGTCCAACAGGAAAAAGTCGCCCGCGCGTTGTGGGCCATACACTGCCACAATCGAGCGTCTGCCATCGTGGCTCATGCTGGTCATGCGCGCCAATTCGCCGGGGTGCGCGGCATCAAGGCTTTGCTGCAGACTGACTTCCGGGTGATCAGAGAAGTAATGTACTTCAAAACCGTAACCAGAAAATTTGGCGCCGAGTATCGCGTCACGGGCAGTTGATATCACCAGATCATTGCGGCTGATATCAAACTGCGGGTGTGCAAACAACTCAACAATACTGCGCTGTTCAAACTGGTAACGGTACAGGCCGATGGTGCCGTACTCGCTGCGTTGCAGAAAATAAAAAACGTTGGGTTCGCCGGAAAAGCCTGCAAATTCAAAACCGCCCTCTAAAACGGATTGTTTGAAGTCGGCACTGATGTCCTGCCATCTGCCATTGTTATCGCGCCATTGCACTTGCTGCATCATGTTATCGTCTGTCGAGGTGGCCAGTCTTACTGTGCCAGTTTGATCGGAGTGCAGTTGCCCCCATGGCAATGGGCTGCGTACCTCATTCATCAGATTATTCACAATGGCGCTGCTGCCACCGGGCGGTCGATTGTTGATGTCCAGCATGAATGAGCTGGGCCGGCTGCGCGCAATTGAGCTGCGATTGACCTGATAGCGGGTAACACGTACGCGGTTGCTGGTATCGGGAATCAGATTTTCCAGTGTAAATGCCGCAAAATCCCCGACACCAGGCCCAACCATCTGAAACTTGCGGGTGTTGTCGATGTTCAGCCCAAAGATCTCACCGGTCAGCATGGGTTGTTCCAGACCGCCCAGAAAACGATGGGTGGAAAACAGCATGCGTTCGTTGGTCGCCCAATGGAATTCCGAAATGCCCGTGCCACGGCGAGTGGTGAAGCTGGCCACCAGTTCGCCACTGTCAATGTTGACAATACGCATATACACATCATCAGCATCCGAGGACACCATGGCAAGGTGTTCACCATCGGGTGAAATTTTTATGTTGTCGATGACATTAGATTTAAAAAAGTTTTCGGTGCTGATTTCTTGTGTAAACAACTCAGTCTGTTGAGTTATTGCAGTAACAAGAATGACCGCAGATAGCAGTGCTTTGAACGTGCTCATGGTGTCCCTCCATTGTTGTCAGGTTACTTCCTGGAACCTGTTGTCTCTGGAGGGATAATACCAACTCTTTATTCAGGAACAAGCAGGCCATAATAAAAAGTAGGGCATGAGCTGCTGGCTTGTGATGCGTTTCACATTATTTAGCGGTTGCTGCGCTTAGCCTGCCTAAGCGGGGCATTAAAATATGTCAGATGCCTCAGAGCAGTTTGCTTGCAATTTTGTCTAATGAAGCCTGTTCGTTGGCGCTCAGTCCACCCAAAATATTGTTGGCTGCTTGGGCAAAAGACACATGGGCGTCATTAAAAATTCGCTCGCCGGCACTTGTCAGAGCAACCAGGCTGACGCGGGCATCCCGCTGTGCTTCTTCCTTGCTGACCAGGCCGGTTTTCTCCATGGGGGCCAACATGCGTGTGATGCCGGAAGCACTCAATCCTACTTCGTTGGCCAGATCAATGCGCCGCATTTTTTTATCGGGTGCCAGGTTGAGTTGCCTCAGCACAAAATACTCAGCCACACTGATGCCATGACAGGAAAGTGGGCCAGACAGGCTTTTATGTATGTTGGTATTGAGGTT
>JAUYSM010000005.1 GCA_030696315.1 Pseudohongiella sp. | reverse complement strand
AACGTTCTGCCCGTGATTGCTGCCAAGGCGTTAGCCACTGCCGGTGCAATAGGTGGTGTACCCGGCTCGCCTACTCCTGAAGGTGGATTGGTCGATGCCACAATATGTGTTTCCACCGACGGCATGGCATTCATGCGCAGTACTCGGTAGGTGTGGAAGTTGGTCTGATCAACGTTGCCGTCGGTCAGCGTCACTTCATCTGCCAGCGCCGCCGACAAACCATAAGCAATGGCGCTTTCGACCTGTGCGCGCACGATGTTTGGGTTAACCGCAATACCGCAGTCAATCGCAGCCACAACACGCTCGACCTTGAAGGTATTGCCCTGCACGGATACGTCAACAATCTCCGCCACGGTGGACCCGAACGAGGTATGCACGGCAACGCCTCGCCCCCAACCTGCCGGCAGCGTTGTGGTTCCCCAACCGGCTTTTTCAGCGGCCAGTTTCAGTACCGCTGTTTCGCGCGGATTGTTCTTGAGCAATTCCAGACGATAGGCAACCGGATCAGCGCCCGCCTTTCTGGCCAACGCGTCTATAAACACTTCTTTGCTAAATGCAGTATGCGTGTGCCCAACCGAACGCCACCATTGCACAGGCACACCATTAACCGGTGAATGCAGCTCAACCTGGCGCTCTGGTACCTCATAAGAAAATTCAGTCAGTCCTTCAACTGAGGTATTGTCGATACCATTAGCGATCATCATGGCCGCCATGGAGGTGCCTGCCATGATGGATTGGCCAGCCACGCGAATCTGAATCGCGGCAGGTTTGCCATTGCCATCCAATGATGCCGACAATTTATGCACATAAGCCGGACGGTAATACCCTGCCTGCATATCATCTTCACGTGACCACACCAGTTTGACCGGAGTGCCCTGAACCTGGCGAGCAATGCGCACTGTCTCGAGCACATAGTCAGATGCCGGATTCGCGCGCCGGCCGAAGCCACCGCCCGCAAAAAGGGTATTGATGCTCACACGTTGTGGGGCAATACCAAGCAGCCCTGCAATTGCCGCCTGATCTCCGGTAGCGCTCTGGCAGCCGTACCACATTTCAGCGGAATCGCCATTCACCTGCGCAACACAATTCATGGGCTCCATTTGCGCATGCGCCAGATAAGGATATTCAAACACCAACTCATGTACATCATCTGACTGCGCCAGCGTCGCTTGCGCGCTGCCGTGGGACTCGGCAACCGCTCCTGTTGTGTCTACCAGTTCACGATACTGCAGCAGAATGTCGCTTGAACTGCGTGTTTCGGCAGCAGCATCATCCCACTCGATCTTTAGCAACTCACGCGCTTTGGTCGCTGACCAGTAATCATTTGCCAGCACAGCAACACCTGAGTCAATCTCAAACACATGTTGCACGCCCTTTCTGGCAAGTGCAGCGCTGGCATCAAAGGACTTTACCTTGCCACCAAAACGTGGCGAGTGCGCGACCACCGCGGTCAGCATGCCGGGCAGCTTTATATCCTGCGTATAAATTGCAGTGCCGTTATGTTTTCCCACATCTTTGCGTTGGGTGTTGTCCTGTCCAATCAGTCGGAATTCAGCAGGTGTTTTCAGCGTTAACGCTGAGACATCCGGTGCAGCTTGCTGCGCAGCGGCTACTGCCAACTCTCCAAAAGTAGCAGTGTGACTTCCATGCGACAACACACCGTTGCTGACCTGGATATCACGCGCAGGCACTTGCCATTGGGCAGCGGCTGCTGACACCAGCATGGCGCGTGCTGCCGCGCCCGCCTGACGCATTTGCATAAAACTATTGGCCATCGCCGTGCTGCCGCCGGTGCCTTGTTGACCCATTAACAGATTGGCATATTTTGCGGTGTTCGCCGGCGCGTGTTCACAGACGACCTGGCTCCAATCAGCATCCAGTTCCTCCGCAACACAAGTAGCTAACCCGGTATAGACACCCTGCCCCATTTCAAGATGTTTGATCAGCACCTTAACCACATTATCCGGGGTGATGCTGACAAAGGCATTCAGTTCCATCGCGGAATCTGTCACCGCTGATTGAGCAGAGGCCGATGTTGCCGTAAAACTGACTCCCAGCATCAAACCGGCTGTGCCACCGGCGGTAATTTTTAAAAATGAACGTCGACTGTTATCCAATGCAGGGCTTGTGCCGGCTTTCATAAAGCGGGAGAAATTCATGATGTTGCTCCTGCAGCGTTTTTAAACTGAACTGCCGCCATTTTGATGCCAGCCTTGATACGCGGATAGGTGCCACAGCGGCAAATGTTGCCAGACATAGCTGCATCAATATCTGCATCACTCGGGTTGCTGTTTTTCTCAAGCAAGGCTGTCGCAGACATCACTTGACCGGATTGGCAATATCCACACTGGGGAACCTGAAGCTCAACCCAGGCCTGTTGTACTGCCATTGCTTGCGGTGAGGTCAAGCCTTCAATCGTAGTTATGTTTTTTCCGACGGAATCAGCAACTGTCAGCACACAAGTGCGTGTCGCCACCCCATCAATATGCACAGTACAGGCCCCGCATTGCGCCAGACCACAGCCGAACTTGGTGCCGGTGAGATTAAGATGATCACGTACCACCCACAGTAGCGGCATGTCGCCTTCGACATCCACCTCATGCGATTGACCGTTAATTGTTAGCTGGTAGGCCATAAGTCCTCCGGAGACTGACGAGTATATTTACGAAACGGCGGCATTATGGCACAAGTTTCACGCACTGACGGAATACTCAGTAGTGAGACAAACCAAGGAGGAACAGCATCCGTCATGGTTGGCCTGATGATTGGCCTGATGGCTACCCTGCGGCAAATTGACACAGCTCATTGAACTTCCGAAAAACAAGCGCATAATTACTTGCATGTATTCGATATAACCTTATGACCATTTATTCTAAAGGACTTCCTTTATGCAACCGAATCCAGGCAAGCGTCTGACAACAGGCCTGAAAATGGGTACTGGCGTACGCATCACACAGTGGGCTGCAGCGATGGCGATGGCCTCTGCGTTGACACATGTCAGTTATGCGGCAGATGAAGATGATCCTGTTTGGCGTGACTTTACACAGGCGCTGGGCCAACCCGCGCTGATCGGAACCAACGCCGACCATGCCCTTGCAAACAACACCTATCGCCCGATTCCTGCGTTCAGCCAAAGTGACCTGAATGCCGACAAGCTGAGGCTGGGCTTTGACTTGTTTCATGAGCGCAGGCTGTCGGTAGACAACTCGGTCGGTTGCAACAGTTGCCACTCCGGTATGTTTGGCGGAACCGACGGACGGCAGGTTTCCGAAGGCGCAAATGGCGTACTCGGCAAACTCAATGCACCTACCACGTTTAATGCTGGCTTTAATTTCCGCCAATTCTGGGATGGACGCGCGGTGACACTGGAAGAGCAGGCACTTGGCCCCATCGAAAACGAACTGGAAATGGCGCATGACCTGACTGCCGTTTTAGAAATACTTAAGAGAGACGCAGACTATCCAGCAGAATTTGCCAAGGTTTACCCGGATGGCGTGTCCGTTGCCAACATGGCTGATGCCATCGCTTACTTTCAACGTGTTAACTTCACACGCGCGGGCACCCCTTTTGTACGCCACCTTGAGGGCGAAGAGGGTCAGTTAAGTGAACAGGCACTCAAAGGCTGGCAGCGCTTTGATGAGGTTGGATGCTCCAGTTGCCACAACGGCATCAATCTGGGCGGCAACTCCTACCAGCAGATGGGATCCATGTTCTCCTACTTTGAAGAACATCGTGCTGCCGGCCCTAATGACATTGGATTGATGGGGCGCTCTGAGCGCAGCAACGATGAGCACGTCTTCAAAGTGCCAACCTTGCATGGTGTGGCGGAAACAGCACCCTACTTTCACAACGGCAGTGTTGAAACCCTGGAGCTGGCTATCGAAGAAATGGGTGAGCACCAATTGGGCCGAATGCTGAGCCAACAAGACATCGATGACATCGCTGCCTTCCTGCGCTCACTCGGCGGCCGCCCGATGGGTGGTATGGCCATGGGCGCTGCGGGCATGGGTCGCGGTATGGGCATGTCTGGGGGCATGTCCAATGGCGGAATGCAAGGCGGCGGAATGCAGGGTCGTGGCATGGGTGGTGGTATGTCTGGCGGGATGAGTGGCGGTATGCACCAGGAAATGCATGGTGGTGCTGGCATGCACGCGGGCGCGTCAAACACGGCTGCTTCTGAAACGGTAACTGCAGCCGCTACTGCACAAGATCCGGTTGTAAGCGTAGCAAACCCTGAACAACAGGCCTTACATCATTCTGCGTACCTGACAGCCATCAGCAACGCGGATGCGGCGAAAGAAAAATTGCTGACAGAAATGCGCCGCATCCAGTCAGGCGAGGTCGCACACTTCGACTTCCTGCAGTTTCAACATCTGGAACTGATCCGACATGCTCGCGCATTGCAATACCCGCCCTCTGACCTCGCGGCTGACAAGCGGGCGCAATTGACCGGGCAGGCTCAACAATTATTAGCCGCCGCTAATGCGTTGGAATGGACAATCTCCGACTACCTGCGTGCCGAAGCAATGAGCAAAGTCATGCAGAAGCAGATTGAGCAACCGGAAACCGGTGATCTTGAGGGACTGATAGGCGATGCAACAGCGCGACTCGAGGAAAATCGCAACGTGGCGGCACAAATGCTGACTGACATGCAAGCATCCCCCATCAGCACCTTGTCTGCTGAGTTAGGACAGATGTACAGTTCAACTCGCTAATCTCGGACTTCGCTCTCTTATAAAATGCTGGCAGTTGATATCAAACTGCCGGCATTTTTGTATTTTCACCCTCCCAGAACCTTACAAACCGCCCATAAAATCCAGTGTCAGCGCCGTTAAGGCGCGTACCCCAACTGGCAGGGCCCGCTCATCTGCGTAAAAGTAAGGAGAATGATTTGGATGCACCAGTGCTGGATCATCCGCACCTATACCCAGGAAAAAGAACATCCCTGGCACTTCATTGGCGTAATACGAAAAATCCTCTGCCCCCGTGATCAAAGCGGCTTCAACAAATCGCTCGCCTGCCACTCGTTGCAAAGTGGGCGCCATCTGACGGGTCAGTGCCGGGTCGTTAAAGGTTACTGGATATCCGAGGTTGATATCTACGTCGACAGTCGCGCCGGCACTGGCTGCAATCTGCGTCGCAGTGCGCGCAACTCGCTCGTGAATCTGACGACGGGTCTCGGCATCAAACGTGCGCAAAGTTCCAATCATTTCAACAGAGTCCGGAATGATATTGCTGCGCAATCCACCGTGAATGGAACCCACCGTGACAATGGATGGCGTCAGTGTGCTATCAAGTTGTCGACTCGGAATGGTCTGCAGGCCCAACACAATCTGCGATGCAATAACAATAGGATCGATGCCCGCCCACGGCGCTGCACCATGTGTCTGTTGCCCATTCACACGAATTTTAAACTCGTCACTGGACGCCATGGTGCCACCTTCGCGGACGGCGATCTGTCCCGCAGGAATAGGCCAGACGTGTAAACCAAACACCGCATCAGGTTTAAGCGTGTCAAACAGGCCTTCTTTAAGCATCAGCTCGGCACCACCCTCTTCACCCTCAGGAGCGCCTTCTTCCGCTGGCTGGAATATGAACATCACCGTGCCCTGCAATTCGTCCTTCATTCCTGCCAGTACGCTGGCTGCGCCCATCAGAATAGCCATGTGATTATCATGGCCACAAGCGTGCATCACCCCTACATCCTGTCCGTTGTATTCCGTGCGTACACGTGAAGCAAACGGCACATCTGCCCTTTCCTCAACAGGCAGTCCGTCCATATCGGCGCGTAATGCAACGACCGGCCCCGGCCGACCACCGCGCAAAATACCGACTACGCCGGTGTGGGCCACTTCAGTCTGCACCTCCATACCCAATGCCTGCAGGTGCTCGGCGATGATGCCGGCACTTCGAAATTCGCGGTTACCCAATTCAGGATGTTGGTGAAAATCGCGGCGCCATTCCACAACTTGTGGCATCACGTTGTCTACCAGGCTTTGTGCGGTGGCGGGCAATGCGGGTATCTGGGCTAAGCTGACCTGCACAAGTCCCAACTGGGCAGCGAGCAACATTGGCAACAACAACAATCTGGTTTTCATAAACTGCATCCTTTGGAGGGTTTTAAAGGCAGGCAAGACTATACAAAGCCTGAGAATACCGAGCTGAAGTCTTTAAATCCAGCCGCAATCCAAGTTCTTGAAATTAGTGATTGCCAGATTAATCTATGTTGTTATAATTGCGCCCGCTCTACACCCCCCCCTGCCGGAGTGGTGAAACTGGTAGACACGCCGGACTCAAAATCCGGTGCCCTTAAAAGCGTGTCGGTTCGACTCCGACCTCCGGTACCAATTACGAAGTTCATGGCGTGAAACACGCCGGACTCCCTGCTCTTAAAATCCTGGCGGTGCCCTTAAAAGCGTGTCGGTTCGACTCCGACCTCCGGTACCAATTACGAAGTTCATGGCGTGAAACACGCCGGACTTCCTGCTCTTAAAATCCTGGCGTTGGTCTACTCCACCCCAAACAAACGACGCAGAAACACCGTCTCTACCTCGCGGCGCAGGTCGTTATTGGCCTTCTTCAGAAAACCATGACCTTCATCGGCGAATAGCACGTAGCTGGTATCAACGCCATTGGCGCGCAACTCTCTCACGACCTGATCAGATTCGGATTGCGGCACGCGCGGATCATTGGCGCCTTGCATCACCAGCATTGGGCGGGTGATACGCGACACATTATTCAGTGGTGAAATGCGTTCAAACACAGCCCGCA
>JAUYSM010000015.1 GCA_030696315.1 Pseudohongiella sp. | reverse complement strand
GCCTATCATCGAACAGGCGGTTGAGCGAATTGACCACAACTTTGATATCGAAGAACTGGTGCAGATTGGACGGGATGCCGAATGTGCTGCCTTTGCGCGTGCCGTGAAGTGGCACTGCGAACATCGAATCATTGTCAACGGCAACAAGACTGTTGTATTCAAGTAACGGGAGTTGCACCCTATGCTGGTGTCTTTAGGAACCCTGGCCGGTGGTTTGGGACTGTTTCTGTTAGGCGTTTCCATGATTACCGATGGTCTTAAACTGGCTGCTGGTGGTGCGCTGCGGGATATTCTTGGGCGCTCAACGCGCACTACCTGGACTGGCATCCGCTCTGGATTTGTGCTGAGCAGCCTGGTGCAATCATCCAGCGCCGTGACCATTGCTACTATCGGGTTTGTCAACGCGGGGTTGCTCGGAATTCACCAGGCGCTGGGTATTGTGCTCGGTGCAACAATTGGCACAACCACAACGGGCTGGCTGGTAGCGCTGGTCGGTTTTCAGTTCAAGATCAGTACATTTGCCATGCCCATGATTGGTGTAGGCATGATCATGCGTTTGGCGGGCGCATCCAGTCGCACCGGCGCATTTGGCGAAGCCATAGCCGGCTTTGGACTGTTTTTTGTGGCAATTGATTTCCTCAAGTCCGCCTTTGAAGGTATTGCCAGCTCAGTCGATATTGCCAGCCTTTCTCCTGAAGGTTTTACGGGTCTGATGTTATTTGTGCTGATTGGCATGGTGATGACCATGCTGACCCAGTCCTCAAGCGCTACTATTGCTATCGCGTTAACTGCATTATCAGGAGGATTGTTGACGTTTCCCGCCGGTGCCGCCATGGTCATTGGAGCAACTGTTGGCACAACCTCAACATCGGCGCTGGCGGTGATCGGCGCAACGCCCAATGCCAAGCGCGTAGCGGCAGGCCACGTCTGCATCAACAGTTTCAGTGCATCGGTTGGGATACTGATCCTGCCCCTTGTGCTGTGGGCTTCAACACACGACACCTGGATCCATGATTATCCAGCGTTGGCCATCGCGTTTTTTCATACCTCGCTGAATTTGCTGGGGGTGTTGTTAATGCGTCCTATGGTGGGTCGGCTCGGGCACTGGCTGGAGGCGCGATTTATCAGTAAGGCAGAAGAATTGGGACGACCGCAATTTCTGGACAGCAACGTCATGGCCTCGCCATCGCTGGCCATGGATGCCTTTTTGCTGGAACTGCAGCGTATGGCCGAGCTGACCAGAGCCCATGCTATTGACTCATTTAATAATGAGGGGCCGCCCGGTAAAGCATTACAGCAGCAACACGATGGATTGAGGGAATTGGCTCGGGTTGTCGAAACCTCGGTCACCCGTCTCGAAGCTGATCGCTTGGAGGCGTCTATTGCCAGACAGTTGCCGATGATATTGCGGATTGCCAACTATATAGATGAAGCAGTTGCACTGGCGCATGCTAATGCGGAGTCGGACAGAGATGTGGAATTTTTGATTCAATCGCCAGTGAAGGATGACATTCTGGCATTTCAGGCTGCAGTTATCGCCATGATTGGTCGTTGTGATCCACGAGCTTCCGACTTCAATGTTGATTCCCTCGAGTTGGGATATCAGGCTTTACGCGCCCAGTTCAGACAGTTAAAAACCACCTTGCTTGAAGCCAGTGTGCGCGGTGTGATTCCTTTGCGGCACATGAACCCGGCTATTGAAAGTCTGCGCATGATGTTGCGGGTCTGTGAGCGTTCAACCCGCATTGCTGTTCGTCTGGCCGAGCTTGGTCGTGAGCAGCCCGCTGTCAACAATAAGGCAACTGATATACCCGTTGAAGAAGGTTCACAAGCAGGCATATCGTTGTCCAAATCAGGTGACTGATGTGGGTGCCTGTGACGCTTGTATTACAGTATTGTCATAAATATGTCATATGCCAAGTTTATAGTGCCGACATCGACTGAATTCAGTCACACGACCACATGCTCAGACTTGGAGACCAAGGGATGAACAAATTTAAAACGCTGATCGCTGCGATCAGTTTGACAAGCGGATTGGCAATGCCAATGTTTTCAATGGCTGATGTTGATCCTTCATTGCCGGACTATGTAAGAGCGTCAGGCGTTTCAGGCAACCTGTCGAGCATCGGCTCAGACACGCTCAACAACTTGATGACGCTGTGGGCCGAAGAATTTGCAAAATTTTACCCAAATGTAAACGTACAGATTCAGGGTGCCGGATCATCAACTGCGCCTCCCGCACTGACGGAAGGCACTGCAATGCTGGCGCCAATGAGTCGCCCGATGCGCCAGTCTGAAATTCAGGAGTTTGAAGCCCGATACGGCTATCAGCCAACAGAATTGCCCGTGGCCATCGATATGCTGGCTGTTTACGTCAATCGCGATAACCCCATTACCAGCCTGAGCTTGCCGCAGGTCGACGCCATATTTTCTGCTACAAGACGCTGTGGCGCGCCGGCTGATATCCAGCGCTGGGGCGATCTCGGTCTGACCGGTGCATGGGAAAACCGTGACTTTACGCTCTACAGCCGCAATGCGGTGTCCGGTACATATGGTTTCTTCAAAGACAACGCCTTGTGCGGCGGTGACTTCAAGTCCAGCATCAACGAACAGCCAGGATCCTCATCGGTCGTTCAGGGTGTCACCGAATCTATCAATGGGATTGGTTACTCAGGTATTGGATACCGTACGTCCGGTGTGCGCGCAGTGCCTTTATCTATTGATGCCGGTTCGGAAATCTTCGAAGCCACACCTGAAAATGGCATCTCTGGCGACTACCCGCTGTCCCGTTTCCTGTTGGTATACATAAACAAACATCCCAATCGCGAGCTTGATCCGGTGACTCGTGAATTTGTCAAAATGGTTTTCAGCAAACAAGGGCAGGAAGTAGTCGATCGTGATGGTTACGTGCCCTTGCCTGCGTCAGTTGTAGAGCGCGTGCTGGGCGAACTCGGTATAAACTGAGCACACTGATAGGCGAATCGGCCTGCGAGACTGTCATTTCACTGTCACAGACAGACAGCAGAATCGACAGGCCGAGTTCGAGCATGTCACACTTGGTAATTTACAATTGAAAATAAACAAGATTTTGACGATCAGGCATAGTCTGATCAGACAATTGGCTTGTGTGAGTTTTAAAACAATAGGCAAGTCCGGGCAGGAGCGCGCTTTTACATGACAGAACAAAACCCGGGAACACCCCCACTTGCATCGACAGACGCTAAGGCAGCGCAGCCACTGGCACTTACGTTGACACGTAAAGTCGGAAGCAGTCTGTTACCCGATCTGGCCAGCCGTAATGCCCTGAGAAAAAAACGCGCCCGACGTGACAAACTTGCCCGTTGGGGCATTACCACTGCCGGTTACGGTGTCGTTGTTGCGCTGTTAACAATATTTGTCTATCTGTTTTATGAAGTCGCCCCCATTTTGCGCGGCGCGACAGTAAATAACCAACATCAATATACCTTGCCGGAACAACAGTCTGAGACATCCAGATTATTGTTGGATCGTTACGAGATGCTGGGCATTCAATATACCCGAGCGGGTGATGCGGTGTTTTTTGATTCCGCTTCGGGCGCCGAACAACTGCGCACTGCCATTCCCATGCCAGCGGGCGCTAGCGTCAGTAGCTTCGGTTATGGCGAAACTATTTCCAATACAGTGGTGTACGGTTTTGATAACGGCTCAGCACTGCTCGCACGTCACGCGTTCAGTGTCAGTTTTCCGGATGATCAGCGTGTTATTGTGCCGCGCCTGGAATTTCCATTGGGAGAGTCCGCAATACAGATCGATGAACAAGGGCAGCCATTAACATTGATCACTACGGAAGTGCTGGCGCGCGGCGCCGCAACAACCGCGGTGGCTGCGGTCACACAAGACAACCGCTTGTTGCTGGCCCGCATCACTTCACGCAACAATCTGCTGACTGGCGCTGTGCAACTGAGCACAAGCGTGCAGACCCTGCCTGCCATACCCGGGCGGGCGCAACAGATTCTGCTCGACAAGTCCTTGCGTAACCTGTTTGTGCTGGACGACCGCGGTGTTATGCACTACTTCGATATTGTTGATACAGCCCAAGCGAGGTTAGTCGAATCTGTTGATGTAGGTCAGGGTGAGCGCGTCACGGCAGCAGAATTTCTGGTTGGATCGGTTTCCATCGTAGTAGGCACCGAATCGGGCAAACTCAGTCAGTGGTTTCTTGTGCGTGATGAAAGCAATACTTCCACGCTGACACAAATCCGGGAATTCGAGAGCCATGATGCCGAAATTACTGCCATCGCGCCCGAACATACACGTAAAGGTTTTATTGTTGTTGATGCGGCAGGCCAGGTGGGTGTGCATTACGGCAGTTCATCGCGCACGCTGTACCTCAATGAAGTCAGTGATCGTGGCCTGACCAACATCGCCATTTCTCAGATCAATAGCCGTCTTTTGTGGCTTGATGATCAGCAGCAGGTCAGTTCAGCGTCCCTGTGGAACGAGCACCCGCAACTGTCTTGGGCGGCCATGTGGAACAAAGTCTGGTACGAGGGCCGGGAAGATCCAGAGTACATCTGGCAGTCCTCCTCAGGGTCAGATGAATTTGAGTCCAAATTCAGTCTGGTACCGCTGACAGTTGGGACATTAAAAGCTGCTCTGTACGCGATGCTGTTTGCGATGCCGCTGGCAATCGCAGGCGCGATCTACACAGCGTATTTTATGACACCCAAGTTGCGTGGTGTGGTCAAACCCAGTATCGAAATTATGGAAGCACTGCCAACCGTGATCCTCGGATTTCTGGCAGGCCTGTGGCTGGCGCCTTTTGTCGAGAATAATTTACCTGCGGTATTCAGCTTTTTCTTGTTGATGCCCTTGATGCTGCTGTTGTTTGCATTTATGTGGACGCGTTTCCCCAGCGCGCTTCGTTCACGCATCCCGGATGGCTGGGAAGCAGCATTGTGCGTACCTGTGATTTTGATCTTTGGAACAATCTGTGTGCAATCCAGTCCATGGGTAGAGGTCTGGTTGTTTAATGGCAGCATGCGTCAGTGGTTCACCGATATTGGTGTTAACTACGATCAGCGAAATGCCCTGATCGTTGGTATTGCCATGGGTTTTGCTGTTATTCCAACGATCTTCTCGATTGCTGAAGACGCCGTATTTACTGTGCCGCGTCATTTGACCCAGGGGTCACTGGCGCTGGGTGCTACGCGCTGGCAAACCGTGCTGGGTGTTGTAATCCCGACTGCCAGCCCGGGTATTTTTTCGGCGGTCATGATGGGTTTTGGCCGCGCAGTAGGTGAAACCATGATTGTATTGATGGCAACGGGTAACAGTCCGGTCGTGAACTTTAATATCTTTGAAGGTATGCGGACCTTGTCGGCCAATATTGCCGTTGAGTTGCCGGAGACTGCCGTGGGATCTTCCCACTTCAGGGTGTTGTTCCTCGCGGCGCTGGTGCTGTTGGCGCTGACCTTTGTTGTTAATACGCTGGCAGAGATTATCCGACAGCGGCTGAGACAACGGTACAGTAACCTGTAAGCTGTAACAGACAGAACGGTCAAGAAAGTCAGAAAAGTCAGAAAGTCAGAAAAAAGAGACGAGCAAAATATAATGGGTTACACGCGACAGTGGTTCAAAAGTGGCACACCATGGATCTGGCTTAACGGCGGGGCAGTGGCCTTTAGCATGATTATGGTTGCCGGATTGATTGGTTTGATTGCCGTGCGCGGATTTGGACATTTCTGGCCGTCTGATGTCGCATTGATCAATCTGACCAATGCCAGTGGCGAACGCAGTACATTGATTGGTCAGCTGGTGCGCAGCCAGACGGTACCCGCTGCCGTTGCGCGCGATTCAGGAGAAACAGTGCCTGATGATATCGAACTGGTTACCCGTCACCTGATCAAGTTGGGTAACCGCGACCAGACTGGCCGGGATTTTGCCTGGTATCTTGAGCTTGGTATGGAGCCTTGGCAGTACCCGCGCGACATCATGGTGGTTGAGCGCCGCGAATGGGGTAACTTTTACGGCCAACCGCTGGCCTTGCTGCGAGAAGGTACAGTGGTCGCTACGCCAGATGCTGCAAACTTTATGACAGAGTTGCAGGCTGCCGTGACGCGCAGCATAGAATTGCATGAAGAGATTCGTCGTCTGGAACGTGGCGCAGTCGGTCGTATAAATGCCCGACTTGAACGCCTGAGACTGGATGAGCGCCGTCTGGAGCTTGACGAGCCGCCTGCTGATGTAAAAGCCGCTGAATTGGGCAGAATTGCAGCGACCCGTGCAACACTGGACGATGAATATGCGGTTTTACGTCAGGAATTGGACGTCATTTACGCCAGTACCCGACGCGATACCTTGCAGATGCGCATGGCAGACGGCAATGAAGTCAATATCTCGCTCGCGGCCATTATGCGTATCACCGAGCCCAACGCCATGTCGGTGTTTGGTAAATCAGCGCAATACGTCGAGCGTTTGTGGGAATTCTTAACGGATGATCCGCGTGAAGCCAATACCGAAGGCGGTATCTTCCCGGCGATATTTGGCACAGTAACCATGGTCATGGTGATGTCGATCATTGTGACGCCATTTGGAATATTGGCGGCGATTTATCTACGCGAGTATGCAAAACAAGGCACGATGACCCGCATTATTCGAATCTCGGTCTATAACCTCGCGGGTGTGCCGTCGATTGTATACGGCGTATTTGGCCTGGGGTTTTTTGTTTATTACCTGGGCGGCAGTCTTGATCAACTATTTTACGAAGCCGCACTGCCTACACCAACCTTCGGTACACCTGGCTTGTTCTGGGCGTCACTGACGCTGGCATTGTTGACCCTGCCGATTGTGATTGTTTCCACCGAAGAGGGTTTGGCACGTATTCCCAGTACAATTCGCCAAGGCAGTCTGGCGCTGGGTGCCACAAAATCCGAAACGCTCTGGAAGGTTGTGGTGCCATTGGCAACACCTGCGATGATGACGGGACTCATTCTGGCGATTGCGCGGGCTGCCGGTGAGGTTGCACCGTTGATGCTGGTGGGGGTGGTCAAACTGGCACCCGCATTGCCGATTGATGCAACGTTCCCGTTCCTGCATCTTGATCGAAAAATTATGCACCTAGGGTTTCATATCTATGATGTCGGTTTCCAAAGCCCGAATGTGGAAGCGGCACGACCACTGGTCTATGCCACCGCATTGATTCTTGTGATTCTGATTATGGTACTTAACCTGGCAGCCATCAGTATTCGTAATCACCTGCGCGAACGTTATCGCAGCGCAGGGGAATGACATCAGCCATTGATTAAACTATGTATTTGCAACAACAGGACCTGACATGACCGGTGAACAGACAACAAATGTGACAGGGGATTTGGCAGCTAACCAGCCTGAGGCGCCTACGCGCCGCGAACGGCCGGTAGTATCGGCCGCCTCGGCGCGTAAGATAGGTGAGCGCGATACCATGTCCTTGAGCGACGAAGTCGCAAAAATTCAGGTAAACCATCTGGATCTTTTCTACGGGGCTGATCAGGCCTTAAAAGACATCAATCTGATGATTCCGGAAAAACGGGTTACTGCGTTCATCGGACCGTCTGGTTGCGGTAAGTCGACCCTGCTGCGCTGTTTTAACCGCATGAATGATCTGGTGGATATCTGCCGGATCAAGGGCGAAATCGTGATGGATGGCAAAAACATCTATGACCGTGATGTCGATGTGGCTGATCTGCGCCGAAGTGTGGGCATGGTTTTTCAGAAGCCGAACCCCTTTCCCAAGACCATATACGAAAACGTGGCTTACGGACTTCGTCTGCAGGGTGTGACATCGCGCCGGGTGTTGGATGAAGCCGTCGAAAAGTCTCTGCGTGCTGCGGCCCTATGGGATGAGGTCAAAGACAGACTGCAGGACAACGCGTTTGGCATGTCGGGTGGTCAACAACAACGTCTGGTGATTGCACGTGCAATTGCCATTGAGCCGGAAGTGATTTTGCTGGACGAACCGGCTTCTGCATTGGATCCGATCTCAACACTCAAAATTGAAGAGTTGATCAACGAATTAAAACAGGATTACACGATTATTATCGTGACACACAACATGCAACAGGCCGCACGTGTGTCGGATTACACCGCCTTTATGTATATGGGGAATCTTGTTGAGTACGGCGATACCGACACGATGTTCACCAACCCGAAAAAGAAACAGACAGAAGACTACATTACTGGCCGCTACGGTTAGTCATCAGCGCCTGATGCTAGTCTCGGTTGTGCTTGCGCCGGTCAGGGTTGTCCCATCACGCTGCGGATGAGCGGCCCGGCGCCCAGATTGCCAGTCAGATTGTCACGCGCAACATTCGCGCGTGTATCGGGATTGGTGGCGTCCCTGGGTTCGCTGCTGTAGTTGGCAGCGGGTGCCTCGAGCTCAGCAAAAAATGCTGCCGTATCGTTAAGTTCGGCCTCCGCAAAATTGTAGCTGCCGCTGGTATCCTCATCGCCGCAGTCGATAAGATCATTGCGGCGTTGACGTTCATCACAGTCAATGTTGTTGTAGCCTCTGCTGGTTTCATCGTTCTGCGCCTGATTGCGGATGATATCTCTCAAATCCAGCAGGGCGGGTGCCACGAGCCTGGGTGCTTGTGACGGAGGTTCTGTCGGAGCAACCGGTTCAGGGGGGGATTCTGATCGCAGCTCTGAGGGCTGCGTCTCGGCGAGCGGGCTTTCTGCAAGCGGCGCTTCTGAGGGCATTTCGATGACGGGTTCATCTGGCAGATCTTGTGTAACAGGAGGTTCAGCCAGGGTTTCCTGTTGCACGGGGCGCGGCCGGAAACTGATCTGAATGCTGGCTGGTGGTGCCACAAATTCGCCGGGTACAGCCGCCGGGCTTACCATGAGTTCGCGCACCATTATCAACAAACCAAGATGCACCAGTACGCTGACAGCGATCGGCAAACCACGCTGCAAAGGCGAACGAACCGGGTTTTCCTGCTCATGAGCGTCGCTTTCAGCACCGTCAACACCTGCCATATTCCCGGTGATGCCAGCACTGCCGATTACATCAAATACGGGCTCAAGCAAGGGTTCAGCATCTGCTCCAGGCAATAGCTGTTCAAATTCGCTGTGATTGGGCTCTTCAGATCGATGTATCCACATGCTATTGAGACCAGGCCCAGTTCAACAGTGCGTCTGCCAACTCTTGACCGGGGCCGGCATCAGCCGCGGTATGGTTGAGTATCGCAATCACTACATAGTGTTTTCCTGAGCGTGCATGCACATAACCAGCTACACCCGCCACGTTATCCAGTGAACCCGTTTTGACATGCATGCTGCCGGCCGGGCCATCCTGGGTAAGACGAGTGCGCATGGTGCCGTCGAGTCCTGACAATGGCATCGAGGCCAGATACTCAGGCATAACAGGAATCTGGTATCCACGTTCGAGTGCCGCACCAAGCATGTTACTGGTCAGGCGGACATCGCGTGACAGCCCGGAACCATTCACCATGACCATTTGCGCGTGGTCGATGTTGTGCTGGTCAAGATAGTTGCGCACGGCGGCAATGCCGTTTTCTACGGTCGCCGGTGCACCAGAGCGCTCTAGCCCCAATGTCAGCAACAGATGGCGGGTCATCATGTTATTGCTGTATTTGTTGATGGACTTGATGATGTCGGCGAGCGGTGGTGAATCGTGGCGAACAATCGGGACCCGCAATGGATCTGCCGGCAGCGCCTGTTCGCGCAGGCTGCCGCTGAATTCGCCTCCAAGTTCCTGCCACAACTGCATAAACAAACCATACGCATAGGCGGGCGCATCGAGCACCGAGCGCGTCAGTACATATTCGTCACAACGTGAAGGAAAACGCCCGCTGAAGGTCACTGTGTTGCCCGCGTCATCCACATCAAAACTGATGCCACGCTGAAAACCGCTGCACGCGGCGTCGCGCTGGCTCAGTTGATTATTGATGGCAAGGTTGGGCAATGCAGGGTCAGCCTTGATGATGACATCACGACCGTTTTCATGCGGATAAAAGTAGAAGTTCACCGTTTGAAAGTTCACCATCAATGCATGCGGCAGCACGTTGTAGGCACGACGGCTGTCATTGTCGATCAGCGGCTCCTGACTTGCGGATGGATGAAACAGGCTGGCGTCGATAATCAGGTCGCCGGTGATGTTATTAACGCCACGGCGCTGCAACGTTTTTAACAAACTACGGAAGTGTTCTTCTACCAGAAACGGATCGCCGCCACCACGAATCAGCAAGTCGCCTTGTAAAGTGCCATTGCTGATTTCACCCAGCGCATACACTTCCGTCGTCCAGTTATACGTCGGACCCAACAGCTGCAGTCCTGCCAACGTCGTTAACGTCTTGATGGTCGACGCCGGATTTAAAGGCAGGTGCTCATTAATCGCCAACAACGGCGATTCACTACCCACTTCTTTCACATACAAGGTGTAAGTATTTTCTGGCAAACGATGCCCGTTGATGACCACCTGCACAGCCGGCGGTACGGTGTTTTGCGCATGTATGGTGTGTGGTGCAGAGAACGCAGCACACACCGCGCCAACCGCCAGCAATACAACACCGCGGATATTCGACGCCACGCTTGAGCTGCAAAAAGACAGTAGAGCCATACATGATTTCCAGAATCGGGAGACTTGCGCCGACGTGTCAGTTATCAGTTGCCATTACGCAGTTGCCAATAATCGTTTGATGGAGACACTTTCGCTGTGCGCACTGATGCTGTCAAGTTGGCAGACGGATATGAGTACTTCTCTTTGTACGCTACCCAACAGCCGGAGCTTTGATCACTCCCTATAGTTAAAGTTCAGTTTGTCAGCACGCATTCTAGGAGTGACTCTCATGCCTTACATCACCACCAAAGACAAAACCGAACTTTATGTCAAAGACTGGGGCAGCGGCCAACCGGTTATCCTGCTGCATGGTTGGCCACTGTCGTCCGACAGTTGGGATGATCAGGCGATGGCGATTGCTGAGGCAGGATATCGCGCCATAGCTTATGATCGCCGCGGCTTTGGCCGTTCGTCGCAACCTTGGAACGGGTACGACTACGATAGTTTGAGTGATGACCTTGCAGCCGTTATCAAATACACCGGCGAAAAGAATGTCATCATCATTGGTTTCTCCATGGGTGGCGGCGAAGTTGCGCGCTACATGTCGCGACATAAAGGCAAGTCGGTGGCAAAGGCGGGGCTGATTGCTTCCGTGTTACCGTTTCGTCTGAAAACCAAAAATAATCCGACTGGCACTGAGCAGAAAGCATTCGACAAAACGGCGAAAGCGCTCAAGGAAGACCGTGCAAAATTTCTCACCGGGTTTTTCAACGCATTTTTTGGTGTCGGCGCACCTGGCGATACTGCCAGCGGTAACACTGTCAGCGATGAATTATTGCGCACGATGCATAACATCGCCATGCAGGGGAGTCCCAAGGCAACGCTCGAATGTCTGAAATCGTTTTCGAGCACGGACTTTCGCGGCGACCTCGCCCATTTCAAGGTGCCGACACTGATCATTCATGGAACCGAAGATCAGACCGTACCTATAGCAGCCTCCTCCAGACTTGCGGCAAAGAGTATCAGTCAATCACAACTGATCGAATACGAAGGTGCGCCACACGGCTTGTTCGTCACCCACAAAGACAAGCTGACCAAGGATCTGCTGAAGTTCATCCGTAAAAAATAGGCGTGGCAGCACCGATAGTCTGACTTGCCCCGAACCCGCCAATTTGAATTCCGCCGCAAAAACCTCGAGAATGCGGCACGTTTTCTAATTTGTGCGGGAACCTGTTTCGTGATCCGACTAGTCTGTTTGCTGCTGTGTGCCACCTTTGCTGCCAATCATACCTTTGCCCAGTCATCGCAACCCTGGCGTCTTGTAGAAGCCACTGAGCAAACGCGTGTGCAGTTCAGCCATGTGTTACGTATGGAAAACCTGACCGACCAGTTTCGGGCGGGCCGCCAGGGCAGCAGCGATCAGGTGTTGTTGTCGCGCAGCCTCATGATGGCCGAGTTAAGGCGCGAGCGTGCAACATTTGGACTTGAGCTACTGGATGCCCGGCAAGCCCTGGCAGATACGGGCAGCTCACTCAGCAGTGGCATGATCAATACCGCCACACTTCAGCAGCTATATGTTAATGCCAACCTTGGTGAAGTCGTGCAGAGTGGCAGCAAACTTGGGTTGAAGTTTGGCCGGCAGACTCTGGATCTGGGCAGTCGTCGCATGATGGCGCGCAGCGCATACAATCTTGCGCCACTGAGTATGACCGGTGCCCTGGCTGATTTCACCACGGCCGCCGGACAGCGCTGGCAGGCGTTTTACTTTTTGCCTGTGCAGAATGTCCCCGGAGACTTGCAAAGCCTGCTTAAAAATCGCACTGAGCGGGATCGTGAAAGTAAAACCGCCCGGCTGTGGGGCGTATTTAATGAGATGCCGGCTTTAGCAGAGCGCATGCGCGGCGACTTCTATTACATTCGCCTTGATGAAAAAGATCGATATGACCAACCCTCCGCCAATCGGGAACTCAACAACTTTGGTGCGCGAGTATTCCGTCCCGCAGCGAGTCAGCAACTGGATTTTGAAGTGGAGGCCATATTTCAGCGAGGCACCTCGCATGCAAGCGCAGCGGTCACCGATGTGCGCGCGCTGGATCATCGTGCACACTTTTACCATGCCGAAATGGGTTATACCTTTGACAGCGCATGGCGTATCCGTTTACAGGCGCAGTTTGATTATGCCTCGGGTGATAAAGATCCCTCGGATGGCACTAACGGACGCTTTGACACGCTGTATGGTGACCGGCGTTTTGATTTCGGGCCTACTGGTCTATTCGGGCCGTTCTCGCGTGCCAATCTGGTGTCGGCCGGGTATCGCTTGACAGCTACGCCTATGACCGGTGTGCGCGTGATGCTGGCACATCGCGATTATCGTCTGGCTGAGGCGAAAGATCAGTGGGTGGGCACCGGGTTGCGCGATAGCTCGGGTCGCTCTGGTCGGGGCCTTGGCCAGCAAGTGGAAGTGCGCGTTCAGTGGGATGTGGTGCCGGGCAACATCACGATTGAAGGTGGCGCGGCGGTGATGGCCACATCCGGTTTTGCCCGTCGCGTGCCGGGTGCTGATACTCCGGCATCAACATCTTATGCTTACCTGCAAAGCACATTGTCATTCTGAAACCGGCAAATACAAAGAGCGCCAAAGCAGCCACTAACGCTGCTTTGGCAGTTGTTTACACATCAAGCGAGTAAGGGTGCCAGATATTTTCCAGTGTGCGACTTCTTACTCCCCGCCACTTTCAAAGGTGTCCCCTGAGCAACCACCTTGCCGCCGGCATCGCCTCCCTCCGGCCCCATATCAATCACCCAGTCGGCCTCCGCAATCACATCCAGATTATGCTCAATCACAAGCACCGAGTTGCCCGCATCCACCAAGCGGTGCAACACCCGTAACAACTTTTCTACATCCGCCATATGTAGCCCGACGGTGGGTTCATCCAGCACATACAGTTTGTGTGGTGGTTTACTGCCGCGCAGACTCAAATGCGGTTTGGCTTTAGCCAGCTCCGATACCAGCTTGATACGCTGAGCCTCACCGCCCGACAAGGTCGGGCTTTGCTGGCCCAGTGTGAGATACCCCAGGCCCACTTCCTGCAAAAGTCGCAGCGAATGATAGATGGAGGGTACCGACTCAAAAAACACCACCGCCTCATCGATATCCATGGCCAGTACTTCACCAATATGTTTACCCTTGTACTGAACTGACAGTGTTTCCGGATTAAATCGCCAACCACCGCAGGCTTCACAATCGACACGCACATCCGGTAAAAAATTCATTTCGATTTTCTGCATGCCGTTACCGGAGCAGGTTTCACAGCGTCCGCCGGAAACGTTAAAAGAAAAACGACCGGGCTGATAACCGCGCAGGCGCGCATCAACGGTGTCGGCAAACAGTTTGCGGATGGTGTCCCAGATGCCGACATAACTGGCAGGGCAGGAGCGTGGTGTTTTACCAATCGGCGTCTGGTCCACCTGCAGAATGCTGTCGATGGATTGCCAGCCGTCGATGTTGTCGCAGTCCTGCCAGTTGATGGCTTTGCGTGCAGACTTTTTTGTGAATCTGCCGGCGGCGCTCACAGCAGCGTGTATGTTGTTAAACAGGACCCCACGTATCAGGGTGCTTTTACCGCTACCGCTGACACCACTGATGGCAACTAGTCTGCGCAGAGGGATATCAATATCCAGTTTGCGCAGGTTGTTCATCCGGGCGCCGCTGATGCGCAGTTGTTCGGTTTCAAACTGATCGCGGCTCTGGCTGTTGCGCACATCGGATAAGGGGTGACGCATGGGATTGGCCAGGAACTGCCCTGTCAATGAGCGTTTGTTTTTCTTCAGCTGTGCCAATGTGCCGGTAGCGACAATTTCTCCACCTTTAACTCCGGCACCAGGTCCCACATCAATCAGAAAATCTGCTTCTGCCATGGTGGCATCGTCATGCTCCACCACAACCACGGTGTTGCCATGTTGCTGCAGCTCACGCAGGGTTTTGATCAGCAGCGCATTGTCGCGCGCATGCAGGCCGATCGTGGGTTCATCCAGAATGTAACAGACGCCCTGCAGGTTGGAACCAAGCTGTGACGCCAGCCGTATGCGTTGCGCCTCACCACCACTGAGTGTGGGCGCGCCCCGGTCCAGACTGAGATAACCCAGTCCGACTTTTTGCAGGAAACTCAGGCGGCCGGTCAGCTCTGGCAGGATATCGCGCGCAATGCTCTCCTGTTTTTTGTCCAGTTTGATTTTGCTGATGGTGGTTGCGGCATGATCCACGGACTGTTGCGTCAACTCAGCAATATTCCACTGTTGGAAGCGCACTGCCAGTGCCACCGGATTCAACCGTGTGCCTTTGCATTTTTTACAGGGTTTGCCGACATCAGCGTTTTCCTGATCAAGCCAGTTTTCTTCTTCGCCCGTTAACTCTTCAGTAAACTCTGGCAGGATCTCCCCCGTACCATAACAGCTGTGGCACCAGCCATGTTTGGAGTTAAACGAAAACAGACGCGGGTCCAGATCATCAAAACTGTCACCGCATGAGGGGCAGGCGCGCCGGGTTGAGAATAACGCGTCGGTGGCCGCCTGCATTTTGCTGGTGCTTTTTTTAGTGCCGGTTTTTGTAACGCCAGCCGCCGTGTTAACGGGGCTGATCATCAACAATCCGTTACCCACTGCCAACGCTTCGTCAATCAACGTGGTCAGAGCCTTTTCGTTTTTGCTGCTGATAGCAATTGAATTGATCAGCACTTCAATATTGTGTTCCTTAAAACGATCCAGCACCGGCCAGTCGTTGGCGGGCAGGTATTTCCCGTCCACACGCAGTTCGGTATAACCTTTGCCGGCCGCCCAGGCTGCCAGTTCTTTGTAAATGCCTTTGCGGCCGACCACCACCGGTGCCAGCACACTCACAGTCTGCCCCTGCCAGTCACTGAGCAGTCGCGACAAAATCATCTCGCGGCTTTGTGGTTCAATCGGCACCTCGCAGCTTGGGCAATATTGTGTGCCCAGCTTCACAAAAATCAGGCGCAGAAAGTGGTAAATCTCAGTCAGTGTGGCCACCGTACTTTTGCGGCCACCGCGGCTGGTGCGCTGTTCAATGGCAACAGTTGGCGGAATGCCATGAATGGCATCCACATCAGGCCGAGTGGCCGGTTGCACAAACTGCCGCGCATAGGCATTCAATGATTCCAGGTAACGACGCTGCCCCTCAGCAAACACGATGTCAAAGGCCAGCGTGCTCTTGCCGCTACCACTGACGCCGGTAATAACCGTGAACTTGTTCCAGGGAATACTGACATCGACATTTTTTAGATTGTGTTCGCGCGCGTGGTGAATCTGAATAGCGGCTTCACGTTTAACAGCTTTGACACCGCTGACTTTAGCCACTGGCAGTTTGCCGGATTTGCTAAGTTTGAGTTCCTGCTCATACTGACGCAGTGCGTCGGCGGTGTGCCCTGTACCGTCTGAGCTAAACCATGCAGGTGTGCCGCTGGCGATCAACGTGCCGCCGTCGACACCACCTTCCGGGCCAATATCAATCAGCCAGTCGGCAGCGCGAATGACATCCAGATTGTGTTCAATGATCAGCAGCGAATGCCCGGCATCCATCAACTTGCGAAACGCTTTCAACAAGACATGAATATCGTGGAAGTGCAGACCCGTGGTGGGTTCGTCAAACAGAAATAGAATACCTTTGTTTGGTGCCTTTGTTTTGCTTCCCGCTGCGCTTTTGCGTTTGCTGGCAGTAGCAGTCGGTAATTCGGCCAGATGCCCTGCCAGTTTGAGGCGCTGAGATTCGCCACCGCTCAGGGTGGGGACAGCCTGGCCCAATTGTAAATAGTGCAGGCCAACATCGATCAGTGGTTGCAGGCAGTGCTCAACGTCCGTATCACCCTGGAAAAACTCCAGTGCCTCTTCTACGGTCAGTTCCAGTACATCAGCAATTGATAGTGCTTGTGTACTGTCGCGCGGATCCAGCAAAGTGACTTCCAGAATTTCCCGGCGATACCGTTTGCCGTTACATTCGCTGCAGCGCAGATACACGTCACTCAGGAACTGCATCTCAAGGTGTTCAAAGCCATTGCCTGAGCACACCGGGCAGCGTCCGTTGCCGGAGTTAAAACTGAAAATGCCCGGTGTATAAGAACGCTCTTTTGCTAAGGGTTGATCAACAAACCGTTTGCGGATGACATCAAAGGCACCCACATAGGTAGCAGGAATCGAGCGTGTGGTTTTACCAAGCGGACTCTGGTCTACAAATACAATATTGGACAGATGCTGCTGACCATTGATGCTGTCGTGTGAGCCGGGGGCCTCTGTGGTAATACCAAAGTGGCGGCAAAGCCCGCGATACAGCACATCACGCATCAGCGTTGATTTGCCTGAACCGCTGACGCCGGTGATACACACCAGTTTTTGTAGCGGAATTTCCAGATCAATATTTTTTAGGTTGTTCTCACGTGCGCCTTTGATATTGATTACATGATCAAAAGTCGGGCGTAGCTCAGTTTTCGCAGCAGTGTCGGAATTACTGACAGATGGTTCAGCGACCAACAGTTCGCTGCGGAGATATTTTGCGGTCAGTGAGTCTTTGTTGCGCAGCAGTTCCGCCGGTGTGCCCATAAAACGTACTTCACCGCCGCGCTTGCCAGGGCCCGGACCAATATCAATGATCAGATCAGCGGCCAGCATGACCTGCGGGTCATGTTCCACCACAATCAGAGAATTACCGGCATCACGTAATCTGTGCAGGATACTGACCATGCGCTGCATATCACGGGTATGCAGGCCTATGCTGGGTTCATCAAGCACAAACAAGGTATTCACCAACGATGTGCCGAGCGCAGTGGTCAGATTGATACGCTGCACTTCCCCGCCGCTTAATGTGCGTGATTGCCGATCCAGGGTCAGGTAGCCCAGTCCAACATCCAGCAGGTAATTCAGTCGCGACCGGATTTCGCCAAGCAGTAACTCAGTTGCCGCGTCCAGCCTGCCGGGCAAACGCAGCGCTTTAAAATAGGCTGCGCAGTCTTGCAGGGACAACAGCATAAGTTCGTTGATCGGGTAGCTGTGTGCTGGCAGGCCATGATCGCCCGGCAATGATGGCTGTTGATGCAGACGCCACCACAAGGCTTCGGGTTTCAGTCGCGCGCCATGACAGGCATGACATTCAGTGTAGGCGCGGTAACGCGACAACAACACGCGGATGTGCATTTTGTAAGCCCGGCTTTCCAGCCAGCCGAAAAACCGGCGGATGCCATACCAGACTTTATCCTGCCAGCCGCCTTCACCCTCCTGCACCCAGGTTTGTTGCTGTTGCGTCAACTCTTTCCACGGTGTATCCAAGGGGATGCCGGCTTTGCGTGCATATTTCTCAAGATCGTCCTGACATTCTTTGTAGCTGGCGCTCTGAAATATTTTAATCGCGCCTTCACGCAGGGTCTTATTGTGGTCAGGAATGACCAGATCAAAATCGACATCAATGATGCGTCCAAACCCTTTGCAGCTTTCACAGGCCCCAATCGGGGAGTTGAATGAAAACAAGCCTGGGCCGGGTTCGCTGAATTGTCGGTCACAGTCTGGACAATGCAAATGACTGGAATAGGCTTTGATCACTTGTTGTGCTGTGTCTGGTTCGCCATACACAATGACATGGCCGCTGCCATGATGCAGAGCGGTTTCTATGGCTTCGCCCAGACGTTCCCGGTTGCCTTCATTCAGGCGAAGTCGATCCTGCACGGCATGAACCTGGTGCTCGTGCTGTACCTGAATGCGGGTGTACCCTTGTTGGTTGAGCCACTGCAGGATCTCATCGCCGGAAAAATTGTGCGGTACATTAACAGGCAGGCATACATGAATACGTGACTCGGCCGGCAGGCTGGCCATCAAATCCGCAATGATGGTCTGCGTGCTGTCGCGTTTGACCTCGCGCTGACAGCCAGGGCAATGCAAATGAGACAGCCGGGCATAAACCAGTTTGATATAGTCGTTCAGTTCGGTCATGGTGCCGACCGTTGAGCGCGAGGTGCGTACCGGATTGCTCTGGTCTATCGCAATGGCCGGCGGGATGCCTTCTATACTGTCGACCGCCGGTTTGTCCATGCGATCCAGAAACTGGCGCGCATAAGCAGAGAACGTTTCTACATAACGACGTTGGCCCTCGGCATAAATCGTGTCGAAGGCCAGTGTGGATTTGCCTGAGCCACTGACGCCGGTGATCACAATCAGTTTGTTGACCGGCAGCTCGAGTGAGATGTTTTTGAGATTGTTCTGTCTTGCGCCGCGCAGCACAATGGATTCAATTGCACTGCCACCAGCGGACTTTTGCTTTACGAGCGACATGTCAGTGATTTCAGATATCCTTTATACCGTTAAAAATGGTTTTGCGTGGCCGCGCCATCACGCGTTGCACCATGGGTAAAAAGAACTCCAGCGGTTTTGATTCAAATTCCGGATCAAAAGCCTTGCCGTCGTAAATATCGCAAAAGCGTTTTGTGTAGTTGTAGTAGGGGGAGTCGGCATACTTCTCGCGCATGTCACGATCACCGCCTAAGTGGTGAAAGTAGTCATAACCCTGGAATATCTGATGATGGCGCAGCAACCAATGGTTTGCTTCACTGACAAAAGGCTTCAGGATAGCCGCTGCGATTTCGCCATGATCGTAAGTGCCCAGCGTGTCGCCGATATCGTGCAGCAGCGCGACGACAACATACTCTTCGTCCTCACCACCGGCATGAGCGCGCGTAGCCGTCTGCAGGCAATGTTCAAATCGATCAACAGGAAAGCCGCCACAGTCGCCTTTTAACAGCTCAAGATGCTTGATCACGCGCGTTGGCAAATCCGATGCAAATTCATTAAATGCTTTACCAATGATTTGCCAGTCTTCAAGCGTGCTTTCTTTAAAACTCTTGAAGGTGGCTTGTGGTTGCTGATGATCACTCATGTCTGAATTCTCCATCGGTTTGTGATAGGACGCCGGGATTCTAGCATGATTAAAAATGCGCGAAAGCGCTACAATCTGCCCTGATTACCATTATTTGACTACGACAAAACCCCTGCGCGGGGGCAGGAGCTATTTGTGAAAAAACTGACTCGGGATCTGTTGACGGGATTATCCCTGTTATTGCCGGTTGTGCTTTCCATTCAACTGCTTATCTGGCTGGTGACAACAGTTGAAGGGTGGTTAAAGCCGTTGTGGGAACTGCTGCTGCCGCCAGCGTGGTATCTGCCGGGGATGGCGATTGTCAGTTTTTTGCTGCTGGCCTTAGTGGTAGGAGTCAGTTTCAGGGTGCGGGTGATCGGGGCGTTGTGGCAATACAGTCACGATCTTCTGGATCGTATCCCGGTGCTTAACTATGTCTATAACACGATCAAGGACTTTTTTGATCTGATTGGTGGGCAGGATTTTGGTGATCAATCGGTCGTCTGGGTCAAAATGCCGGATTCTCCTTACAAGCTACTGGGCGTTGTCACCAAGCAGGGCGACGACAAGAATTCGCGGCTGGGACAAATGATTTCAGATGATGAAATCGCTGTGTATCTGCCGATGAGTTATCAGGTGGGTGGTTATATGGTGGTGCTACCGAAAGCGAATGTTGAGCCGGTAGATATGAATGCGGGCGATGCCTTGCGGCTGATCATGAGCGCGGGTCTGGGGCAGAAGCAGAAGGGTAAAAGGTCGAAAAAAGTGTGATTGTGATTGATAGCCATCAGTTTTGTGGTTAATCGGCGGGGCAGGGCGCTCACAAGCCACGCTGCCATTCTTCACGCAGCGGAATTCGACCGGGCTGATTGATCGCTGTGCGCACAATATCCAGCAGCGCCTGTTTATCTTTGCCAAGCACTCCTTTTAGCACCAGATAATTGGAGGCGTGATCACTTCGGAAAATAGTGCTGTTCAGTTCCAGTGCCGAAAGGAAGGTTTCCATCTCGCGGAACAGTTCCATTTTGCCCAGTTTGCGCCAGCGGCCTTCAAACGGGTCATTAAAACGTTGAGTGCCTTTGGGGAATTCCACCACTAAGGTTGACAGATAATGCGGCTGTGCGGCATTCATCAGTCGGGCGCTTTCCAGCGCATGGCGTTCGCTGAGATCAGGTCCGCCCAGGCCGTTAAGGACCATCACAGAACTCTTGATACCAGCGGCATGCATTTTTTCGAGTGCCTCCAGCGAACTGTCAAAGCTTTCGCCTTTGCTGATTCGGGTCAACAATTCGTTGTCGCCGGTTTCGCAGCCAACATATAACAGGCTCAATCCTTTTGCGCGCAAGGCCTGTAAATCTTCGACAGTCTTGTTGCGCAGATTGCGCGGCAGACAGTAGGCACTGACACGAGGTTTGTGCGGCAGCCAGCGATTGAGCATATCCATAATTTCATGCAGACGACGTGTTGATAGCGTCATGGCATCGCCATCGGCCAGGAAAACCCGGTGCACCGGGTATCCTGATTCAACAATCTGGCGCAACTGTGCCTCGATCGCGAGCAGATCCTGCGGTTGAAAACGTTTTTGAGGATCGGTGTACATGTCGCAAAATGTACATTTGTTCCACGAGCAGCCGTTAGTTACCTGCAAAATCAGGGACTTCCACTCACTGGGCGGGCGAAAAACCGGTTCGATATAGGACATGGGATACATGGCCGGGATTATAGCAGTCGTTCGGGACTGAGCGTAGAATACGCGCACTTTTAATCAGGCCTGACTTGCCGGTAGCTACCATGGACATTTTTATTGCCATTGCGCTTGTTTTTGTGGGCGCCTATGTGCAAACCGCCACCGGTTTTGGTCTGGCTGTCATTGCAGCGCCCGTGTTGTTTTTTGTCAACCCAGCCCTGGTGCCGGCACCGGTGACGGTGTGCGCGCTGTTTTTGTCCTTGATCAATGCGTGGGTGTTTCGTGAAGGTGTGTCATTAAAAGGATTGCAGGCAGCGGTAATTGGTCGTATCCCTGGCTCAGTGGCAGGAGCAGCGTTATTGTTATGGATGGACAAAGACATGCTGGCACTGTGGATTGGGCTGTCAGTGCTGTTTGCGGTTGCAGTCAGTTTGAGTTCATTGCGTTGGCATCCGACCAATAATCGTATGATGGCGGCAGGTTTCCTGTCCGGGTTTATGGGTACCAGTACCTCTATTGGTGGCCCGCCGATGGCATTGCTGTGGCAGCATCAGGATCTGGCGCTGATTCGCGCCAATCTGGCTGCGTTTTTTGTGGTGAGTTGTTTGATCTCTCTGATAATTCTGGCGCCGATCGGGCATTTTGGAATTTCCCATATGGTATTGTCTTTGCCCTTGTTGCCTGCAACCTTGGCAGGTTATTGGCTTGCCAGAAGGACCATGAACCGCATTTCAGCCCGTATGGTGCGGTTAGGTTCGCTGACATTGTGTGCCGTTTCGGGTCTATATGCGGTTGTTTCAGCCCTAGCAGGCTAAGTGGGCCAAGCATGGCCGCCTGTTGTTAATCTGTTTATTGAGTTAAACTCCTGCGTTTGTGATCAACATCAATACCGTCTGATCGTTCTCAAAATAATAATCAAGCTTGGTAGTGCACCGGGTGAATAACTGCAAAGCTATGCGGTTAGCCATGGTGCCGGGCAAGGAGTTATAGCTAATGAATAACGCTGTCAAACTTGAAACGGAACAGCTGTCGTGGCCGCATAACACGGGAATGGATGCATTTAAACGCGCCTGGCTGTTGGAAGGCGAACCGCTTTGGGAGCGGGTGTTTGCGGTTCATCACGAGCGAATGCAGATAAAAAACGGCAAAACTGCGCTTAAAAATCTCCAAAAAATATTTACCTGTACATTTCGCCTGGCCAATAGTCAGGGTTTCCATTCCATGAGTTTGCGCGACCTGAGTCGTGAAACTGAAATCAGTATGGGTGGGCTATACGCTTACATCGGCAGCAAAAGCGATCTGGCAGCGGCAATAGCGGCTGTAGTTCGGCAAACAATTGATGATGTTCTATCAGACTTGACGCTTCATAATCTTGATCCCTATCAGCGCTTGAAGGCGCTGATATATGCCGATCTTTATATGAATGATATTTTGCATCAGTGGTATTACTTCTGTTTTCTCGAGGCAAAAGGGCTCGATAAAGCCCAGCGTGAAGAAGCCATTCAAATGGAATTTCGCTTTGATCTGCGCTTACAGGAAATTTTCTCCGAAGGCATTCAGACCGGGGTTTTTCGTTATGACGGGGAATTGCCTTTGTTGGCGGCCGGCACAACGGCAATGCTGCAACAGTGGTACCTGAAACGTTGGAAGTTTCAACAATTGGGCACCAACATCCAACAGTATGCGGAATACATACTGTCGAATCTGTTAAACAGCCTTAACTATAAAAAGTAAACCGCCGGATGTGGCACCGGCCGGCTATCGATGACAGGGATGTCAGTCCGTATTCTGCCGTTTGATTCCGCGCTTGCCCTTATAAAACTTTCTTATCTCGCTGATGTCTTGCTCGATCATGCCGGTAGGATAAAAAAAGTCAGCAAGCCCCGCTTCTTTTTTAGCAACATCCAGATATCCCATAAGAATCGGAACACCTGCATTATTTGCGATGTGGTAAAAACCGGTTTTCCATTCTTTTACTTTGCTGCGAGTGCCCTCAGGGGGCACCAAAACAACCATCTGTGGGTTGTCTTTGTACTGTTGTACCACCTGATCCACCACGCCATGGTGCTGGCTGCGATCAATGGCAATGCCGCCAAGCCAGCGCATGATGCCGCCAAAGGGAAATATAAACAGCGAGCTTTTCCCCATCCAGTGCAGTTTCAGCTCCAATTTGAGCACCACCATCAACATTAAAGGGAAATCCCAGTTACTGGTGTGTGGCGCACCTATCAACACAAAACGCTGATTTTCAATACGTTTTCCTATGGCGCGCCAGCCTGCCAAACGCAATATGGTGGATGAAATTGCCCTGAGAACAGGCGTTACAACGGGTGTATTAAACACCGTCTTCTGCATTATTTTTATTGTGTTTTTAGGTTTTTCAGACATTTACCAATCCTGAACAAACGAGCTGATGGATTCCTCTTGTAACTGCCGGACCGGGCCATCAATCGTGCCCATATAGAGATACCCGATAATTGATTCCGCGTCACTCACACCGAGTCCCTCACGCACAATGGGGTGTTCAGCCATCGGGCCGGTTCGCCAGATTGCACCGACATCAAGAGCGTGTGCTGCGGTCAACATGTTCTGCAATGCACCGGCTGCCGACAGGTGTTGTTCTGCCATCGGGACTTTGGGGTGTGGTTTGGGTGAAGCGATGCCAACCAGCACCAAGGGTGCGCGCAGTGCCTTTGCCCGAATGTTAGCAAGTTCACCCGAACTTATATCCGGTGTATCGGCAAGGCTGGCGTTTGCGAACAGATCGGCCAGTTTTTCCAGGGAATTATCGCGGATCAACAAAAATCGCCACGGTCTGAGTAAACCATGATCTGCTGTACGAAGGCCTGCTCTGATAATCTGTTCCAGCGTATGCGGATCCGGGCCAGGGGCTCGTACGCGTGATACAGAAACGCGCGTGTGCAGCGCAGTAAGTGCGTCCATTAAGTTTTCCAGGTAAGTCATTAAACTGACGGTGAGCATAAATCAAATATTGGTTTAATAGAATCGTGAGTGTAAGCTGAGTTCCCCTGTCGGGTGGTCGGTGGTATTATTTCCCACGCCCGTTTGCCGGACACCCAAGGTTATTGAGGAAGTCATGAGTTCAATTGCCAACGTTATCGCGATCAGCCGCGAAAGACCTGTTTATCCCCAGTCACTTTCGCGCTGGTATGCAAAAACTGCCGGTCGACCACTGCGCCTGGTGCTGAGTTTTTACTCGCCAGATGGCAATGAAGTGGCGATGCCGCTGGCAAGCATTTCAGCATATCTGAAACGCGATTTCCCTTGGGTTGAACTGCATTTGTGCCCGATTTTGATTTTGCGTGATGAACAAGCTTACTCACCGGAGAATTTCGCGGCATCTATCGCTGCACTCGAGCCTGACCTCGTTGCATTCTCCGTGATGAGTCCACACTGGTTCCCGATGGAACCTTATTTTGAGCAGATCAAAAAGTTGTTACCGGAAACTGCCATTTGTATCGGTGGTTATCAGGCCATGCTGTCGCAACAACAGACAATCGAGAACCGCAACATAGACTTCATCTGTACGGGTGATGGCGAATATGCCATGGGCAATCTGGTGCAGTTTATGCGTGGCAGCAAAGATGGCCCCGTTGATGGCATGTGGGAGCGTATGGCGGATGACAGCGTCGTTGAGACTGAGCCGCACCAGATAGGCGATCTTGCCGCTTTGCCGTTCCCGGACTATGACATATTTGAAAAGGAAGATGGTTTTAACAACGTAAACACCTCTATTTTTGGACCCAAGGAAAAACTGGTGCTGCCAGTCATGACGGGCCGCGGTTGTCCTTACCGATGCACATATTGCTGTAACACACCCTTGCTGGATGGTTGGAAAAACAAAAAAGAGTTTTTGAGAAAATATGAACCGCAGGCCATGGTCGATGAACTGATCAGGCTGCGAGACAAGTACGGCGTTGGCTACTTTGAATTTTGGGATGAGCTGTTCCTGTCAAATCTGAAGTTTGTAAATGCGTTTTTTGATCTGTACAAAGAGCAGGTCGGGCTACCTTTTTCAATCAATTCACGTGTTGAAGTGATGAATGAAAAGTTCTGCGAAAAAGCAGCCGCTGCCGGTTGCCACACCATCTGGTTTGGTATTGAAAGTGGTGATGAAACCTATCGCAGCAAGATGCTTGGTAGAAAAATGACCAACGAACAAGTGATTATTGCGGCCGATAATTGCAAAAAGGCCGGCATCAATCGCCTGACCTTCAATATTGTTGGCATGCCGCTGGAAACTGCAGAAAATATGCGACAGACGCTTGAGCTCAACCGCATCATTGCCCCGGAGTTTTTCTTCTTTTTTAACTATATCCCCTTGCGTGGCACACCTCTTTACGAGGTTGCGGAGCGTGAGGGATTGCTGCTCCACGACAGAAAAAGTTTGCACTATCTGTCAGGCGCGTTAAACCGCAGATTCTTTCTCAACCTGAAAGAATGTCCTGATCTGTTGACCCAGGATGAATTTGAATCCATCTGCTTTGAGATGCTGGATTTTCAGGAAAAAAATAATCGTCTGAGTTTTGCAGATGGCGACGATGCGCCGCGTATTGTCAAAATGGACGATACTCTCAAAGCGGGCGACACTGTCAAAGCGGAAAATGGTTCGGCCAAGCAGCCAGCCGATGTCTCAGCAGTGGCAGTGCAGGAAAGTGACAATGCGGAAGCTGAGCTTGAATCCAATACGCTAGATCAACTGGCTGTGAAACAGCAGCGCTCCTTGATGAGCAGCCTCAGGGGACTGTTCCGCAGCCCCTGAAGCTTGGCAGTCTGTCGATGTTAACTGGCCGGGGCGTCAGTATATTGCGCCCGCTCCAGTTTGAGCACGCGCCTGAATGTAATCCACGATAACAACGCCATTAACACATTGCCGGTGAATGCGCCGACAAAAAAGCCCTGCAATCCTGCCACCTCACTGCCAATCCACGCCAGTGGCACAATAAACAGAAAAAACCGTGCGATGCTCAGGTACAGTGCAATCATCGGTTTGTGCATGGCATTAAGCGCAGAATTGCAAAGAATGATGACGCCCTGCATTCCGTAGCCCAAGGGCATAATCCAGAGATACAGTTTGATGATGTTGGCAACGGATTCGTCGCGGGTAAATACCGCAGCAATTAAACCGGCGCTGAGCGCCATGAGCGCATAAATCAGCAATTGCCAAGTCAATACAAACCGCAGGGACGTGCGACAAGCCTCTTCGATACGATCGATGCGCCCGGCGCCCAGATTCTGGCTGACAAACGGCGGGAGTGTGCTTGAGAGCGCCAGAATAACCAGGCAGGCAATCGATTCAAGCCGCGAACCCACACCAAAAGCAGCCACTGCGGTTTCACCATAACTGGCCACAATCGCGGTCAATACGCCACCTGCAATGGGTGTCAGCATATTGGAGCCGGATGCCGGTATACCAATTTTTAACATTTCCAGTGCTGAGGTTTTGAACACGGGTCCTGAGGGCAGGCCCTTGTAAATCAACTCATGGCGAATAGCCAAAAAATAAAACAGGAAAATAACGCCTGCGATCCACGAGATCAGGGTTGCCCAGGCAGCTCCGGCAATGCCGAGCGCTGGTATTGGGCCCAGACCAAATACCATCAGTGGAGTGAGCACGGCATTGATGAGACCGGAGCCTGCCATCAGCATACTGGGGGTACGGGTATCTCCGTTGGCGCGTAGTACCGAATTGGCGCAGATAATTGCTACCAGCAACACACTGGTCGGCATCCAGATATCCATATATTCGCGAATAACCGGTAGCAATGCGGTGGATGCCCCCAGCGCCAGAAAAATCTGATCCATAAATAGGTAGGCGGTGGCGGCCAATAACCCCGACAACACTATTGCAACATAGTTGGTGACCGTTGAAGCCTGTTTGGCTTTTTCGGTTTCACCACGTCCGATGTATTTGGCAACCACTGCTGAGGTACCAATACTCAGACCAATCGCGAGACTCATGATGGTGAAAGTCACCGGGAAGGTGAAGCTGATGGCAGATAGCGCTTCAGTGCCCAGCAGGCTGACAAAAAATGTGTCGACCAGACTGAAACTGAACATCATGACCATGCCCACAATCATCGGGATGGTCATGCTGATCAGGATGGGAGTGATGGGGCCGTCAGTCAGTTTCTGTCGCGTATTGGATTTTTTTTTCTGATTATTGTCGAGCGCTGCGTTTGCTGCCATGTCAGGCCGTCATTATGAGAAGTATCAGGGTGATCAGGCCTGGGCTTTCAGGGTCTGCCGGATCTGCAGCAGATGTTTAAAACACTTGGGGTTACCAAATAACATTTCCTTGCTGCCCTGGGTTTGCGGATTACCTTGCGGGTCGCTAAGCAGTGCACCGGATTCCAGCAGAATGAGTTGAGCTGCCGCCAGTGAGGTGTGATGTTGCTGTCGACACCAGCCGGCGTCAAGACGGCCTGCCGCAACATAGACCATGTCCAGCGCGGGGCATCCGCTCATGCGCAGATGCACGGGCAAAGCGAGTAATTGGGACTGCAGCTGCGGTAGAAAATCATCCTCTGATGACTGTTCAGGATCCAGCGCCACAAATGCATTTTCCAGGTTGAGCATTTTACCGATTCGCACACGACTATCGTTGAGCTGTGCGCCGTCGCCGCGGCTGGCACTGAATTCCTGATTGTTGACAGGGTTCAATACCACACCATGGGTAATGCCTTTTGGCGTTCTTAAAGCCAGTGATATGCAGAACGAGCCAAAACCTTTGTAAAAGTTGCGGTTGCTCACCAGTGGATCGATCAGCCAGACATGATCTTTGTCTGCGCCTTCGGTAAAACCACTCAGACGCGAGTCAATGCTATAGTCTGGATAAGCCTTTTGCAGATGGTAAAGAATGGTACGCTCGGCATCCAGATCCATACTGGTCACCAGTGTGCCATTTGTGTCTTCAATAACATTGACCCGATCAAGTCGGTCACTGACGTGGATGATTTGTTCTGCAGCGCCGCGCGCCGCCCGAAGGGCAATATTGATAACAGGATGCATGGTGTCCGCTGTTTCTGATCTGGTTGCTGTTAAGGCTGCTAGGCATGTTTTCGAAAACGGCGCAATCATAGCAAAATGCTGGCAGTCAGTCCTCAACTAGTTGTTATAATCCCCAACCTTTAAAACCAACCAACCGGGATACGTAAGCCGGTGAGCCTTTGGAGTTTGACTTTGAGCAGATCGACGGTGCCAGTGATTGACTCTGATTCTCTGCCGGATTTTGACAATATCGCGGTGGTGTTGGTGCAGACATCGCACCCGGGCAACATCGGGGCAGCTGCCAGGGCTCTGAAAAATATGGGGATTTCCAATCTCAGGCTGGTTGCACCGAGAACTGAATTCCCCAGTGATGAAGCGACTTGGCGAGCAGCGTCTGCCACGGATGTTCTGGAGAAAGCCCGAGTATTTGACACCATGAACGATGCTGTCGCTGACTGTGGCCTGATCATCGGCGCCAGCGCGCGTTCGCGTAGAATCCCCTGGCCGGTGTTGACACCGCGTCAGTGTGCCAACCACGTTGTGTTGGATGCGGCTAAAAACCGGGTTGCATTGGTGTTTGGCCGAGAAGATACCGGTCTGAGTAATGAAGAACTTCAATTGTGTCACTACCATGTGCAGATTCCAGCCAACCCGGAGTACAGCTCTCTCAATCTGGCGGCAGCCGTGATGGTTGTCTGCTACGAGGTGCGCGTGGCGATGCTGGAGCGTCTGGCGCCTGAGGGCAGCGAGCTTGCACAACGCGACCAGCGTTTTGCCGAAGATGCACTCTACAATCCGGACAACGAAGTGGAGTTCTGGGATGTGCCAAAAGCCGACGCACATCAATTGGAGTTGTTTTATGAACATCTTGAAAAGACTTTGGTTGAGCTTACCTTTCACAAGCCGGAAAACCCGCGTTTGCTGATGCAGCGGATGCGTCGGCTTTTTACGCGTATTCGCCCGGATACCATGGAAATAAACGTTCTGCGTGGCGTACTCACCTATGTGGATCACCACGTCAAACTTGCCAATAAAAAGGATTAGATAAAACGTATGTCATTGATGTTTGATCAGATAGCTGAAGAAATTGCTGCGCGCCCGGAACAAGTTGCTGCGACTGTTGCCATGCTGGATGACGGCGCAACCGTGCCATTTATTGCGCGTTATCGCAAAGAAGTAACCGGGGGCCTCGACGATATACAGTTACGTAAACTTCAGGAGCGCTTGCTGTATCTGCGTGAATTGGATGACAGGCGTGATGCCATCATCAAAAGTATTGCAGAACAACAGAAGCTGACGCCGGAGCTGGAGGCACAGCTACGGGCTGCATCCACCAAAACCACCCTTGAAGACCTGTATTTGCCCTACAAACCCAAGCGTCGTACACGTGCACAGATTGCCCGTGAAGCCGGATTGCAGGCGCTTGCCGATGCTCTGTTTGCCAACCCTGCACTGAATCCGGAGCAGGAGGCTGCCGCATATGTAAACGCAGAACTGGGCGTTGCAGATGTCAAAGCGGCACTGGAAGGCGCGCGCTACATTTTGATTGAACAATTTGGTGAAGATGCAACCTTGCTGGGTCGACTACGCGACTATTTCTGGAACAGCGCGCACTTGATGTCGGAATTGATTGTCGGCAAAGAGCAAGAAGGCGCCAAGTACCGCGATTATTTTGACTTCTCCGAAGCGGTCACCAAAATTCCATCACACCGCACCATGGCACTGTTTCGTGCGCGCAATGAAGGCATACTGAATCTCAAAATTGAAATCCCGGTCAACCCGGACGCCCCGCCCGTCAAACACCCGTGCGAAGCCATGATTGCCAATCACTGGCAGATCAAGGATCAGGGACGTGCAGCAGACAGCTGGCTGCAAGACGTAGTGCGTTGGACCTGGCGAGTGAAAGTCCACACACATTTGCAGACCGATTTTCTGACCGAGCTGCGCGATCAGGCAGAAACCGATGCCATTGAAGTATTTGCGCGCAACATCAAGGATCTGCTGCTGGCCGCGCCTGCCGGCAAAAAGGTGACTATCGGTTTGGACCCTGGTTTGCGCACCGGCGTGAAGGTTGCGGTTGTTGATGAGACTGGCAAGGTGTTGGATCACGGTGCCATTTTTCCAAATGCGCCACAAAACAAGATTGAAGAAGCAGCGCTGGTGTTGAAGAAGTTGTGCGAAAAATACAATGCGCAACTGATCAGTATTGGTAACGGAACGGCATCACGTGAAACGGACAGTTTTGTTGCGCAATTCTGTAAAGCGTTTCCGCAATTCAAAGTCAAAAAAGTGATTGTGAATGAGTCTGGTGCCTCTATTTATTCGGCGTCGGAGTTTGCGTCACTGGAGCTGCCGGATTTAGATGTGACGATTCGTGGTGCGGTGTCCATCGCGCGGCGTTTGCAGGATCCCTTGGCGGAGCTTGTAAAAATTGAACCGAAATCTATCGGCGTGGGTCAGTATCAGCACGACGTCAGCCAGGTGAAATTGTCACGTTCTCTCGATGCGGTGGTGGAGGATTGCGTAAACGCGGTGGGCGTGGATATCAATACCGCCTCAGCACCTTTGTTAAAGCGGGTTTCGGGATTAACGCAGGCCCTGGTCAACAATATTCTTGAATTCCGGGACAAAAACGGCCAATTCCGGACCCGGGAGCAATTAAAAAAGGTGCCACGCTTTGGCGAAAAATCCTTTGAATTGGCAGCCGGTTTTTTACGTGTACAGGAAAGTGAAAATCCTCTGGATGCCTCATCGGTGCATCCCGAGTCTTATGCTCTGGTAGAAGAGATCGCGCGCCGCCATGGACGAAGTGTCAAGTCGTTGATCGGCGATGGTGCATTTCTGCGCAGTCTGAAAGCCAGTGATTATGTGTCTGAAAAATACGGTCTACCCACGGTTCAGGACATTCTGCGTGAACTGGAAAAACCTGGTCGTGACCCGCGTGGCGAGTTTGTAACCGCTGAACTCAAGGAAGGTGTGGAAGAGCTCAAGGATCTTGTGCCGGGCATGACGCTGGAAGGTACGGTCACCAACGTCACCAATTTTGGGGCGTTTGTGGATATTGGGGTGCATCAGGATGGTCTGGTGCATATCTCGGCATTGTCGGAAAAATTTGTCAAAGATCCGCATGAAGTGGTTAAAGCCGGGCAAATTGTGAAGGTCAAAGTGTTGGAGGTTGATAAGGAGCGTAAGCGTATTGCGTTGACCTTGCGTTTGTCTGATCCGTTGCCAACCGAGGGGGCACCCAAAGGAGCCCGACCGGCACCAACGACCGCGGAGTCGGCAAAACGCAAAAAGGACTTTGATGCGGCTGCGCAAAACAAGCGCTCAACGGGAACAATGGCGTCGTTGTTTGAGCAGGCCCTGAAGAATAAAAAATAGTTTGAGCGGATGTTGCAGCCAGACGTGAGAGCACCGGCGGAGTTGGGCAGGTTCAGACCAGTCAGGCCACGTTTATCCGTTCACAGGACACCGGGATAAACGCGAGCACTGTTCGACTTCGCAAGGCGCGCAGCGCCTGAGGAGGAGTTGCGCAGCGTCCGGTGTCCTGTGAATGGATGTGGCCGGTCTGAATCTGCCCAACTCCGCCGGTGCGGCCACACTATCCTCTATCCATCAAAAACGGTAACGCAGACCCACATCAATGCTGCGCTCCGGGCCGACATAAATACCCTGACGCACGCTGGCGATGTAACGCTTGTCTTGCAGATTTTTCACCGCAGCATTCACCGTCAGCTGATCATTGATGGAATACACCAGGAACAGATCAGCAATAGTGTATGACGGCGTCTGACCGGTAAAAAATCCACTGGTACTTTCTGTGATAGCTTTTGTGTTCAAGACATCCGTGTACTGTGCACTGGTGTGATGAATACTGAGCCCTGATCGCAGATTTCCGGTTTCGTATTCCAGCGACATATTGCCAGTCCACTCAGGAGTGTAAGGAATACGGTTGCCATCCGGTGTGGTGATCGCGCCATTGCGCGCCAGGCGATTGCCTCTAAACTCGGCATCGCTCACATAGGTAGCATTGGTGTTCAGGCTAAAACCTGATCCCAAGTCAAACCCTAATCCAAACTCCAGGCCCTGATGCAGGGTTTCACCGCCGTTGGTCACTTGAAATTGTGAGTTGCTGTTGGCTGGAATTATCTGGTTATCAAAATCCATACGGAACATCGCAAATTCGTAGCTCATACGCGGGTTAGCGCCACGTAAGCCAAACTCGATGTTAACGGAGCGCTCAGCGTCCAGCTGCTGGTCTTGCAGACCATTGAGGGAATCGCTGTTTAATGACGGCGAGAAGGCCTTGTACACACTGCCGAACAGTTGTAACTCAGGGTTTATCTGCCAGCTCATGCCGACACCAGGCATCACTTCAGTGTTGTCGGTTGACGCAAAATTACCTTGTGCAGCGGTGCGACGCAGATCCAGCCGATCTTGCTCGTACTGTTCAATACGAAGGCCTGCCGTCAGCGCGACGTTGTCCGTCAACAAGAAGCGGTTTTGGGCATACAACGCATAACTCTCGGCGGTGTCCAGCGTGTCTTTGCCCAATGGGCCGGTACGCGGGGTGGCCCGGGTTGCCTGCACGGTTTTGTCGTCCATTTCCTCGTCCATGTAGCGCAGTCCGAGTTCTGTTTCACTTGATACACCAAACAACTGGTGATCAATCAGCAGGCGGGTATCAACACCAAAGCGTTCAAACGCGCGGTTGTTTCCATTTAGAACGTCGGTATAAACCCAGCTGCCAGCGGCGGCAGAGGCTGCGTTATTGGTATTAAAACGCCAGTAATCGCGGAACATTTCGCTACCAAATACCAGCGTGTTGAGTTGCGCTGACGGGTTGATGTCCCACTGATGGTTGACGTCCAGCGAGCGTCGCTCAGTCAGAAAATAGTCATCCGGGGCAGGGTTGTTTCGCGCGTCATTGCGATATTCCTGCAGGAAGTGTCCGCGATAAGAGATATTGGCATCGTTGCTGTAGTCAGCATATTTCACGCTGATACGCTGGTTATTGCCAATAGCCATGCCGGCTTTGATCATGATATCGGTAGTGTCGTAGGCTTTGTTCAGAAAACCGTCACTGCTGACATTGTTTATGATGGCACCAAACGTGGCGTCACCTGAATTTGAGCTGCCACCCACTTCCAGTGTGGCTTCCTGTGTATTCCAGGAGCCTGCTCGCAATGAGAGTTCCACGCCATCACGCGGCTGTTTGGTGACGTAATTGATCACGCCTCCGATGGTGCTTGGGCCGTAGCGCAGGGATGCTGCACCTTTAAGCACCTCAATACCTTCCATACGTTGGATGCGGGGGTTGTAATAACGGCCATTACCCACAAACAGACCGGGAGCGACGGGTACACCGTCTTCCAGAATCAGTGTTTTATAGTCCCCTGAACTCAGGCCGCGCATGCCGATGTTGGCAACTATCGCGCTTTCCTCTTCGGGCTTGATGGTAATGCCGGGCACCGTGCGCAGGGCTTCTTCAGTTGAGCGTGGCTGCCTCAGTATCAATTCTTCCAGTTGTACCAGTGACACAGCACCTGGTTGTCGCGACACGTCAGCAGGATTTTCACCAATCACGAGGATGGTGGGCAGGCGCAGAACCGGCTCCTCTTCTTGGGCTAGAACCAGCGTAGATTGTTGCAGCATCAGGCTGCCGCCCAGCAGCGCAATGGCGCCTGCTAGAGGGCGGCGTTTGCTGCGGAGTGAAAAAACGGATGACGTGTTGTGATGCATGTGTTGTGCTCCCGGTACAACAAAGGGGTTTGTGTCGCAGGGGAGTAAGGCAAGTCTTGCAGTTACGCCCTCTGAATGAGGCGCATAATACAAACGAGAACCATTATCGTCAAGTAATGATTCTCGTTAACTTTGAGCTGTGTCAACACCGCAATCAGGGGCGGGCACCCCGTGATTTGGTGCTTGCCTTCATGCCGGGCCGTTGTTTTAGTGGTTTGACCGGCGGGCGGGTTGGCCCTCGCCCTGGTCTGTCGGGCGGCACCAGATGCTGTGGGCCGCTACCGATCAGATCTTCCCGGCCCATTTGCTTCAATGCCGTGCGCAGCATCGGCCAGTTCTTGGCATCGTGATAACGCAGAAACGCCTTTTGGATGCGCCGTTGCTCGATGTCTTTGCACGATTCCACGGATTCGCTCTTGTAAGTCACCTTTTTTAAAGGATTTTTGCCTGAGTAATACATGGCTGTCGCCAGCGCCATTGGCGAGGGATAAAACGTCTGTACCTGATCGGGTCGGAACTTGTTCTTTTTTAACCACAGGCCCAGATTCATCATGTCTTCATTGTCAGAGCCTGGGTGTGCGGCAATAAAGTAGGGGATCAGATACTGTTTTTTCCCGGCCTTCGCCGAGAAATGGTCAAACATCTTTTTAAATTCGTCGTAGGAACCGATGCTGGGTTTCATCATTTTCGACAGTGTATTTTCTTCACTGTGCTCGGGGGCAATCTTCAGATAACCACCCACGTGATGCGTGACCAGTTCCTCTACATACTCTGGGTCTCTCAGTGCCAGGTCGTAACGCAGACCAGAGGCAATTGCGACAGTTTTCACACCGGGAATGGCGCGGGCCTTACGGTACAGTTGAGTTGTCGGACTATGGTCGGTATTCAGATGCTGGCAAATCGTTGGAAACACACAGGACAGACGTTTGCAATTCTTCTGGATGTCGTGTGATTTACAATTAAGTTTGTACATGTTGGCGGTGGGGCCGCCCAGATCGGAAATGGTGCCGGTAAAACCTGGTACCAGGTCACGTATTTTCTCGATTTCCTTGAGAATGGACTCCTCGGAGCGACTCTGAATGATGCGACCTTCATGCTCAGTAATAGAGCAGAAGGTACAACCACCAAAACAACCGCGCATGATATTGACCGAGGTCTTGATCATGTCGTAGGCCGGTATCCGTGCTGTCCCGTAAGAGGGGTGGGGCGTGCGCGCGTAAGGCAGGTCAAACACGCCATCAAGCTCATCGGTTTCTAATGGAATAGGGGGCGTATTGACCCATACTTCCAGGGTGCCATGTTTTTGCACCAGCACCTTGGCGTTATATGGATTGGCTTCCTGGTGGAGCACCCGCGACGCATGAGCATAAAGCGCCGGGTCGTTTTTCACTTTTTGAAACGACGGCAAACGGATGTAGGTTTTGTCGGGGTCGCTGTCAAACTTGCGATGCAGGGGCAGCGGTATGATACGCACAGGTGAGACGTCAGGATCGGCGATTTTTGCCTCAGAGGACTCGCGGTGTTTGCGAGCATCCGGTTCACTGATCTGGTCGTGCGGAGCATCATAGGGGTTTGGTATCTGGTCTACACGCCCGGGCCAGTCAATGCGGGTGGAGTCAATTTCCGTCCAGCCGGCAGGAATGCTGCGACGAACTATCGCCGTGCCACGCAAATTGGTGAGCTGATCAACTGATTTGCCGGCCGCCACTTGATGCGCCAGCTCGACCAAGGCACGTTCGGCATTGCCGAACAACAGGATATCTGCATTGGAATCGATCAGAACAGACTGTCTGACCTGATCACTCCAATAGTCGTACTGCGCAATTCGGCGCAAACTGGCCTCAATGCCGCCAATCACAATTGGGGTGTTGTAATACGCTTCCCGGCAGCGCTGGCTATACACAATCACTGAGCGATCCGGGCGTTTGCCTGCTTCAGCGTTGGGGGTATAGGCGTCATCCGTACGGATGCGCAAATCGGCGGTATAGCGGTTAATCAAGGAATCCATGTTGCCGCCGGTGACCCCAAAAAACAGATTGGGTTCACCCAGCGCCTTAAACGGTTCGGCGCTGTCCCACGCAGGCTGGGCAATGATGCCGACACGAAAGCCCTGGGCCTCGAGCAAACGGCCAACAACCGCCATGCCAAAGCTTGGATGGTCCACATAGGCATCTGCCGTGACAATAATAATGTCGCAGCTATCCCAGCCCAGTTCGTCCATCTCCGCGCGCGACATGGGCAAAAAGGGTGCTGTGCCAAAGCACTCAGCCCAATAACGCGGGTAGGAAAACAGGTGGCGCGGCTTATCATTTGATGCCGGCTCTCTGTTCTTGGGACCAGTGCCTTTGGCATTTGTGTTGTTTGTGTAGGATTTCATGAGGGTCTGCTCTCGGGAGCTAACGAAGCGTGGCCGCCATTCTAGCCTAGTAAGGCCTTGTAACAAATAAACTTCTGGAAATACTCAGGCGTACGCTGCTTATTGGTATTGACTTAGCTTATAAAGGGCATTAACGAGGCTTATAAAGGACAAACTGAGCGCGTTCAGCGTCAAGATGTTTGCATTAACAGGAACCTTTGGCTATCGTTGGCTTGCTTTTTTGTAGACGTACCGTGTGTCTTTTCTCTGCCTGTTGCTGGCCGCTTCACACGGAGTAGTTACTGATCTGCATGACAAATCAGCAACATGTAACCGTAGTTTTTGGCATTTTACATAAAAAAAATCATGAGAGGTTTACCATGTCCACACGGCTTGGGAATAACAAGAGGACCCGCTTGTTTATTGGGGTCATGACAGCAATCACCTGTCTGCCAACGTTTGCTCAGAATGCAGGGCAAGACGAAATCGAAGAAGTAGTTGTTACCGGTTCTTATATCCGAGGCAGTGCGCTTGATGCACCTTCTCCGGTAACCACCGTCGACAGAACCAGCATCGAAGCACAGGGAGCGGCTCAAGTTTGGGATGTCATCAAAAATCTGGAGATCAATTCGGGTTCATTCACCAATGAAGGTGCTGGCGAAGGCGATGCGCTGTCTGGTACTGCAAACGTCAACTTGCGTAACCTGGGTGAAAACTCCACGCTGACACTGGTGAATGGAAAGCGTCAGGTGTCTGCAGCAACCACAACCCGCAGCGGTGGCGAGTTTGTGGATATCAACACCATTCCCTTGGTGATGGTCGAGCGTGTAGAAGTGTTAACCGATGGTGGTTCTGCACTTTATGGCTCGGACGCAGTGGCTGGTGTGGTCAACGTCATCATGCGCACCGATTTTGAAGGACTGGAGATCTACGGTGATGTGCAGGCCTTGGAGTCGGCCACCAGCAAGCAGGATCAAACAGTCAGCGCAATCTGGGGCTGGGCCAGCGACAGTGGTGACACACACTTTGTGATATCAGCCGAGGCGTTCAGACGCGACGGTGTGCCGGTCGAGTTTGGTCGTTTTTATGATGAAAACGTTGAGTATTCTGGCCAGGTAGGTTCCATCACCGGGACAATCGGTAACACGATGGCTAACCCGTCGTTCGGCTCGCGCATCAATTCCGCTTATCTGAACAATACCATTACAGCACAGAATATTGCTGAAGGCGGCAGCCCGACTCAGGTGTTGACTGATCCTCTGTGTTCTACACTGACATCAGCCGACGGTACCCCATTTTTTACGGGTACCCGCACAGATCAGCGCGGTTCCAATGGTGGTGTATGCCGAGAGTACACAGATGAGTGGAACTTCATGCAGGTTGGTACCGAGCGTGATAGTTTTGCCGGTGCGTTCAACCATGTTTTCAGCGAAAAAGCCGAGTTTTATTCATTTTTCCAATACTCTGGCACGTCGATTGAGCGCGCTGATTCAGGCGCCAACGTATCTCGCGGCCCAACCGTATTCCTGGCTGCGCCTGGCTCACACGCCGGCAATCCAGCCTGGGGTGGTTATGCCATCGGCCAGACGGCAGAGCTTGGTTACTATGCCGGCAAAGCCGGTCTGACGCGTCCGACCAGCATCCCCAATTCGCCTAATACCTTGGCAAATGGCGGCCTCAACGTACCGTTTTACAACGCCATCAACGCCGGTAATTTCCCGAGAACCGGGGGCAACGACAACGTCACTGACACCGAAACACTGGGTGTACAGGCAGGCTTAAAAGGCGAGTTTTATGCCGCTGGTGATCGTCGTTTTAATTACGATGTCAGCTATTCATGGAGCGGTACCAGCTTTGAACAAGAGTACCGGACTTTCCAGCGTGACCGCGCGGAACTTGCCGTTAATGGCTTGGGTGGCCCCAACTGTACACCGAATGGCATCAAGAACTTTAATTTCAGGGACGAGCCTGGCCCATTGGGCGGCGCACTGCCAACCATGTGGAACGTCAGTAATGCGGCGTACTACAACGGTTACACGCAGACTTTCTTCCCCGGATTTGTATTCACGACGCGCGAGAGTATTTCGCTGGCGCTGACCAGTAACAACCAGGGCAAAGATGGTTGCATGTTTTATAACCCCTTCCTGACGGCGATGACCAATCCTGCGCTCGCCAATGATCCGGCGTTAATGGAGTGGATGAACCCGGTGATCAAGCGTTCAGACAGGCGTAATAAACTGGCCGTGCTGGATGCGGTAATCTCTGGCGAATTGACTGAAATGCGTGGTGGTATGGCGCAGTTTGCAGTGGGTGGACAATACCGCGAGCAGAATAACAAGTCGATTGCTCCTATCCTCAACGAGCCAGGTATCCCGAACGCGATTCTGAGTTATGGCCGCAATGGTGCGCCAAACACAACGCACTACGTCAGCAACAATTTTGAATGTTCACAGTGTGCGTTTAACTACGACAATACACGCGATGTGAAATCAGTATTTGCCGAACTTTCGTTGCCGTTCTGGACGAACATTGAGTCGCAGATTGCGCTGCGTTATGAAGAATACGGCGGAAACATTGGTGGAGAGTTGACGCCCAAGGTTGCTTTGAGCTGGCGCGCCAGCGATGACCTGTTGTTCCGTGGTTCTTACTCGCAGTCATTCCGTGCACCAAACTCAGGCATCGTACTGGAAGGCCTGGAAGCGGCAAGTAACACCTTCCGCGATCCGCTACGTAACCAGGCAGTTCGTGCGGGTCTGTTACCTGTAAGTAACGATTATGCATTGCCTAACTCAACCTACACGCTGGGTGCGCCTGCACCGGACGTTGGTAATGAGTATGCGGATACCTTCAGCACCGGATTTGTGTGGACGCCGTCAGGTGCTCTGGACGGTCTGAGTGTAACGGCAGATATCTGGCGCTTTGAGCTGACTGACAAAGTGCTGCCACAACCCGGTATCTCCGCGATTGCCGGCGAACTGGCAGCGTTTGAAGCAGCGGCAGCCAACCCGGCTAACTACATCCTGAATGGCACCATTCCAGCAACACGCACCGGTGCTTGGGCGGCGATGAACCAGTACACACCTTGCGATCCGGTGGCATTGGCTGCACAGTTCGGCACTAATCCGGCGACGCAGGCAACAGTGGGCGGCGTAACTGGATTTAACAACGTCACGCCGGGTTCACGTCTGGATTGTGTTGTTAATCCAGCGGCGTACACAGTGGACGGTGTCGTTCGTTCATTCGGCAGCAACCAGGGTGCATTGACAACTACACAGTTGAAGGCAATCAATGCAGGTGAAATCACCGCAGACGGTGTTGACCTCAAAATTGCATATAGCTGGGAAACTGATATGGGTCGTTTCCGCGCGTCTGCGGACTACACCCATGTGCGTCAATACTTGCTGCAGAACGTGCCAGGCCTCGAGCTGGGATTGCTGGAAACCGGCGTGTTTGATGCAGCGGGCACTACCGGCGATGGCAACCTCGTGCGTTCACTGCCAGACAACAAGGGCAATATCAGCCTGAGCTGGATGCAGTCACAACACAGCGCTGCGGTTATTACCCGTTTTGTGGGTTCCTATCGCGACCTGGCGTACGACAACACCTTCCGTACCGCAAACGATGCGGTACGTGCGGTGATGAAGCCAACAGTCGACAGTTACCAGAGTGTGGATCTGCAATACAACTACACGCACCAGTGGGCAAACGAGCGTTTGGGCACCACCATTTTCACGGTCGGCGCACTGGATGCATTTAATGCGACTATCCCTTACCGCGAATCTGGCGCTATCAACTATGATGCCTCGGTATTTGATGGTCGCGGACGTCGTCTGTATGCACGTGTGTTGATGCAGCTGTAATCACATCACTGGCCCGTTGGGCCTGATTGACCTGCCCTAATCAAAGCCTCGGTTTAAAACACCGGGGCTTTTTTATACGTTAAAAAAGTGCCTGATGTTTGCTGTTAAATAGCTGACAAATTGTCAATTTTTTTGATTTTGGTACGCACGTGTTTCTTATGGTGACACCTGTCATGGGAGCTGACCTCTTCAACTGTGAACCCGTTCAAATTATGTTGCGTTGACATGTTCAATTGGTTAGAGTCAGATCGATTCCCTGTATTTCCGGACACTTTTATGGATATGGCGCCGGAGTAGTATCGAATTGTAGTCGCCAGGATGCGCGAACGACCAATCGAATGCTTTCAACAATAATAATCACGAGGGGGAACATCCATGTCGACAAGACCTGGTTTCCGCAAAAATGCATTGCTGCTGGGTATTATTTCAAGCGTCAGTTGTCTGCCAGCATTTGCACAGCAGGCAAATACAGACGCTGATATTGAAGAAGTTATAGTTACCGGTTCCTATCTGCGGGGCAGTCCACTGGATGCACCTTCGCCGGTTACAACGGTTGACAGAACGTCAATCGAAGCACAAGGCGCTGCCCAGATCTGGGACGTCATCAAGAATCTCGAAATCAACTCCGGGTCATTCACTAACGAAGGCTCAGGTGAAGGTGGTGCCTTGTCAGGCACCGCAAACGTCAACCTGCGTAACCTGGGTGAAAACTCCACATTGACCCTGGTCAATGGCAAACGACAGGTCTCTGCTGCAACCGTCACACGCAGCGGCGGTGAGTTTGTGGATATCAATACCATCCCATTGGTCATGGTAGAACGTGTTGAAGTGTTGACCGATGGCGGTTCAGCACTGTACGGATCTGATGCGGTGGCCGGCGTGGTCAACGTCATCATGCGTACCGATTTTGAAGGTCTTGAAATTTACGGTGATCTGCAGGCACTGGATGCTGCGCGCGGTGATCAGGATCAGACGGCCAGCGCCATCTGGGGCTGGGCAAGTGATAGCGGCAACACACATTTTGTGATTTCTGCGGAAGCCTTCCGACGAGATCCTGTCAAAGTGGAATATGGCCGTTTTTATGATGAAAACGTTGAGTACACCGGAGTTGTCGGCAGTCTTGCGGGGAATATCAGTGCCACCATGGCCAACCCTGCTTTTGGTTCACGCATCAACACGGCTTATATCAATACCGCAATCACGGCGCGAAACGTGGCCGAGGGCGGCTCTGCGACTCAGATATTGACAGACCCGCTTTGCTATTCATTAAAGAGCGCCGATGGACGCCCATTCTTCACGGGAACCCGAACGGATCAGCGCGGCAACAACGGCGGCGCCTGCCGTGAGTTCACGGAAGACTGGAGCTACATGACTGTGGGTATGGAGCGTGACAGCATTGCTGGCGCGTTTAATCACACCTTCAGTGACAAGGCCGAGTTTTATTCATTCTTCCAGTATTCCGGGTCGTCTATTCAGCGCTCAGATTCTGGCGCCAACGGTACCCGTGGTCCAACTGTGTTTCTGGCAGCACCCGGATCACATGCCGGCAACCCGGCATTTGGTGGTTACGGCATCGGTATGAGTGCCGAACTGGGTTACTACGCACCCAATATTGGCCTGACCCGTCCAACCAATATCCCGAATGTGCCCAACGCATTGGCTAATGGCGGACTGAACGTACCGTTCTACACAACCGTTTGGAACGGTAATGCCCCGCGCCAGGGCGGCAATACCAATGTGACCGACACTGAAACATTAGGTGCGCAAGCTGGATTAAAAGGCGAGTTCTACGCCATGAATGACCGTCGTTTTAACTACGACGTGAGTTATTCCTGGAGCGGCACCAGCTTTGAGCAAGAGTACCAGACCTTCCAGCGTGACCGCGCTGAATTGGCGGCTAACGGACTGGGTGGTCCAAACTGCAAACCAAACGGCAGCAGCACTTTCAACTTCCGTGATGCACCTGGTCCCTTTGGTGGCGCAGTGCCCACTATGTGGAACGTCAGTAACAAGGCGTATTACAACGGATATACCCAGACCTTCTTCCCAGGATTTGTGTTCACAACCCGCGAAAGTCTGGCACTGGCGTTGACCAGTAACAACATGGGTGTGGGTGGTTGTCAGTTCTACAACCCGTTCCTGACTCAGATGAACAACCCGGCATTGGCAAACTCACAAGAGTTGATGGACTGGATGAATCCGACCATCAAACGTGCGGACAAGCGCAATAAACTGGGTGTTCTTGATGCAGTAATCTCCGGGGAGTTGATGGAGCTTAGGGGCGGCACCGCGCAGTTTGCTGTGGGTGCGCAGTACCGTATGCAGAACAACGCTTCCATAGCACCTGAAATGAACCAGCCTGGTTTGCCGAATGCGATTCTGGATTGGGGGGTTAATGGCGCACCGAACCGAACACATTACGTCAGTAACAACTTTGAGTGCTCTGAGTGTATCTTCAACTACAGCAATGACCGCAATGTCAAAGCCGTGTTTGGTGAATTGTCTCTGCCTCTGATTGAGAATGTGGAAAGCCAGGTTGCGCTGCGTTGGGAAAGTTACGGCGGCCGCATCGGCAGTGAAGTCACGCCTAAAGTGGCATTGAGCTGGCGCGCCATGGATGAGTTGTTGTTCCGTGCGTCATACTCTCAGTCGTTCCGTGCTCCGAACGTGGGCATTGTGGAAGAAGGTCTGGAGTCATCCAGCAATACCTTCCGCGATCCACTGCGTAACCAGGCCGTCCGTGCAGGATTGCTGCCAGTCAGCAATGATCACGCTTTGCCAAACTTTACCTACACCTTGGGCGGACCTGCGCCTGATGTTGGCAATGAATATGCTGACACCTACAGCGCCGGTTTCATCTGGACTGGATCAGGCGTTTGGGAAGGTTTGAGCGTAAACGCCGATTTCTGGCGTTTTGATCTGACTGACAAAGTACTGCCTCAGCCTGGTATTTCTGCAATTGCAGATGAACTGGAACTGTTTAAACAGGCTGCAGCCAATCCAGCCAACTACGTGTTGAACGGCACTATCCCGGCAACCAGAACCGGTGCATGGGCTGCGATGGATCAGTACACACCCTGTAATCCTGCCGCGTTGGCAGCACAGTTTGGTACCAACCCCGCTACTCAAGGTGGTGTGGGTGGCGTGACCGGTTATAACAACGTTACACCAGGCTCTCGCCTGGATTGCGTAGTTAACCCGGCGGCATACCAGATCGAAGGTGTGGTGCGTACGTTTGGTACTAACCAAGGTGCATTGACCACAACGGTGCTGAGTACCATCAACGCTGGTACAATTACTGCAGACGGTGTTGACTTAAAAGTCGGCTACACCTGGAACAACGATTGGGGCCGTTTCCGTGCCAGCATGGATTACACCCATGTCCGTCAGTACAAACTGACCGATGTTCCCGGCCTGGAACTGGGACTGTTGGAAACCGGCGTGTTTGACGCTGCCGGTACCACCGGTGACGGTAACCTGGTGCGTTCACTGCCGGATAAAAAGGGCAATATCAGCCTGAGCTGGATGCAGGATAATCACAGCGCAGCCATTATTACCCGCTTTATAGGTTCTTACCGGGATCTGGCTTATGACAATACATTCCGTACGGCCAATGATGAAGTTCGTGCATTGCTGACCCGTCGTATTGACAGCTACCGCAGTGTGGATTTGCAGTACAGCTTCACGCATGAGTGGGCTAATGAAAGAATGGGTACCACCATATTCACCGTAGGAGCATTGGATGCCTTCAACGCAACCATTCCTTACCGTGAAGCCGGTGGTATCAACTACGACGCAGGTGTGTTTGATGGCCGTGGCCGTCGACTGTATGCGCGCGTGTTGTTGCAGCTGTAATCAACGGTTTATAACCGGTCGGTAATTGATGTAAAGAACGGGGATATCCTCACGGATGTCCCCGTTTTTTATTGATTTTTTAAAGTTTTATCATTATGGCATATAGTTACTATCAGAATGATTTATGTATTAACGGTCTATTCCATTCAAATGGTTCAAACTAAACCGATTAGTATTGCTATGAGGCTTTTTATTGGATAAACTCAAGCCAATTCCCTGTTGTGCTGACGCATCTGAAGGATCAATGTCAGCGATGTATCGAATTGCAGTCGCAGGAAGCGCGGCATGCCCAACGATCTCAATCAACAATAAAAAGTGCGGGGAGTTGTTTATGAGCCATTCATATCTTGTTCGACCTATCGCCAGAACTTACCAATCAAAAGATCTAAGCTCGCCCGGTCAGTGGCCTGGTTTTCGAAAAAAAGCACTTTTTCTGACAGGATTGTTATCAACCGCAGCGTGTTTTCCTGTATTTGCGCAAACTAATCAGGCCTCACAGACCGCGGAAGAGGAGCGGGAAGTTGAGGAAGTTGTTGTCACCGGATCTTATTTGCGTGGCAGTCCGCTTGATGCCCCGTCACCGGTTACCGTTGTTGACAGGACTTCCATTGAGGCGCAAGGCGCCGCGCAGATATGGGACGTCATCAAAAATCTTGAGATAAACTCCGGTTCCATTACCAACGAAGGCACCGATGGTGGTAATGCTGCCATGGGCAACTTGTCGGGCACAGCCAACGTTAATTTGCGCAACCTTGGCGAGAACTCAACGCTGACATTAATCAATGGCAAACGACAGGTTGCTGCGGCAACCACCACACCATCCGGGGGTGAGTTTGTTGATATCAATACCATTCCCTTGGTAATGGTGGAGCGATTGGAAGTGCTGACCGATGGTGGTTCAGCGCTTTACGGGTCGGACGCTGTTGCCGGTGCAGTCAACGTGATCATGCGTACCGAGTTTGAAGGTCTTGAAATATATGGTGATCTGCAGGCGCTGGCGACCGAACCCGGCAAACAGGATCGTACTGTCAGCGCGATCTGGGGTTGGTCAAATGACAGTCAGACTACCCATTTTGTGTTGGCTGGTGAGGGCTTTCGTCGCGACGCCGTGCCTCTGGAAGCTGCCCGATATTTTGATGGTAATTCCGAGTTCAGTGCCAGTGTTGGCGGCCTTGGCACCTTGATTTCCAATGCGGCGTTTGGGTCGCGTCTGAATACCAGTTACCTTAATACCGGATTGATGGCGCAGGCGGGAGCGGAGGGCGGCAATGCCAACACAAACCTGTTCACCGATCCTCTGTGTTCGAGTTTGAGCTCAACTGACGGCACACCGTTTTTTACCGGCACCAATACCAGCCAGCGTGGCCAACCCAACTCAACCTGCCGGGAGTATAGTTATCAGTGGAGCCTGCTCAGCGTAGGGATGGAGCGTAACAGTGTTGCGGCCGCGTTTAATCATAGTTTTAGTGACTCGGCCGAGTTTTACAGTTTTATGCAGTGGTCAAAAAGTGATATCCAGCGTGCGGATAGTGGTGTTTATAGCGCCCGAGGTCCCAGCTTCTTCCTGGCAGCCCCTGGGTCTCATGCCAATGCTATCGGGCAGCAGATGGAGTTGGGGCATTTCGCGCCGGCCGTCGGTTTGACCAGACCTTCAGCCGCCAATATCACAAACGCGCCAATAGCCTTGTCCAATGGTGGGCCTAACGTCCCGATGTCCTCCAATATCGTCATCGGTAATGCCCCACGTAATGGCGCTAACAATAATATGAACCTCACTGAGACAGTGGGAGCCCAAATGGGCTTAAAAGGGGAATTTACTGCTTTTAACGATCGACGGTTCAACTACGATGTCAGTTATTCCTGGAGCGGCACCAGTTTTGAGTTGGAATATAAAACCTTTCAACGTGATCGCGCCGAACTTGCCGTGAATGGACTGGGAGGTCCCAACTGCACGCCCAATGGTCGAAGTGATTTTAACTTCTCCGGTCAACCAGGTTTCTGGCAGACTCCAACCTCCAGAAACTTTACCCAGTACTTTTTCCCGGGATTTGTGCATACCACACGCGAGAGTATTTCTCTGGCTCTCACCAGCAACAACCATGGGCAGGGTGGTTGCCAATTCTATAACCCGTTCCTGACCCAGATGACTAACCCTGCCTTGGCCAACAGCCAGGAAATGATTGACTGGATGTTGCCTACGGTGCGACGTGGCGACAAACGCAATAAATTAGGTGTTATTGACGCGGTGGTCGCTGGTGAATTGTTCGACATGCGTGGTGGTACGGCGCAAGTTGCATTTGGTGCTCAGTACCGCATGCAAAATAATAAATCCATTGCGCCCGAGCTCAATATACCCGGTCTGCCCAATGCTATTTTGGGGTATGGAAGTGACGGAAAGCCCAATCGTTACCACTATGTCAGTAACAATTACGAATGCTCCATGTGTGCGTTTAACTACGACCATGACCGCAATGTAAAAGCAGTGTTTACCGAAATGTCTTTGCCATTCTGGGATAGAGTTGAATCACAGGTCGCGCTGCGCTGGGAAAGCTACGGTGGATCTATTGGCAGCGAGGTCACTCCTAAAGTTGCGATGAGCTGGCGGCCGACAGACGATTGGTTGGTGAGGGGATCATGGTCGCAGTCATTCCGTGCGCCTAATATTGGTGTTCAAAAAGAAGGTCTGGAGTCCAGCTCAACAACCTTCCGTGATCCGATTCGCAGGCAGGAAGTGCGTGCGGGATTGTTGGAAGCTATTAATGACAATGCTCAGCCTAACTCAACATATATTGTTGGACGACCCGCGCCGGACATCGGTAACGAGTCCGCCAACACTTATAGCACCGGCTTTATCTGGACGCCTGGCGGAGCGCTGGAAGGCGCTAGTGTCAACATCGATTTCTGGCGATTTGAGGTGAAGAACCGGGTGATGCCAGCGCCAGGCATCTCTTCAATCCAACATGAGATCGCAGCATTTAATGAGGCGGCTAAAAATCCAGCCAATTATGTTTACAACGGCACTATCTCCAGCAGCCCTGGCGCTGTGTATGCCGGACTTGGCCCGTACGCGCCCTGTAACCCGGCCGCACTTGAAGCTGTGTGGACAAAAGATCCTGCTAAATCCAAGAACGCAGCCGGTGGTGTAATTCCGCTGTCCCGACTTGATTGTGTGGTCAATCCATTGACCTATCAGGTGCCCGACGTGGTGCGCTCACTTGGAAGTACTACGGCAGGATTGGTTACAATTTCGCAGCGCTCAATCAATGCAGGTGAAGTGCATTCAGACGGTGCTGACATCAAGTTGGGTTATCGCTGGCAGACTGGTCTGGGTCGATTCCGTACCAGTATCGATTTTACCTTTGTAAACAGTTATGAACTGGTCAATGTGCCAGGGTTGGAGCTGGGGCTGCGTGAGACAGGATTGTTTGACGCAGCAGGTACAACCGGTGATGGTTCGCTAGTGCGCTCGTTGCCGGACAAAAAAGGTAATCTGACGATTGGCTGGAGCAGCAATGAACTCAGGCACAGCGTATCGGTGATCGGGCGGTTTATTGGTGGTTACGACAATCTGCAGTTCCAGGACACCTTTGATAACGGTAACGACTACGTGCGCACGGTAGCAAATCGCACCATTTCCAGTTACTCCAGTGTTGATATGCAGTACAACTACGTGCACGAGTGGGCCAATACCAATATGGGCACGACAACGCTGACCTTTGGTCTGTTGGATGCGTTTAACTCAACTATCCCGTTCCACTATAACGGTGCATTAAATTATGATGCGGCGGTGTTTGATGGTCGTGGCAGACGTTTCTATGCCAGAGCGTTAATGCAGTTCTGATCAGCTGTTTTTAAGAGGCCAGGCCGGTATGACGCCGGCTTGGCTTTTTAGTACACAGCTTCAAAACTGTCGTTTAAATCGGGCGCCAACTAAATGGTACGAAGGCCAAAAATCACCCTAAAACAGCGACCCGGCAACCTCTGGCAATTGCTCAAAACCTGGTCGGGCGAAATAATAACCTTGAAACAAATCAACGCCTTTGCTGTTAAGCCATTCGTATTCTTCTCTACGCTCTACACCCTCTGCCAATACGCCGATATTGAGCATTTTGCAGGTCAATAAAACGCCTTGGATAATGGCTTGTTTGGCGGGTTTTTGATCGACGCGGTCAATCAATGCGCGGTCAATTTTGATGTAGTCTGGCTGAAATTCTGCCAATAGATTCAATCCCGAAAAACCTGCTCCAAAATCATCAATTGCCGTGGTGAAGCCCAGTTTTTTGTAGGCGGTAATAATATCAAACAGATGGCTCTTCTCTTGCACTTCCTCACTTTCGGTGACTTCAAAATGGATATTCTCAACCGGGAATCCATATTTTTTTGCTGCAGCAAGGGTGGTTCTGATACATGTCTCGGGTCGATACACCGCGTTGGGTGTGAAATTGATATTCAGTGCCACTTTCAGATTTAATCGGGTAGCCAGCTCTATGGCTCTGACGCGGCAGGTCTGGTCAAAATGGTAAAGATTACTGTCGTTGATTTGTTGTTTTACGTAGGCGAATCCTTGTCCCTGCGGTCCGCGTGCAAGTGCCTCGTACGAAACTATGCTGCGTGAGCTTGCTCGCACGATGGGCTGAAATGCAAAACTCAGGTCAAAGGCTTGGTGGTCCTGATCCCGGCATTGACTGCAGCCGGGTTCTCGCGCATCCAGGGTATTCGTGACAGGGATAGTTTGCAAAATGCTTCTCTCGATTGTGGTGGAACTATTGCCGGCACCTTAGATATCGGCATAAAGCGCAATATTGTTACCATCAAATGCGTGGATGTCGTCTAAACTTTGTAATCGTTTGTAACAGCCACTCAGCTGCGTTGTATCAAAAACCGTCGGCTGCGATGACTGAGTGCAGTGCCAAGGAGTAGCAGCGCAGCGCACAAACCAAAACTCAAGCGAAAATCCTGTTGCCACTCAATCAATACGCCTGCAACCGCGGGGCCGATCAATTGACCCAAGGCAAAAAACACGGTGACGAAGCTCACCGCCATGGCCGCAAGATGAGGTTGAACCGTACTGGTTGATGCCGCCAGAATCGATGTGAACAGTCCGCTGATCGACAAACCTATCAATATATAGTGCAGGGCGAATACCGGTGTTGTAGACCAGATCACAGGCAGCAAATTGCTCAGCATTGCCATCAACATACAGATGACAAGAGCATTGGCGTGTCCGATGCGGTCAGCCGCTACGCCCCACGCGGGGCCTGCAAAAACTGAAATGATCCCCATCAAAGCCACCAGTCGCCCAGCGGTGATGGCTGGAACATCCGACGCTAATGTAAAACTGTACATAAACAAGGTTTGTACGATGTAGGTCAGGCCCACAATGCCGTAAATCAGCCCCATGATCACCACGTGTGGGCTTCGGTAGACGCTGAGTAATCCTTGTTTCAGGCTGCTCCCGGATTGAGAGACTGTCGGGCTACGCAGAAATCCGGCAATCAATAAGCCTGTGATGGCGGCACTGAGGGCAAAAATCATCCAGACCTGCCGCCAACCTTCAGATGGATTGGCTTGGGTTAACGCCGGTACCAACGCACCGCTGATCAACATGCCTATGCCTACGCCACTGTTAGCAAATCCAATCACAGTGCCGCGCCGGTCTGGATACCAACTGCCCAACAAAGAGATCAATGGTGTAAACGTAAAGGCGGTGCCAAAGCCCAGCAACACCATACACATCATCAACAAGCCATAGTTTGTGCTGACACTCAGACCGCTAAATCCTGCACAGGCAAACAACATTCCCAGCAAAATTGCTTTTTTGCTGCCGTGTCGACCTGCAAACACGCCTGCGTAAAGCAGTACTGACAAATAACCAATCGCAGTGACGGTTCCCAGATTGGCCGCCTGGGCATAACTTAGCCCTAGATTTTCGCGCATCGACGGCAATACCAGGCCGTAAGCCAGTCTGGCAAATACCACGGCAACCAGCGTACTCAGCATACCCAGTGCAATAAGCAGAACAATCGACGGACGTTCTGGTTTGCTGTCAGATTGCTTTTCCGCTGTTGACATCTCAATCTCCCTTTTTGCAAAGTGTATCAGACCGCTGCCGCCTGAAGTGTGCGAACTGCTTTGATCAATGGCAAGGTGATCAATACAAAACACAATGCCGAAAACACACCAATCAATAGAAGCGCCGTTTGTATGTTGTAGCGATCTGCCACAAAGCCGAGTGCGGGCCCCGTCACAATAAAACCAAATCGAAACAACAGGCTGTTTAATGAGTTCAGTGTTGCCCTGAATTTCCCGGGGATTCGCCTGTTCAGCGCGTTGACCAGAATGACCTGATACAAGCCGCGACTGAAAAACAGCACAAACCCGAATCCGATTCCGATCCAGTTGGTACCGAACGCCATGCCAAAGATGCCCAATAAGGGCAGTACACCGATCACAAACAACGCAAAAACAGCGCCAGTTTTCTTTTCAAGGGCGTAGCCGCATCGGTTGGCAACCGCCACGGTAAGGCTTTGTGCAAACCACAGTACCCCGAACATCGCCAGTGACAAACCCATGCTGTCCCAGTAGGGCTGTATCAACCAGGTCACGTTGATACTGACAACACTGTACAGCGGCAGCGCGATGAACACGCGTCTCAGAATCGGGTCGCCTTTAGCCAGATGTTGCCAGATTTCTCGGACACTGACTGCATGCTGGGAGTTTTTGCCCGCAGGATCATGTATCACACCATCGCGGGGCGGTTCCATCACCAATAATGCCAGCCACAGGCAGACCCACGCCGTCAGTGACTGAATCAATATCATCAGGTCAAACGACCACATTGCCAGTACACCGCCCAATAATGCGCCCGTTCCTTCAGCCACTGATTTGGTGAAACCAAGGTTGGCAAGACTGGGTGTATGCTCTTGCTCAGCGTTTGCCAGCGCTTGTTCGCTGTCGTACAACAAAGCGAGGTCAGCGCCTGACATCATGCTCATGGCGACGCCCAGGATGATTTCAAAAATCATCAAGCCCCAAAAATCCGTGGCAAAATTAAGCCAGAAATAGCCAAGGCCATGCGCGGCAGCGCCAACAATCAAGGCAAGTCGCCGACCCATCACATCGGCGAAATAACCTGAGGGCGCTTCCAGCAGCACAATGACGGCGGCATACACTGCCTGCAGGTAAAAAATCTCCGCAAGATCGAGACCTTTGGATTGGAAAAAGGGTACCAGCACCGGCACAATCAGCATAAAAGCGTGAAAAAATGCCAATCCGTAAACGAGTTTTATGTTCCTTCGTAATCGATATTCCATGTTGTGGCTCCAGGTGCCGACTCTTGTTAAGGCGTCACCAAACTCCGCTTTTTGGGCAGATTTATTTCCTTTTGAAGTGTTTCGTTTTTTTAAGCCCCAGAATGCAAAAGGCCCCTGAATTCTTTTGAAATTCAGAGGCCTTTGTATTTGCCGGCTCGTTATCTGATTGATTCAGATCTCAGGTCAGGCAGACCTCCCATTTCAACTTCTCATCACGCAGCTTGTGATTGCACACCATCACTGAAAACACCTGCACGGCCACGGTAATTTGCGCCCATGGCATGGACGACAGCTGGGTTGAGCCGCTGTTGAGTGCTTGCTGGTGATGTGAGTAATAAGACGTCATGGACATAACTCTGCGTTTAAAGGGTCAGTGCGTCACTTTTTTTGAGGGCGACCTGACAGTTCAAGGTGCGGAATCGTACGCTTGCTTTTTATAAAGTCAATACGATATGTGAATTAAATTTAGGCGCCCTGGAAGAGTAGCTTTCAGTGTTGTTGATAATCTTGAGAAAAATACAATTATTAACAAACCGTTAACGTTAATTTAACAGTTTAAAAACAACAAGTTATATCTACGTGGTCATGAGTCCGCGCATAATCGCAGGCCTTTCCGGGTTTGAGTTTGCTACAAGTGATCAGCGAGGCAGATATGCGGTATTTTCCAAAGATTGAATTGAACAGCCTGTCATCCTTAGTGGTGCTGAGTGCGATCGCGTCGATTTGCACGAGTGCGTCATTTGCACAAGACACAGATAACAGCCGAAGCAACACCGTTGCACCCGTAGAAGAAATCCGCATTCTGGGTCGGAAAATGAACCTGGTAGGACAGGCCTCTACGGCTTCGGAAGGTATCGTCACGCAAGATGAATTGGCGATCCGACCTTTATTGCGCACCGGTGAAGTGCTTGAAACAGTGCCCGGGCTGGTGGCGAGTCAGCACAGCGGGCCCGGCAAAGCGAATCAATATTATCTACGTGGCTTTAATCTGGACCATGGTAATGACTTTGCCACCTTGATTGATGCCATGCCGGTCAACATGCGCACTCATGGACATGGTCAGGGTTACACCGATCTCAACTTTATTATCCCTGAGCTGATTGGCCAGATTGAATATCAGAAAGGCTCCTATTATCCAAGCACCGGCGATTTCTCGGGGACAGGCACCGCACGCCTGAGTGTGGCGAACAGTCTGCGTGACAACACTATCCAGTTGGGCTCTGACTTTGGCCAGGAGAGTTGGAATCGTGTGTTGGCAACCGGGCAGGTGACGACCGGCGCACGCAGCAGTTTGTTGTATGGTCTTGAAGGCGAAACAACCGACGGCCATTGGGATGATGTGAATACCGATCTGCAACGCAAGAATCTCTGGCTCAAGCAGCAATGGCAACAAGGCAACAACAACTTTAGCGCGACGTTTATGGGTTACCACAATCGTTGGAACTCGGCGGACCAGATACCCCAACGCGCGGTTGAACAGGGTTTTATCTCTGAGTTTGGATCCATTGATACCACCTCAGGCGGGCAATCGCACCGCTACAGCGTGTCAGCGCAATGGTCCAGGCAAGAGACTGATGTTCAGTGGGCTGGCAGTGTTTATGCTATCGACTACGGTATGGATCTGTGGGCAAATTTTACCTACTTTGTAGAACCTGACGGTGATCAGCACCACCAATTGGATGACCGTAAAATCTATGGTTGGGATGTGGCCAGAACCCAGAACAGTGTGTGGGGCTCGGTGCCAGCTATTAACACGGTGGGCTCACAGTTGCGATATGACGATATCGACGAAGTGGGTGTACTGCGCAGTCAGGCCCGGCGGGATACCGGCGTATATCGCACCGATGCGGTCGATCAGTGGAGTACAGGCATTTATTGGGATAACGAGCTGCGCTGGACTGAAAGGTTCCGTAGCACCATGGGTGTGCGGTATGACTATTACGATTTTAGTGTGACGCCGCTGCAGGCTGCATTTCTGCCATCTCTTCTGTTAAACGGGGGCAGCGCCAACGACAGTATCGTCACTACCTCACTGGGTGCGAGTTATGCTTTTACCGATACCATTGAGGTATACGTAAATGCAGGCCAGGGGTTCCATAGCAATGACGCGCGTGGCACCACGATACAAGTCGATCCGGTCAGTGGAGAGGCGGCAGACCAAGTTGATCCGCTGGTGGATACCCGAGGATTTGAGTTTGGTCTGCGCACTTACCTGAACGACCAGCTGAATGCATCGATTGCGCTGTGGTCCCTGGCAATTGATTCTGAGCTGGTATTTGTGGGCGACAGCGGCAGTACTGAAGATACCGGTGTTGGCAGCAAGCGACATGGGCTGGAACTGACGGCTTATTATTATCTCAACAGTACCTGGACGTTTGATCTGGAGTACGCATGGTCCAAGGCACGATTTGATGAGGCACTGGACGGCTCACGTGATATCCCTGGCGCTCTGGAACACGTGCTGAGCGCGGGCGTCAACGCCCAGTTGACCGACGAACTGTATTTTAATTTACGACTGCGCCACTTCGACGATTATCCACTGGATGGTGGCCTAAAAGCCGATGCCAGCACGCTGGCCAATTTGCGTATTGCTTACCGACTGAATGATAAGTTTGATATCTCAATGGACGTGTTGAATCTGTTTGACTCAGCGGACAGGGATATTGAATACGCCTATGAATCCCGGCTGAAGTCAGAGCTGGATGCCGGACTGGATCCCGTGATGGATAGGCACTTTCACATCTTTGAACCCAGAACCGCAAAGCTGAATCTGCGATATCGGTTCTGAGTGTCAAGACAACGATCTAGTTCAGGCTGGGATCCGCGTAAATGATATCCACCGCGATATCACGCATGTTGGCCGCGCCTGGACGATTACCACCCTGGCTTTGGATCATGCCAATCCAGTACATGTCATGCACCGGGTCAATCCAGAACCAGGTGCCGGCAGCGCCGCTCCAGTAATAAGTACCTTCACCTTGTGGGCTGTTGGCCGCTGCCGGATCAAAAATGACCGCAAAGTCCACTCCAAAACCCTGTCCTGCCTGACCTGGGCTGGTGTCAGTACCGCGCAGCAGTAGACCGTCGCGCAGCGTGTTGACACGCATCGCATCGATGGACTGTTGGCTGATAATGCGGGCGCCATCCAGTTCACCGCCATTAATAAACATTTGCAGGAAGCGGGCATAGTCGTGTGTGCTGGACACCAGTCCACCGCCACCGGATTCGAGCCGTGTTGAGTCAAAATAGCTGGGACGGTCGGGACGCTCTTCATTGCGCATCAGTTTGTTTTGCTCGCGATCCCAACGATACACATCGGCAAAACGTGTGCGATCAGACTCCTGAACAAAAAAAGCCGTGTCATTCATGCCCAGTGGACTGAAAATTTTGTCATCCAGAAACTCACCAAAGCGTTGTCCGCTGAGTTTCTCAACAATGTAGCCTTGAATATCCACCGCAACGGAGTAATACCACTGCTCGCCGGGCTGGAATAACAGTGGGATGTCTGCCAGGCGCGCGATCATGTCATTCAGGTCTGTTGCAGCGAGTACAGCGCGGTCGCGGAACATGTTGTTGACCGGATCGTTGCCGCTGAGGCCATAACCAAAACCGGCAGAGTGGTTGAGCAATTCACGCATCGTGGGTTGGCGAGTCAAAGGCACTAACTCCATCTCACCGGCTTCATTGTGTCGCACCATCACCTGCAGATTAGCCAGTTCAGGTACAAATTTGCTGACCGGGTCATCAAAGTCCCACAGTCCTTGTTCGTGCAGCATCATCAATGCGACACCAGTGACGGGTTTGGTCATGGAGTAAATGCGGAACAGGGCATCCAGCTCCATGGCTCTATTGTCTTCAATGGAGGCCATGCCTGCTGAGTCAAAAGTGGCAATTTTGCCGTCTTTTGCCAATAACCAGACCATGCCTGCAACATCCTGATCACTGACAATTTTCTCCATGGCCGCATCAAGGCGCTCAATGGTATCCGCTGAAAAACCGGCGGCTGCAGCGCCATCTGCTTTGAGTGGCCAGCTGGTGTCAGCATATAAGGACTGAGCAAATGCCATGCTGGCAGTGACAGCAAGCGCAGCAACACTCTGCCAGAGTTTTTTTGTAAGCAAATGAGAATTTGGGGTGCGATGAAGCATAGCAGGCTGACCTCTTGTTATTGTGAAACCTTGTTATTGTGAACTCTTGTTATTGTGAACTCTTCTATTTGTTGTCATGACGCGATGATCGTTAGGTTACTCTCGCCGCTGTGTCAGCACAACGGCGGGCAACATATAAACGTCGCTTTGGGTTACAATCCGCCCCCATTTTTTAAATCTGAATATCGTCACAGGATTTTGTTATGTGGTTTAAAACCGTCCGCCTTTACCAACTATCCACTGAATTTGTTATGCCTTGGGATTCTTTGGAGGATCAGCTGGCCGCCCAGGTGTTCCAGCCTTGTGGCAAGTCAGAGGCGGCGCGTGTCGGCTGGGTAAGCCCATTGGGGCGCGATGGCGAAATGCTCAGTCACCGTCTTGGCGACAGTGTGATGTTCTGTTTACGTAAAGAGGAGCGCTTATTGCCCTCTGCTGTGATCAATGAAGCAGTTCAAGAGAAGATTGACGAAATTGAACAGGCGCAAGACCGCAAGGTGTATCGCAAAGAAAAAATGCAGATCAAGGATGATGTGATTGCAACGCTGATGCCACGTGCGTTCACCCGCAGTCGTGTGTTGTTTGCTTATCTGGATCTGAAACAAAAGTTGTTGGTGGTCAATGGCAGCAGTGCTGCTGCCGCAGAAGAACTGATCGCTTGTTTACGAGAGAGCCTGGGTTCACTGCCTTTGAGTCTGCCGGACGTCAATCATGCCCCGATGGCGGTCATGACGCAGTGGTTGAAAGATCAATCGGCGTCAGATCATTTTGTGATTGATCAGGATTGTGAATTGATCAACCCGATGGAAGAGGGCAACGTATTGCGCGCACGCAGCCAAGACTTGTCAGCTGATGAAATCAAGGCACATCTTGATGCCGGTAAACAGGTAAAAAAATTGGGAGTGGTCTGGAATGAAGCTGTGGCGTGTGTCATCAACGCCGATTTGTCTCTGAGCCGACTCAGGTTCGAAGACATGGTGCTGGAGCAAGCCCGCGAATCTGATCCAGAATCTGCGGCTCAGCAGTTTGATCAGGACTTTGCCATTATGAGCCTGACACTTGCGGGCCTGTTCGCCAGTCTGTTTGCGGCGTTTGGCGGCCTGGCAGACTGAGTCCAGACCCGCGCCCGGTGTGGTCTGCCTAAGCGAGAGATGGAACGACCTCTGGCGTCACGATTTTGTCATCAAGGCATGTCAGCATTGAGTGTCATTCCGGATGGCATCATGACCCTGCAAGAACAACATCTACATCTGCTTTCGATTCTGCACAATGGTGCTGTCACCATTCTGTTTCAACCAATTGTGTCTGCTGTTGAACATAAAATTGTTGGTTATGAAGCTTTAAGCAGAGGCCCGTCCAATAGTCCGCTTCATTCCCCTCTCATGTTGTTTGCCGCCGCCCGGCATTGGGGTTTGTTGACTGACGTTGAGCTTTTGTGCCGGCGAAAAGCGGTGGAGGCCTTTTGCAAATTGCAATTGCAGGGGCTGCTGTTTCTGAATGTTTCCCCTGAGAGTCTGCTAGAGCAGCAGCACTACCCCGGTCGCACATTATCCATTATTAAAGAGATGGGGCTGCCACCCGAACGTGTAATTATTGAACTTACCGAACATTCACCTGTAGATAACCCGGAACTGCTGTTTAACGCCTTACACCATTATCGGGACATGGGCTTCTCAATGGCCTTGGATGATCTGGGGGCAGGTTACTCAAGTTTGCGTTTGTGGACAGAATTGCAGCCAGAGTTTGTCAAAATAGATCGTCACTTTATTGATGGCATTCATCGGGATCCCGTCAAACGTGAGTTTGTTGGCTCCATTCTGAATATGGCAAAAGCCTCGCGCGCTCATGTGATTGCTGAAGGTATTGAATTGCGCGAAGAACTCAGTGTGCTGATGGACATGGGAGTGGACTGGGTTCAAGGTTACTGGTTGGGTCGACCACAAGAAGTGCCAGTTATTGACAATTGTGAACTGCAACAGAAATTCAGTGACTGCGAAAAGAGCATGCAACAGGATGCCGGGTTACACAGCTTGGTCATTTCTATGGCAGGTGTCTATCAGCATGAAAAAGTAAATGCCGTTTTGCAGCGATTTCAGCAGCAGCCAAGCCTGAATTCATTGGCGGTTCTTGATGAAGGTGATCGACCTGTGGGGACGGTGCATTGCCATGAACTCAGCCAGATCATGTTGAAACCCTATGCCATGGAACTTCATGGACGCAAACCAATCAGTCAGTTGATTGCGGCAGATTCACTCATTGTTGATGTCAAACAGAGCTTGCAGCGCATCAGTCGCTTGTTGACCAGCCGCGCCCGGCAGAGACTGGAAGAGGATTTTATTATCACCGAGAACGGCAGATATCTTGGTTTGGGCAGAGTGATCGATGTATTGCGTCAGATAACCGAGTTGCAGATCCAGCAGGCTCAGTCAGCCAATCCACTGACATTATTGCCGGGAAATGTCTCCATCCATGAATGTTTAAGACGTCTGCTCAGCAATAATCTCTCAGCTCATGTTTGTTACATAGATCTGGATTCATTCAAGCCATTTAATGACATCTATGGATACGGTAAAGGCGATGAGGTGCTGCTGGGTCTTGCGCAGATTCTCAAAGAATTGTGTGATCAGGATTTTGATTTTGTCGGTCACATCGGTGGCGATGATTTTTTACTGGTGCTACGCACTGATGAGTGGCGCAATCAATTATCAACTCTGGATCAACGTTTCAGCCGTTTGTGCACATCGCTGTATCGATCTGAACATATTGAAGCAGGCGGGTTTGATGCACCGGATCGGGACGGTAACTGGCGTCAACACGCACTGCTCAACCTATCGATAGGTGTGCTGGCGGTATCGGCTGGCGCGGGCGAATTACTGGATGCTTCACGTCTGGCTGAGCTGGCCTCTCACAATAAACATGAGGCCAAAAAGCAAAAGGGCTTCAGCATCTATTTGACTGAAGTTGGCTCAAGCCATTCCATTCAACAAACGGCGATTGAGCTATCTGACGTCAGTATCGCAGCGTACTGACGTAGATCCGATCAGCTAAACGCTACTTGCCCTGAAAACGGCCAGGCCGGCGCTCAGCTACCGATGCGATGCCCTCTTTAAAGTCTTCAGTCAGACGCTGCCAATCCTGTTCCGCGGCTTCGTGATCCGTGACCGCTTGCAACATTTCAACCAAACCCTGTCGCAGTGTTGCACGTACTGATGTCACCGCCAGAGGTGCATTGCCCGCAATCTCCTCAGCCAGTTTGATGGCGTCTGATCGGACTTGATCTGATGTAGTGAGTACATCCGCCAAACCCCATTCAAAGGCTTGCTCGCCTTTGATACGCCTGCCTGTATAAAACATGAGCGCTGCTTTCTGCTGGCCAATCAGCGCGGGCAATGTGTGTGTCAGGCCAAATCCGGGATGGAATCCGAGTTTGGTGAAATTGGCAGCAAAACTGGCTTCCGGGCAAGTGACACGAAAATCGGGTACCAAGGCCAAACCCAATCCGCCACCAATGGCCGCGCCGTGAATTGCCCCTATCACCGGTTTGCGATTGCTGAACAGTCGCACCGCCGCGACATATAAGGGGTTTCGCCCTTTGCCATCGGATTGTTCCAGCACAGAGGGGCCTGATGAGAAATTAGCGCCGGCACAAAATGCACTGCCTTGTGCCGCCAGGACCAGTGCCCGACAGTCGCTATTGTTGTCCATGGCTTCAAATGCGTCAGCCAGATTCTCTATGAGCGCGACATCAAAAAAGTTGTGGGGAGGTCGCTGAATTTCTACCAAGGCGACATGGTTGTTTATGCTGACGTGTACATCACCAAATTGCATATTAAAAACTCTTGTTAAATGGGCATGTGGTTATTGTGATAGACGATTGCGCGCAATCACCCAGCGATGAACTTCGGACGGGCCATCATAAATCCGCATGGTACGTACCTGTCCGGCCATCAGTTGTAGCGGCATCTCTTTGGTCATACCAAGGGCGCCGAGGCATTGCATGGCATGGTCAATTACATCGTGAGCCATTTCGGTGCCAAACACTTTTGCCATGGAAATTTCTGTGCGGACATCGTTGCCGCAATCAAGCTTCCAGGCCGCATGCTGGCACATCAGGCGGCAGGCATGAATGCGAGTTTCGGCATCGGCAATCCACCATTGCACACTTTGGCGCTCTGACAACGGCAGACCAAAGGTGACGCGTTGCTGCGCATGTGCTGCCATCATCTCGACAGCGCGTCGCGCCTTGCCAATACACCAGGCTGCCATTTGCAGTCGGCGTACAGACAGACGCAATTGCATCGGAGCAAAGCCTTTGTTGATTTCACCGAGTAACTGATCTTTATGCAAGCGGCAATTATCCAACAGGATTTCATAGGTTTTGGTGCCGCCAATCATGGGGATTTTACGCTCAACAATAAAACCGGGCGTGTCTTTGTCGACCAGAAACGCCGAAATACCATGGCGACCTTTGGAGGGATCGGTTTTAGCCATCACGATGGTGAAATCAGCCATGTCCATTTTGCTGATCCAGATTTTGCGACCATTCAGTACCCAATAGTCACCGTGTAATTCTGCGCGCGTGGACATCGCAGCCGGGTCGGCACCCGCGCCCGGTTCGGAAATACCGATAGCGGACACCGTTTCGCCTCTTGAATACGGCAACAGGTACTTTTCACGCTGAGCATCCGTCACGCTGCTGATCAGCATGTGCAGATTGGGTGAGTCTGGCGGAAAATGAAAGGGTACTGCGCTGCGGCCGACCTCTTCGTTCACTCCCACCATGGCCAGGGCAGGCAAGTTGGCTCCCCCAAACTGCTCAGGCACATCCAGTCCCCATAAACCCAGTTCCCGACATTTTTGATTCAAGGGCATCAATGCATCTGCTGACAACTCTCCACCAGCGCCGCTCATGTCTTGATGTAACAGTGCGGGTTCCAGGGGTATCAAATCATCATTGACAAAATGCGCCACCAGTTCCTGCAACATGCGGAATTCTTCGTTCAGTTCAAAATTCATAGTTTTTTTCTTTGCCAATTCAGCAGAGCCGGATATTTACAGATCTTTATTATTAACTGTGCGCCTGATCACACGCTGGTGATTGAACCTCATTCATACTTTTTATGCCACTATAGGCACAGCATTGTTCCGCTCTAGCTGATCGCTTACCATGCTCGCCAGTTTTTTCGCTCAGTTTGAGTTCTTACAAATGTTGCTTGCCCGTTTGCATTTTAATATGGACACCTTGCGCACATTGTTGTCCATCGCGCTGCCTATGGTGGTGTCTCAAGGCGCTTTTGCGGTCATGATTTTTACTGATCGCTATTTTATGTCGCAGATAGACCCTACACACATGGCGGCATCGCTGGGCGGTGGCGTGGCATTTTTCTTCAGCCTGTGTTTTTTTTCCGGTGTCATTTCATATGCCAATGCATTGGTGGCGCAGTACCGGGGCGCTGAAGAGCCCGCCAAGTGTTCTCGTGTAGTGACGCAAGGCTTGATTATGGCTTTGTTGTCGCAGCCCATCATGTTGGTCATCGGGTTTTATGTGCTTCAGTTGTTTACTGTAATGGGGCATGAACAGGAAATGCTTGCGCTGGAAAGCAGCTACTTTTCCATTTTGATGCTGGGTTCTCTGTTTGCGTTGTGGAAGGCGTGCCTGTCTTCATATTTTGCTGGCATCGGTCGCACACGGGTAGTGATGGTGTGTGACGTTGCGGGTTTGATATTGAACATTCCACTGTGCTGGGCAATGGCCTTTGGGCACTTTGGTTTTCCCGCCATGGGCATCGATGGTGCCGCCTGGAGCACGGTGTTGTCGTCTGTTTTCTCACTGGTTCTATTCAGCATTTTTTATCTGGCGCGTCAGAATCGCCTGGCATTTTTTGTCATGCATTCGTTTCAGCTGGACATGCCCATCATGCGCCGCTTCCTGAGGCTTGGCTTGCCTTCTGGCGTCGAGCTGTTTCTGAATGTGGCGGCATTCAATCTGTTCCTGCTGATGTTTCAATCGTATGGCGTCACTGAAGGGGCATCCGCTGCCATTGTGTTTAACTGGGACATCCTGTCATTTGTGCCTATGCTTGGTTTGAATATCGGTATTGTCAGTCTGATTGGCCATTCAGTTGGCGCACGCAGCATGGAAAAAACCAACGAAGTTATATCGGCTGGGTTTCTCATCGCCATTTCTTACTCAGCGATGCTGGCATTGCTGTACATCATTTTCCGTTATCCTTTGGTCGATGTATTCGCACCGCCGCAGGGTGATTTCAGTGAAATCCGCTCACTGGCTGCCTTTATGATGATTGGATTGTGCTGCTACACCATGGCAGACGCCATCATTCAGGTATCCGGTGGGGTATTAAGAGGGGCGGGTGACACACAATGGGTCATGTACTCGTCGACAGCGCTGCACTGGATTATGTTGGTGATCCAGTATCTGGTTATTCGAGTGTGGGAGTTTGGGCCTAAGGCATCCTGGCTGGTTTTTTGCGCGATGATTCTGGCGATAGCGTTGGTGTTTTTGATGCGGCTGAAGTCGGGTAAGTGGCGTGATGAGCAAGCCTTGGAAGCGGTGATGGCGGAGTGATGTTGTTCGCTCTCTGCCGAATGGTAGTTGCTCCCCGGCTCCCCGGTTGGTAGCGTCATGAGCGGGTGTTCGTATTAGCAGTTTGCTGGTACACGCAATTCCTGTTCCACAAATCATGTCACAAAAAATTTCATATTGACCCCCTATGCAAGCTCCCGGGGAGCAGGCGTATGCTGGCCGCGCGCTGCCGTCCAAGCGCTGGGGAGTCAGATAAAAATGAAAGAAAAAATGTTCTGGGGTGCTGTTGCTCTGTTGGGTGCAGCGTGTCTGGGTGTGCTTGCATTAAATCGTGGTGAAACTATCAGTGCCTTGTGGCTGGTGACGGCTGCATTGTGTGTTTACACCATTGCCTATCGTTTTTACAGTCGGTTTATCGCTGAAAAGGTTCTGGTGTTGGAGCCTCTTCGTCCAACGCCGGCACATACCAAGTCTGATGGACTGGATTTTGTGCCAACGCATAAGTGGGTTCTGTTTGGTCACCACTTTGCCGCGATTGCTGGCGCTGGCCCTCTGGTAGGACCGGTACTTGCTGCGCAAATGGGGTATTTGCCCGGTACCTTGTGGATTCTTGCGGGGGTCGTGTTTGCCGGAGCTGTGCAGGACATGATTATTATGTTCCTGTCGACACGTCGCGGTGGCGCCTCACTGGGTGACATGATTCGTAAAGAGATGGGGCCGGTTGCCGGTGTGGTTGGTCTTGTCGGTATTCTGGCCATTCTGATTATTCTTCTAGCTGTACTCGGAATGATTGTGGTGAAAGCCCTGGTTGGCAGCCCGTGGGGTGTGTTCACTTTGGCGATGACCATACCGATTGCTTTGTTCATGGGTGTTTACCTGCGTTATATCCGTCCGGGCAAAGTGGGTGAAATTTCAGTTATCGGTTTTGCCATGCTGATATCCGCCTTGTTGTATGGCCAGACAATTGCCGGTCATCCAACCTTGGGTCCGATGTTCACGCTCGACGGTCAGGCATTAACGCTCTGGTTGATGGCTTATGGATTTGTTGCTTCTGTGTTACCCGTCTGGCTGTTGCTGGCACCACGTGATTATCTTTCTACCTTCCTCAAAATCGGCACTATTGCCGGTTTGGCGGTGGGCATTCTGATTGTAAATCCGCCGCTGATCATGCCGTCGATTACGCCGTTTATTGATGGCACCGGGCCGGTGTTTTCTGGCGCACTGTTTCCGTTCCTGTTTATAACCATTGCTTGTGGCGCAGTGTCAGGTTTCCACGCACTGGTGTCTTCCGGTACCACACCCAAAATGATCGACAACGAATCGCATATTCGTCCTATCGGATATGGCGCCATGTTGACTGAATCATTTGTAGCGATCATGGCGCTGATTGCAGCTTGTGTGCTGGATCCTGGTGTTTACTTTGCACTTAATAGCGGTCCAGGTGTTATTGGCACCACTGTTCAAAGCGCAGCAGAGACTATCAGTGCCTGGGGTTTTATTGTCACTCCGGAAATGCTTGATCAGTTGGCGAGTGATATGGGAGAAACTTCAATCCTGTCACGTACCGGCGGAGCACCGACATTTGCCGTCGGTATGGCCCACATCCTGTCTCAGGCAATGGGGGGCACCGCAATGATGGCGTTCTGGTATCACTTTGCGATTCTGTTTGAGGCGTTGTTTATTCTCACCACAGTGGATGCGGGTACCCGTGTTTGTCGTTTCCTGATGCAAGATCTGATGGGGATGGCTGTGCCGGCATTTAAAGATACTAACAACCATGTAGCCAGCTGGCTGGCTACAGCATTGGTGGTATCAGGTTGGGGGTATTTCCTTTATGCCGGTGTGTCCGATCCGTTCGGAGGGATCAATACATTGTGGGCATTGTTTGGTATATCCAACCAGATGCTCGCGGGTATTGCGTTGATTCTGGCAACGGTGGCGTTGGTGCGAATGGGCAAAGGCCGCTTGGCCCTGGTTCCGGCGGTGCCGGCACTATGGGTGCTGTTTATTACGATGGTAGCCGGGTGGCAGAAGCTGTTCAGTGATATTCCTGCAATCGGGTTTCTGTCACACGCGCGTGTGTTCTCGGATGCAATTGCACGTGGCGAAATAGTGGCTCCTGCTACAACAATGGCACAGATGGAAGCGGTGTTGTTTAACGACCGCATCAACGCTTTTATGACTGCGTTCTTTATGATGGTTGTTATCGTGATGGCAGTGCTTGCTGTCAAAGCAATTCGTAAAGCTCTGGCGGGTCCGCAGTTATCTGAAGAAAAACTGCTTGAGGAGTATGTAGCATGATCGAACACGCAGAACCTCGCGCAATATCACTGCGTCCGGGTCGCACACTTGCGACCTTGCGACGCGGGATAGAACTGACTGGTCAGACCTTGAAGCTGATGATCGGGGTGGGTGACTATGATGCTTATGTCAAACACATGCAGGAGCATCATGCCGATGCGCCTGTGATGGATTACAAGCACTGGTATCGGAACAGGGTGGATGCGCGTTATGGGGCTGGTAAGGATGGCGCGATGAAGCGCTGTCCCTGCTGACTGTGTATGTGAAAAGAAAGAGCACACTGGAAGCCCGGCAGTTCCTCAGAACGACGCCTTCGGCGTCTGATTGTGGCAGCCATCCATGGCCGCCACCCTTCGGGGCGCCGCTGAAGCAGCGCCAAAAATTGCTCCGGGCAATTTTTTGTTGCTCGCTCACTTCCCGGTCCGCAGAGGCCCCATTTTTCCTACGCTGGGCGCGGGCGTTCTTCCTCGCGCAGGGTCAGTACTTCGTGGCCGTCGGCAGTGACGGCGATGGTGTGCTCCCACTGTGCGGAGAGTTTTTTGTCGCGGGTGACAACTGTCCAGCCGTCGCGTTTGGTTTTTATTTTTGCGCTGCCTTGGTTAATCATGGGTTCTATGGTGAAGGTCATGCCTTCTTTCAGCACTAGGCCTCGGCCTGGTTCACCGTAGTGGAGTACTGCGGGGTCTTCATGCATTTGTCGGCCTATGCCGTGACCGCAGTATTCACGCACCACTGAGTAACCGTTGATTCTGGCATGTTGCTGAATTGCGTGACCTATATCGCCCAGGGTTGCGCCGGGTTTGACAGCCTTGATGCCCAGCCACATGGCTTCGTAGGTTTTTTCAACCAGACGTTTTGCTAATGGGGATACGCTGTCGATCTGATACATTTTGCTGGAGTCGGCGATGAAGCCGTTCTTTTCCAGCGTGATGTCGATGTTGACGATGTCACCTGATTTTAATACGTCGTTTTCTGATGGCACACCGTGGCAGATGACATCGTTAATCGATGAATTGAGCACATACTGAAAATTGTATTGGCCTTTGCTGGCGGGTCTCGATGCCAAGGGCCCGGTGATAAAATCTTCCACCAGATTGTTGATTTGCATGGTGCTGACGCCGGCTTTTACGTGAGGGTCCAGATATGCAAACACCATTGCCAGCAGGCGGCCGGACTCGCGCATCATTGCAAGCTCTTCTGGCGTTTTCAATTTTACATCGGCCATCAGTCAGCAATCTCATCTTGTAACAGACTTGTTCTGACGTCGGCCCGCTCCAGCTCGCGTTTCAGGATTTGCTGGTAGCTCATGCCGGGGTTGGTTTCAGCTAACATGCCAACTTTGATCCAGAACTCGGCCTGGGCGTTGATGGACCTGACCATGGTTGAGCTGGCTTTGCGGATTTCTTCGTGAAGTTCGTCGCTGATTTTTACGATGCCCATGAGTGCCTCGATATATGGTTTGTATATGAAGCATATATCAGCTTGGGCTTGGTGTGAAGTCAGTTGTTTCGTAGCACTCCGGACTATCAGGTCCACCACTAGCCAGCCGTTCCTCACAACGACGCTTCGCGTCTGATTGTGGCAGCCATCCATGGCCGCCACCCTTCGGGGCGCCGCTAAAGCAGCGCCAAAAATTGCTCCGGGCAATTTTTTGTTGTTCGCTCACGGCTGGCTATTAGTGGTCCTGATGTTCTTTGCAACTCGCCGTCTTTTTCAGCGCACTGAATATTTGGTAAATGCGCCGCCTGCCTGCGTCAAGGAGTTGGGGCCTTCTGCGGCATAGACGTTGCCATCAGCATCTACCGCAACACCTTCGCCGGCGGTGCCTTGGTAGACTCGATCTTCGCGCTCAAAGGGTGGAATAAAACCGGTGACGTGATCATGATCGATGTGGCCGATTCGTATGCCATTGCGCCAGCCAACATGGTTGGTCGGGCTGGATTCGGAGTCGATGGCGTATAAGATGTCGTCATCCGTGATAAACAATCCGCTGATGCGGCTAAAGGCATAACGTGAGTCGAGGTAGTTTCCTTCCTGGTCAAAAATTTCGATGCGATGATTGCCGCGGTCGGCCACCCACAGGCGCCCTTGAGAATCGAACTCCAGAGCGTGCGGTGTACGGAATTCACCGTGTCTGACACCGATCTGTCCCCACTGTTTGATGAAAGTACCATCGGGTGCGAACTTCAAAACGCGTGCGGTCAGTCCTGCCGCGCGTCCCTCCGCCATTGCCTGATTGGTGGTCATCCCTTGGCCGCTATGGCCATCCGAGACATAAATGCTGCCATCAGGACCTACAATCACATCGTTAGGTTGATTAAAGTGAGCGCCATCGTTACCAACTTTCCCGGGTGTCCCCAGGCTGAGTAGCAGTTCACCACTTGGGCTGAACTTGTGAACTTGTTGACCTTTGGTCTCATCAGCATTGGTGGCGAAGTCGGTCACCCAGACATTGCCTTCATCATCCACATAAATGCCATGTGGGGTAACCATGATGCTGCCACCAAAGTTGGCCAGGACTTCACCGGTATTGCGGTCAAATTTAAAAATGGGATCAACAGGGTTGGTGTCGCAGGTCACTGGAACGCCGGCGCCAAAACTGCCTGCGCCGCAACGTTCGTATGCCCAGATGTGCCCGTCGAACGGATCAATATCGACTCCGGCGGAGGAGCCCCAGACCCGACCTTCGGGCAGTTCTCCCCAGTTCTGAGTGATGACGGGATTCGGATTGGGAATGCCCTCACCCGTGATGATATTTCCTGGCGGAGTCGATTCAGTTGTTATTGCTGTCAATGCAGCAGGTGGCATGGTGGTAGTTGTTGCGTTGTTTGCAGGTTCAGAGCAGGCAGTAAACAAAACAATCAGCGACGCAGCCGCCAGGGTTTTTATAGCGGATACCGGGCGAGTCGATTTAATACTCATAAGTGTGGCTCCATTTTTGTTATTGACCAAGGCCAGCATCTCAGCCATCGCTGTTACTGTCAACTTGTGAGCGCCAAATCAATAGATATAATCTATCAAAAAGTCTTATTTAATAATTTAAGCATTGTCATGAAGTTGATGTATAGTCGGTCTCGAATGATTGAGAGATCGATAAGAACACTCATCACCTGTATTAATGGAGATCAATATGGATACAAACAAAAGCAACAGCGCCGGCAAATGCCCGGTGATGCACGGATCCAACACCAAGCTCGGTGGACAGGCAGCAACCAACAAGAGTTGGTGGCCGAATCAGCTGAACCTTGGCATTCTTCATCAACACTCACCCAAGTCCAGCCCGCTAGGTGACGGTTTCAACTATGCAGAAGAATTCAAAAAGCTGGATTTGGCGGCGGTCAAAAAAGACCTTGAAGCTCTGTTGACCGATTCTCAGGATTGGTGGCCAGCAGATTATGGTCATTATGGCCCCTTTATGATTCGAATGGCGTGGCACAGTGCGGGCACCTACCGAACCGGTGACGGCCGTGGTGGCGCAGGCACAGGCAATCAGCGGTTTGCACCTATAAATAGCTGGCCAGACAATGCCAACCTGGATAAAGCGCGCCGCTTGCTGTGGCCAGTCAAGCAGAAATACGGTAATAAACTGTCCTGGGCAGACCTTTTTATCCTTGCCGGTAACGTATCGCTTGAATCCATGGGTTTAAAAACCTTTGGATTTGCGGGGGGGCGTGCGGACATTTTCCAGCCTGAAGAAGATATTTACTGGGGTGCTGAAGATGAATGGTTAGGAAACGGCCGTTATAGTGGCGAACGTAATCTGGAAAATCCACTGGCCGCCGTACAAATGGGTTTGATTTATGTAAACCCTGAAGGCCCGGACGGCAATCCTGATCCCTTATTGTCGGCTAAAGACATTCGTGAGACGTTTGCGCGGATGGCAATGAATGATTATGAAACGGTTGCATTGACCGCTGGCGGTCACACCTTTGGCAAGGTCCATGGTGCTGGTGACGCCGCTCATGTCGGCCCTGAGCCTGAAGCGGCTCCCATGGAAGAAATGGGCCTTGGCTGGAAGAGCAGTTTCAAAAGCGGCAAAGGCCGAGACACGATTACCAGCGGCTTGGAGGGCGCCTGGACGCCGAATCCGACCAAGTGGGATTCTGGCTACTTTGATGTGTTGCTTGGGTATGACTGGAAACTCGTCAAGAGCCCGGCAGGCGCACAGCAATGGGCTCCAATCAATCTGGCTGCCAAAGATCATGCGCCTGACGCAGAAGATCCTTCTATCAAAGTGGGCATCATGATGACCACCGCTGATATGGCCATGCGTGAAGATCCTGAGTACCGCAAAATTTCTGAACACTTCCACAAGAATCCTGATGAGTTTGCGGACGCGTTTGCGCGCGCATGGTTCAAACTGACCCATCGCGATATGGGGCCAAAGTCTCGATACCTGGGGCCGGAAGTGCCAGCAGAGGACTTGATCTGGCAAGATCCCGTGCCGGCCCTTGATCACGAACTGGTCAATGCCGACGATGTTGCTGATTTAAAAACCAAGATACTTGCGAGTGGTCTGACAGTATCGGAGCTGGTCTATACCGCATGGTCGTCAGCCTCTACCTTCCGTGGGTCTGATATGCGTGGTGGCGCCAATGGTGCCCGCATCCGTCTTGCGCCACAAAAGGACTGGGATGTTAATCAGCCTGATCAATTGGCCAAGGTCCTGAACACCCTGGAAAACATTCAGAGCGCGTTTAATAGCGCACAAACCGGTAACAAAAAGGTTTCGATGGCAGACCTGATTGTACTGGGTGGTTGTGCCGCCATTGAAAAAGCCGCCAGCGATGCAGGGCAGCCCGTGGGTGTGTCGTTTGTGCCAGGGCGCACGGACACCACACAAGAACTGACCGACGTAGAGTCGTTTGATCCACTCAAACCTGAGGCTGACGGATTCCGCAATTACCGACGCACTGCGTTCACCGTCTCTGACGAAGAAATGCTGGTTGATAAGGCGCAATTACTGCAATTGAGTGCGCCTGAAATGACTGTGTTGGTCGGAGGTTTGCGGGTACTTGGCGCCAACTACAAGCAAGCCATGCACGGTGTGTTTACCAAATCACCAGGCCAGTTGACCAATGACTTTTTTGTCAACCTGGTTGATTTGAATACGGTCTGGAAACCAGTAGACGCTGATGCTTATGTGTTCGAAGGTCGAGACCGCACGTCGGGCGACACAAAGTGGACAGCCACCCGTGTGGATCTGGTTTTTGGGTCCAACTCGCAGCTGCGTGCAATAGCGGAAGTGTATGCGCAGAGCGATGCCAAACAAAAGTTTGTTAATGACTTTGTGGCCGCGTGGACAAAAGTGATGAACGCTGATCGTTTTGATCAAGTATAAGTCGAACTGATACCTGGCCCGGGCTTAGCTGATTTGTGGCTTTGCCCGGGTTTGGGTTTCTGGTTTTGCTTTAGCTTGATGGCAACAGTCGTCTGTATTCTTCCTTTACAACCGAGTAACACTCACACACCCGTTTTTCCAGTGTGGCACGGTCGATTACCGTAATCCGCCCGCGGGCACGCTCAATCAAACCTGCTTTCTGCAGATCTCCCGCAACTTGAGTAATACTTTCGCGGCGCACACCCAGCAAACTACTGATCATTTCCTGGGTAATAATGATGATGTTTGATTCCAATCGGTCGATGCTGGTTAATAACCATCTGCACATGCGTTGATCAAGATCATGATGTTGATTGCAGACAGCCGTTTGTGAGGTTTGACATATCAGCGCCTGAGTGAACAGCAGAGCAAGATGTTGTAATTTGCCGCCGAGGGCAAACTCCTTTTTCATCACCTTACGACTTAACCGATAAGCTTGGCCATGACTCTGTACTTCGGTGCTGGTGGGCATGCTTTCGCCGCCCATAAAAATCGAAATTCCTACCAGACCTTCTTTACCAACCAAGGCGGTTTCGCTGGTGGAACCATCTTCCAGCGCATAAATGAGTGACACAATGCCGGAAACCGGAAAGTGCAGATAATTGACGTGATCTCCGGACTCGGACATCGTCCAGTTAAGTGGCATGTCTACAAGTTCCAGATCAGGTAATAGACGCGCGTAATCGGTAGGGGGTAGGGCTGCTAGCAAGTGGTTTTGTTTCGGGCAGGGTTTTAATTCAGGTGCCGCTGATTTTTTAGGCATAAATTGATATCTATTATTGAGGATTCACAGTATGCGCCTGAAATACTTGAAAGTGTTGTTTATTTTCTACCTGACACTTTCTCGCGGTGCTATATTGTTAGCCCCAACTGGAGGAATTATTTATGGCCAAAGAACAGAAAAGCGTTAAAGAAACCAAGAAAAAGCCACTGCTGAGCCCAAAGGAGAAAAAGGCAGCAAAAAAGGAAAAACAAAACAACAAGAGCTGATGCCAGTAATTCTTTGATCCTTTGAGAGATCACGGGCCTTGACCCACGTGAGGTGCAGGCTCGTGTGTTTCTTTGGTAATCATACCGGCATATATCCCAGCATGACGGCCTGGTCGCATTTCCCTTCTTGACAGCATATGAATCGACGTAAACTCCATCGACTGACGGGCATTTTGTTGCTGATACCATTCGTGGCCTGGGCATCAACGGCAGTTTTTTTTCTGGTGCGGCCTGCGTATGAACAAGCCTACGAGCAGTTGGCGGTGCGTCAGTTACCCTTGACTGAACCCTATACCATCGTGCCTGCAGCTGAGTGGGAAGAGTTCCGCTTGTTTCGCACAGTGTTGGGTGATCACTTGATGGTGCGCGAGGCAAAGCGCTGGCAGCACTTGAATGCTGTAACATTTGAGCCATGGCCGCAGCCGGATAACGGCAGCCTGCAACGCTTGCTCGAAGATGCCTTCAGTGCCAACCCCACACGTTATGGTCGTATCCAGGCCATTGAAAACAATACAGCGATCACAGACACTGGCGTGCAGATCACCATCAACTGGGATGTGATGAGTTTGTATCAGACGGGGCGTGATACCTACTGGATCAACAAGGTGTATGACATCCATTACTTGCGCTGGACGGGGTATCGCCCGTTTGACGATGTGTTTGGACTGTTGGGGTTATTCTTGTTGATGTATATGACTTACAGTGGTGCACGCATGGCGTTCTGGCGGAAGTAAATTGTGGTTTGCGTGCTGCCGATTCAAGGCCAAAGACGCATCATTTCCCGGCAAAAACCGGCTTCTCGAGTTGTAGCAGTAGGTCTGAAATCTCCGACACTTTTTCGGAAATCATGGTCTCGGCATCATAAAGGCCTCGATTGTAGAAAAAGCCGCCCATTTGTTCCGCAAAAAAATCGATCAGAAACTCGGCATCGAAGTTACCAATATCCTGGTTGAGTTCCTCTCGGAAGTAAGTCTTGACCTTCTGGATCATTATTTCTTTTTCTGTTTTTGAGAATTCAATTTTGCTCATCGTGAGTTCCTTGATGCTATCCAACAAATGATCAATTCAATCTCGACGGATACCACGGTCTACCCTGTCATGATCATGTCATCCGACATTGGATTTCAGCCGTACTTACAACGCGTACTTACTGAATCCAATCTGACCTGCCGCTGCGAAGAATCTAACATGTTTAATCTGTTTAAAAAAAATCCGCAGAAAAAACTTCAAAAAGCCTATGAAGAAAAACTTACCGAGGCCATGCACGCACAGCGCAATGGAGATATCCGCGGCTACTCAATGTTGCAGGAAGAGGCTGAGGCTATATACTCCAAGCTAGAGGCATTGGGCAAAGCGTCTTGAATTTGGCAAATCACGCCCGATTATGTGGCGCAGTATATGGTGCGGCATGCACCGCTTATGGCGCCCGTTTTCATCACGCTGCCGCACTGCAGTAGGTGAAGCCACACTGGTTTTCATTACGGAGAGTCCACATGTCCACATTCCGCACCACGCTCGCCTGCCTGCTGGGTTTTATACTGACTCTGAGTGTCGTGCCCGCCTGGTCCGCTGAGCCGCCCGAGACCATCCTCGTCAGCAGCCGGGCTTTCGAACACAATACCAATATACCGCTGCGCTATTCGGCGTATGGCGAGGGCATCACTCCCGATATTTCCTGGCTCAATCTGCCGGAAGGTACCCGGCAGCTCGCATTGATTCTGGATGATCCGGTGTTCGGGTTTCAACCCTTCGTGCACTGGGTGGCTTACAACATCCCGGCTACAGCCACCGGCCTGCCCGAAGCATTGTCCACCGATGCCATTGTGCGCCACCCCGGATTGGAAGGCATGATCAATGGCGCCAATGGCACGCGCCGTACCGGCTACTTTGGGCCGCGCCCACCTGCCGATGGCAAGGTGCATACTTACAACTTTCGCATCTATGCTCTGGACTACGAATTGAACCTTCCCGATGGCTACAACAAGCAGAGTTTGCTGCAGGCGATGGAAGGGCACATTTTGGCGACAGGGCTACTTACCGGGCTTTACCAGTACACAGAATAATTAACCGCCGGAGCAACGAGCATGAACAAGAATAATAACGACGCATGCACAGTAACCACACAGGAAACATCGCTATCGCGCCGCGACCTGCTGAAAGGTGTCGGTTTGACAGGCGCAGCACTGATCACCGGGGCGAGCAGTTCCGCCATCGCGCAGTCGTCCCTGCAGCAGCCGGCCCGCGCGCGCATTCCTGTCACCGAAGCTTTCGAGACGCTCACCGCGGCTGAGAGTGCGGCGCTTGACGCCTTCACCTCCCGCATCCTGCCCAGTGATGACGGCACACCAGGTGCTCATGAAGCGCGCGCCGTGCACTACATCGATCGTGGATTAACTGGCGCAATGGCCGCTTCACGTGAACTTTACGCTACGGGTCTGGCAGCGCTGGATGCTCATGCGATGGAAGTGGGCAGTACACCCTTTCACCTGCTGCCAACCAGCGCGCAGGACGACATCATCGACGCGATGACCCGCAACGCCATCCCGGGCTTTGCCATGCTGAACTCGGGTTTCTTCAACACAGTCCGCACACACACCATCGACGGTACGTTCAGCGATCCCTATTACGGGGGCAACCGTGACTTCGTGGGCTGGGACATGATCGGCTATCCGGGGGTCCGCGCGGGGTCGAGTCAGGAAGATGTCCGCCAGGGCCGCGCACTGGCACCAAGCCGACAATCTGCCTACGACATGCCAACCTATACCAAGAATCCGGCGGGTCCTGCATCTGCTCGGAGCGGAGGTGCAGCTCATGGCCAATGAAAACGCGCGCACTGATGTTGTAGTGATTGGCCTGGGCGCTGTGGGCGGTGTTGCGGTACTGCCGCTCGTCAACGCGGGCCTGAATGTTATTGGCCTGGAAGCCGGCGGCTGGATGACGACGCGCGACTTCGCACCCGATGAAGTGCGCAACAATCTGCGCGACTGGCCGCAGGCCGTTCCTAAAGCCAAGAGTGAAATTCCCACCTCTCGCGCCAACATCAATTTCGAGGCGGTACAAGGGGGCGGACATCCCATGATGAATGGTGTGGGAGGTACCACGTTGCACTATTGGGCGCAGAGCTGGCGCCTCAATCCATGGGATTTCAAGACGGTGAGCGAGACCACGCGCCGCTATGGTGCCCATCGCATTCCTTTGGATTCCACGGTTGAGGATTGGCCGATCAGCTACGAGGATCTGGAACCCTATTACGACACCGTGGAATACGCACTGGGTGTCTCGGGCAACGCAGGCAATATCAACGGCACGCTGCAGCCCAATGGCAACCGATTTGAAGGTGCTCGCGCACGAGCCTATCCGATGCCGGGGCTGCGCAGTTCAGTATTTACCGACCTGATGAGCGACGCTGCACGGCAGATTGGCTGGCATCCGTTTCAGGGTCCTGCGGCGATCAATACTGAAGTTTACGGGGATCGCCCCGGCTGTCTGTATCACGGGTTTTGCGATCGGGGCGGGTGTCACGTGGCAGCCAAGAGTTCGACAGCGGTCACCACCATTCCCGAGGCGTTGAAGTCCGGGCGCCTGAAAGTGATCACCCATGCGCGCGTGCTGCGGATCGTCAATGACGCCAATGGGCGCGCCACGGGTGTGGAATATTTAATGGGCAATCAAGTGATGTTCCAACCGGCCGATGCGGTATTGCTCGCCAGCCACACCTACGAGAACACCCGCCTGCTGCTGTTGTCGAAGTCGCGTCAGTTCCCCAACGGGTTGGCCAACAACAGCAGACAGGTGGGGGAGCATTATCTCAGTCATCATCAAGGGGCTCCGGTTACGGCATTGTTCCCTCGGAATCTGCATAACTGGTATGGGCTGCCTGCACAAGGAGTTGCCATCGACGAATGGGCCGATGACAACTTCGATCACAGCGACCTGGATTTCATCGGTGGCGGTAATCTGTGGGTGCATACTGATCGCAAGCCGATCTCAGCGGCGAAGATGTCCACCTTCGATCAGGTGCCCAACTGGGGCGCGCAATGGAAAGCGTTTATCAGCGAGAACGCGGACCGTACCAACAGTTCCTACATTCAGAAAACCACATTGCCGTACCGGGGCAATCGCCTGGATCTGGATCCGCTGATAAAAGACAAACTCGGCTTTCCTGTGATTCGCATTACCGGTGAGTATCGCGAGAATGAGCTGCGTATTGCCGCGTTCACGCAGGATCGCATGGAAGAATGGTACAGGGCGGCGGGTGCAACACGGATAATCCGCGCCGGACTCGGGGGCGCGATGGGGGCCTCAACGCACGCCTATGGTGGCACGCGCATGGGTGACAATCCACAAACCAACGTCACCAATCGCTTCGGGTTTGCACACGAGGTGAAGAACCTGGGTGTGCTCGGCGCCTCCGTGATGGGCACCAGCGGAGCCAGGAATCCCACGCTCACCGCGCAGGCGCTGGCGTGGCGAACAACCGAGTATCTTGCGCAGAACTGGGACGCTATCACGCGCTAGAGAGGAAACACCATGGAGCGGGGCATCACCGGTCAATACACGGCCAGCATCGCGGGAGGGGTAAATTGCCAGGCGTTTATACCTGACCCTTTGCCACCTCAGCCGCCGCTGCAACTGGACAACAGGCTGCAGAGTCGCATTAACCTGGCTATGCTGGCCCTTGGCCGTCTCGATGCTATCAGCGTTCTGCTCCCGGATGCCCGCCTGTTCCTCCGCCAACGAACTGGCCAACTGCTGGGCAGAACTAGAGCGCTTTCTCAATGATGTTCCTGAAGCGACTGACCCTCTCATCAAAGCCGCTTTCGCCCATGTGCAGTTTGAAACCATCCACCCGTTTATGGATGGTAACGGCCGCCTGGGTCGCTTGCTGATCCCGCTCATACTGATGGCCGCCAATGTATTGAGTGAACCACTGCTGTACCTGTCGGTATTTTTCAAAAGACACCGTCAGGTTTATTACGACCGCCTGCAACAGGTACGCATCAGTGGCGACTGGGAAAGTTGGCTGTTGTTCTTTGTGGATGCCGTGGCGGAAACTGCCAACCAGGCCGTGAATACCGCCCAACAACTTAAGCAACTGCGCCAGGTAGACCGCGACCGACTCAGCAGCCTCGGGCGAATAGCTCCGTCGGCCCAACAGGTATTGGACGTGCTCTTTGAATACCCCATTGCCAATATCAACACCCTCGTAGAACACGGCAAAATAAGCGCCGCCACCGCAGGCAAAGTCATGGATAAATTGGCGCAGCCCGAACTGGCGCTGGTGCGTGAACTCACCGGACAGAAACGCAACCGCGTGTTTGCCTATAGCGCCTATATTGAAATCCTGAATCAGGAATAGGGTAATCATCAACCGAATTTGAACGATACCACTCGGCCAGCTGCAGTTCTTTCAGCACGGGTATTAGGACTCATCATAGTGTCCGCCCAAAGCAAAGACATAGATTGATGACTCATCGAACCTATACACAATACGATCTTTCTGGCTCAAACGTCTTGACCAAAGACCGGATAGATTATGCTTCAAGGGTTCGGGCTTACCTGTCCCGACAGCGGGATCATCGCACCGAAGGAGCTCTTTGATGATTTTGCGCGCAGATTCGTGCAGCTTTTTGTCCGTTTGGCGCATGGCTTCATAGGCTTCCCAGGTTCTGCCCTCAAATACCAGTGATCTCATCCATTCGCTCTTTTGTAGGCGTGTATCCTTTCCGCTCGGTATGGGTTTTGACCGACTCGGCCAGCTGCTGCATCAAGCTGCTGTTTTGCAGAACATATAGCGTTTCCTGTTCACGCTCCCAGTCTTCTGCGCTCATCACAACAAAGTCCTGCCTGGACCGTCGGGAGACTCTGAGCGGTTCGTGCCGGCTAATGCTTTGTTCTACAAGCTGTTTCAGGTT
>JAUYSM010000007.1 GCA_030696315.1 Pseudohongiella sp. | reverse complement strand
GATTTCACGTTCGTACAGATCTTCCCCAAAACAGACCCCAAGGTCTGCGACGTGCTGCGCGCCCTCTAACAAGACTCTGGTACGTGTACCGTAGCGCCTTACCCATGACCGCAGCAGCGCGCGGTCAATCCACGGAAATTCAGCGACGAGGTCATCCTGTAACTGTTGTTGTGAAGCAAACTCTCCGCCAGGCAGATATGCGTCTATTGTCCAGGACGGTTTCATGGCTGGAAATACCGCCTTGAGTTGATCCATGGCTGATTCGGCAAGTCGTCGATAGGTGGTGATTTTTCCCCCATAAACAGTCAACAAAGGCGCGGGGGAACGACTCAGTTCCAAGGTATAGTCCCTGGACACTTTACTGGCATTTTCATCGCCATCATCAATCAAAGGTCTGACACCAGAAAAATGGTACAAAACTTGTGATGCATCCGGCACCTTCTTGAAATAGCTGCTGGCCACAGCCAGCAGATAGGCAGTCTCCTCGGGGGATATGGTGGCAGCAGCAGGATCGCCGGTGTATTCCTCTTCAGTTGTGCCTATCAAGGAAAACTGATCTTCGTAAGGAATCACAAAAACGACTCTGCCATCAGGATTCTGCAATAAATAAGCTTCGTCGCCCTCGTACATGCGTGGGACAACAATATGTGATCCTTTAACCAGACGCACATCCGCTGGAGGGGTCTGAGGCTGAAGCTGTCGACCGAGTTTGCCCACCCACGGTCCGCTGGCGTTGACAATACAACGCGCGTTCACCCAGCGCTCCTCACCGGTATTGACGTCCCTCAGTCTGGCTGACCACGTGGTGTTTTTGCTCTGAGGATCAAGCTGCGCATCGATATGCTCACAGGCGGTTCTGGTTAAAACGCGCGCACCATGCTGTCTGGCCTGCATGGCATTCAGGACCACCAGACGGGCATCATCCACCCAACAATCCGAGTATTCGAAACCCGCACCAAACTCTGGTTTCAGCGGGTCATTTTCATTAAATTTCAAACCATGGGACGCCGGCAAACTGACACGTTTGCTCAAGTGATCGTAAAGGAATAAACCGGATCGAATCATCCACTGCGGGCGCAATGCTTTGTGGTGAGGAAGCCGAAAGCGCAAGGGCCACACAATATGAGGCGCGGCGTGCAGCAGCACTTCGCGCTCTGCCAGGGATTCGCGCACCAGACGAAACTGGTATGTCTCGAGATAGCGTAAACCGCCATGAATCAGTTTGGTGCTGGATGACGATGTTGCGCCGCCGAGGTCAGCCCGCTCACACAACACAACCGAAAGCCCGCGACCGGCGGCATCAGCGGCAATCCCCGTCCCATTAACACCACCACCTATTACCAGAAGGTCTACCATGGAAAGCGCTGCCGACATATCACCTGACCCGAGTTGTGAATTGACCAAAACAGCTTGCCAGTAATGACGACCAACTGGCAAGCTGCGTGATGGTAACATGCGCATTGGAAATGGAAACCAACAACAAAATCATGAACCACTTTTTACTCGCGATTGATCAAGGTACAACCAGTAGCCGCGCCATTGTTTTCTCGCGCGATGGACAACGACTGGGCATCGGACAACAGGAATACACTCAGCATTTTCCGCAGGAAGGCTGGGTTGAGCATGAACCCGATGACATCTGGCAGACCACGCTATTCAGTTGCCAACAAGCGTTGCTCAATGCGGACATCACCGCTGACAAGATTGCGGGTATCGGCATAACCAATCAGCGCGAAACTACCGTGCTGTGGGACAGACGCACCGGCAAACCCATCTATCGCGCCATTGTCTGGCAAGACCGGCGCACATCGGCATGGTGCCAGCAGCTCCAGCAGAAATTGACGCTGGAAGGGCGTCAAAACTTAATCCCTTCTCGCACCGGCTTGCTCCTGGATTCATATTTCTCAGCCAGCAAAATTCGCTGGATTCTGGATAACGTGCCGGGTGCCGCCCTTGCTGCGGAAGCCGGCCACTTAGCGTTTGGCACTATTGACAGTTTTTTGTTATGGAAACTGACCGGCGGAAAACGCCATTGCACCGATGCCAGCAACGCTTCTCGCACCATGCTGTTTAATATCCACACACAGTGCTGGGATCCAGAACTACTGAGCTTGTTTAACATTCCCGAAAACATGCTGCCTGAGGTGCTGGACAGTGCGGCCGATTTTGGAAAAACTGACAGCACAATTTTCGGAGCAGCCATTCAAATTGGTGGCATTGCAGGCGATCAGCAGGCGGCTGCATTTGGCCAGGCCTGTTTTGAGCCAGGCATGACTAAAAGCACCTATGGCACCGGCTGTTTTATGCTGGTCAACACAGGCAAACAGGTCATTGAATCTCAGCATAATTTGTTAAGTACGGTGGCTTGGCGCCTTGCCGGGGAACCGACCTACGCACTGGAGGGCAGCATTTTTATGGCGGGCGCGACCATGCAGTGGCTCAGGGACAAACTGAAGTTTTTCTCCAGCAGTCAGGAAACCGAAGCAATGGCAGCGCGTGCCAAGTATGCGGACAGCATCATGTTTGTACCAGCCTTTACCGGGTTGGGCGCGCCCTGGTGGGACGCAGAAGCACGAGGCGCGATTTTTGGACTGACGCGCGACACGGGCCTTGAAGATATTGTTACGGCTGCGCTGCTGTCCGTTTGTCACCAGACTCGGGACTTGGTCGAGGCTATGGCTTCCGATGGTTTGAAGCCAGTACGAATCCGTGCGGATGGCGGCATGGCTGCAAACAACTTTGTGATGCAGGGGCTGGCTGACCTGCTGAACACGCCCGTTGACCGGCCTCAGCTTACCGAAACCACCGCCTTTGGCGCTGCCTGCCTCGCCGGTTTACACTGCGGCGTGTACGACTCCATGGATGAGATCGCCCAGTTATGGCAACTGGATCGCACATTTGTGCCAATTGCTGACGATGCGTGGCGACAACAACAGAAATCTCGCTGGCTGGATGCAGTCAGCCGCACACGAAGCAATCAATCGGGATCTTGAATGAATAACTTGCAGGTGCTTAGCCGAATCCACCTGATTCGTCATGGCGAAACCAATTGGAACAAAGAAAAGCGCGCTCAAGGCCAGATGGAGTCAGTCCTCACCCGCGACGGCATCTCGCAGGCAGAGGCATTGCGATCTAAATTGAAGAATTCCGGCATCTCCCGGGTCTATTGCAGCAGCAGCGTACGTACACGCCAAACCGCTGAGATTCTGTTTGCTGACTCGCCAGTACCCATTGTTTATTGTGATCAGTTGCGGGAGATTCACATGGGATCGTGGGAAGGTAAGTTATATTCCGAGTTGCAGGCGTCCGATCCTGAACAATTTTTTGCATTCTGGAATCAACCAGATGCCTTTAACTTGCCGGGAGCAGAAACCTTCAAAGATGTGCAAACACGTGCAGTGCTCAAATTGGCAGCAATCCTGGAAGAGAATCCGTCAGAGGAAATTGCTATCGTCAGCCATGGCGTATTAATAAAGACTTTGTTGTGTGAAACCGAAGACCGCCCGATCAGTAAGTTATGGGAAGCACCCGCCATGCACAATTGTGCTCGCAGCATTATCGAGGTGCACCATGACGGCTCAAGACGTATCAGTATGTATTCCGATCAACCCTATAAATCCTGAATAACGAGAACAACAGCATGAACACTGGCAATCAGCATAAACTAAAACTATTACTGACAGGATTGACGACCTTGGCGGGCATTGCGGGCGTCGGCCTTGCCTTGTTTGCACTTGCAGCGCCGGCAGGCGTCTGGTTTGGCATGTGGAACTTTACCCAAGGGTTCAGTATGTTGCGCGGAGCTCAACCCTATGTAGCCTGGATTACTTATGGCTGTATAGCGATCACTGTGCTGTTGCTTGCCCTCGGTCGGGCAGCACGTCTTGCCAATTTATCTCGCATGGTTGCGATTGCGGGCGCCGCAACAATTGCTGCGGCTATCGCCTGGTATGTTCCTCAGTCATACCTGCCTGGAAGCGGCATCACTATTCCGCCCATTCATGACATCAGTACTGATCTGGAAAACCCGCCTGCGTTTGTAGCTGTCCTGCCACTCAGAGGAGAGAATTCCAACCCGACTGTTTATGGCACCGGCAACCGCAACATGACACCGGAAGAGCATGCCCAGCGACAACGCGACGCCTACCCTGATGTCGTCACGCAAACCTTTAATGAGCCAGCGTCCGTTGTATTTGATCGCGCAAGAGCGGCAGTAGATACACTTGGTTGGGAGCTGGTAGCAGCAGTCCCTGAACAGGGCCGTATTGAAGCCACCGATACAACTTTCTGGTTCAGATTCAAAGATGATGTCGTCATCCGTATTATTGAAACACCGGAAGGCACCACCGTACTCGACGCACGCTCTACATCGCGCGTGGGCGTCAGTGATGTTGGCAAAAATGCTGCAAGGCTACGGGCATTCTTTGCAGAACTGCAATGATCACAAAGGACCTGCAAGGCATGAGTTTGAAAGCTTTTTTATTGCAAACCGCTCACCAGTCAAGAGCCAGGCATCTTGCCTGGTTTGGTGTGATTGCACTCAGTTGTCTTAGCGTCTCGCAACTAGGCAGCTACCTCGTTGAGAAATCTATTGCGCAGGGTGACAGTGTTGTCATCAGTTCAATCTTGCATTTTACTCACATCCGCAATATGGGTGGCGTATTTGGGATGGCGCAGGGTCAGGGCTGGCTGTTTGCGCTTTTCAGCCTGGTACTAATTTCAGGACTGATTTTTTACCTTTGCCGAAGCACACAAGTGCGCACCTACGAGTTCATTTGTTTTGGCATGGTAGCGGGTGGCGGAATAAGCAACATTCTGGACAGATTGATTTATGGCAGCGTAATCGATTTTATTGATGTTAAAGGCATCCCTTACTGGCACTACATCTTTAATACCGCAGACACCTTCATCCATCTGGGCTTATGGCCGATGTTATTTATCAGCATTTTTCTGCACAAGGAACACGCATAGTGCCCCGCTGATTAAATGGAAACAAAAAAGCCGGGCTAAGCCCGGCTTTTTTGTTACACACAGAATCTTATTCCTGAGCGGCGTCTGCGTTCACGCCATTAGGACGATCGACCAATTCGACATACGCCATTGGCGTTTTGTCGCCGGCACGCAAGCCGCACTTCAGGATACGAATATATCCACCAGGACGACCCTGATAACGCGGTCCAAGATCTGTAAACAGCTTACCAACGGCTTCTTTGCTGCGCAGGCGCGCAAACGCCAGACGACGATTAGCAACGCTGTCGTTTTTAGCCAGTGTAATCAGAGGCTCTGCAACCATACGCAGTTCTTTCGCCTTGATCACGGTAGTTTTAATAATCTCATGCTCAACCAGTGAGGCGGTCATGTTACGGAACATGGCCTTGCGGTGAGAAGAATTTCTATTCAGTTGACGTCCACTATGACGATGACGCATATCTCTTTTCCTATTCTAACCGCAGCCTCACGGCTGACTCGTTATGATTAATTCGATTTCTCTTCAGTGCGCAGGCTGGCTGGTGGCCAGTTCTCCAGACGCAAACCAAGAGACAAACCACGGGTTGCCAGCACGTCCTTAATCTCGGTGAGTGATTTCTTACCAAGGTTCGGAGTCTTCAACAATTCTACTTCGGTTCTCTGAATCAGATCGCCTATGTAGTAAATGTCTTCTGCTTTCAGGCAGTTTGCAGAACGTACAGTCAATTCAAGGTCGTCAACCGGGCGCAGCAGAATCGGATCGATTTCATCTTCCGGCTCAACAGGCGCTGCCGTTTCATGGCTCTGCAGGTCAACAAATACAGCTAGCTGGTGCTGCAGAATAGTCGCAGCACGACGAATGGCTTCCTCAGGATCGATGGTGCCATTGGTCTTCAAATCTATAACAAGCTTGTCCAGGTCAGTGCGCTGCTCAACACGAGTGCTTTCGACTGAATAGGCCACGCTGAGCACCGGGCTGTAGGTTGCATCAAGCATCAGTTTACCAACTGCACGCGTTTCATCATCATCGCGACGACGAGCGTCAGCCGGAACATAACCGCGGCCTTTACGCGCTGTTATACGCATGATCAGCGAGCCAGCTGAATTCAGGTTGGCAATTACGTGCTCTGGGTTAACAATCTCAACGTTGTGGTCACCAACGATGTCAGCCGCAGTTACTACACCCGCGCCTTTCTTGTTCAATGTCAGTACGGCGTGATCCTGGCCATTCAAAATGATCGCTACGCCTTTGAGGTTCAACAGAATCTCGATAACGTCTTCACGAACACCTTCGATACTGCTGTACTCGTGTACAACACCGTCGATTTCAACCTCTTCCACTGCACAACCTGGCATGGAAGACAGCAGGATTCTTCTTAACGCATTCCCCAGAGTGTGGCCAAAACCACGCTCGAGAGGCTCAAGCACCACTTTTGAATGATACTTGTCAAACTCTTCAACCTTGATCAACTGTGGTGTAAGAAAATCCGACAACGAAATCTGCATGGGTTCACCCTTAACAATTAGCCTGGCAATCTTTGAGTTTACTGGACTGAGGCCCTCTCCTCGCCTGAGGTTAAGAGGACCTGTTCAGACTTACTTGGAGTAAAGCTCTACGATCAGGTTTTCGTTAATATCTGCTGACAGGTCACCACGTTCAGGCTTGCGGTTGAACTGACCCTGCTGTTTGCTGCTATCTACGGTAATCCAGTCGCTTGCAGTGCGCTGCGCAGCAAGTTCCATAGCCGCTTTAATACGCAACTGCTCTTTTGCTTTCTGACGCACGGAAACCACATCACCAGCTGACAACTGATAAGAAGGCACGTTAATCACGGCGCCGTTTACCAGAATCGCTTTATGTGAAACCAGCTGACGAGACTCGGCACGGGTTGAACCAAAACCAATTCTGTACACCACGTTATCCAGACGCGACTCCAGCAGTTGCAGCAGGTTTTCACCCGTTGCGCCCTTACGACGCGCTGCTTCTTTGTAGTAGGTGCTGAATTGACGCTCAAGAATGCCGTAGATACGTCGCACTTTCTGCTTCTCGCGCAGTTGTACACCGTAGTCAGACAAGCGACCGCGACCCTGGCCATGCTGACCGGGTTTGGTTTCTGCCTTGCACTTGCTTTCCAGCGGGCGAACACCGCTCTTCAGGAACAAATCTGTTCCTTCACGTCGGGCGAGTTTGCATTTCGGGCCTAGATAACGGGCCATATACTGACTCCTGTTTTACTAATCTCGGCACTAAGCCGGAATAAGCTGTAACTGATCCAAAAAGTGTACGATTAAACGCGGCGCTTTTTCGGGGGACGACAACCATTGTGCGGGATTGGCGTTACATCTGTGATGTTGCCAACTTTAAGACCACACGTGTTCAATGCACGTACCGCTGACTCGCGTCCTGGACCTGGACCATTAACTTTTACGTCAAGGTTCTTCAGACCGTACAACTCGATAGCAGCTTTACCCGCTCTCTCCGCCGCTACTTGCGCAGCAAACGGTGTACTTTTACGCGAACCACGGAAACCAGAACCACCAGAGGTAGCCCAGCTCAGAGCATTGCCCTGACGGTCAGTGATTGTCACGATCGTGTTATTAAAGGAAGCATGGATAAATGCAATCCCGTCAACGACCGCCTTACGCGCCTTTTTCTTCGGGGCTGCTTTAGCTGCTGGCTTTGCCATAGATATTTCCTGAATCAGATTAAAGCGTTTATCTTGTAGCCCAGCCGTTAGTTAACGGCCGGACATCAAATCTTATTTACGAATCGGCTTACGCGGACCTTTGCGAGTTCTCGCATTGGTCTTGGTGCGCTGACCACGAACCGGAAGTGATCGACGGTGACGAATGCCACGGTAGCATCCAAGATCCATCAGACGCTTGATACTCATGGACACTTCACGACGAAGGTCGCCTTCCACAGTAAATTTACCAACTTCGGCACGCACGATATCGAGCTGTTCCGGTGACAGAGCGCTGGTCTTTGTCGACGGGGCTATACCCACTCGCTCGCAGATCTGCTTAGCGCGTGTTGCACCGATCCCGTAGATATACTCCAGAGAGATAACCAGGTGCTTGTTATCTGGTATGTTGACACCGGCAATACGTGCCATAGTTAAACTCCAATCTTATAATTTACCCATGTACCAGAGTGCATGAGCCCGTAATTTCAGGGGCGCAAAGAATATACTCTGGAGATATAAAAATCAACCAGATACTTAGCCTTGACGCTGCTTGTGTCTGGGTTCAGCAGAGCAGATCACACGAACCACACGGTTACGCTTCACCACTTTGCACTTACGACAGATTTTCTTGACCGATGTTCTGACTTTCACGTTTTTCTCTCCATTCGGTGGCCACTTGAATGCGCCACCCGCCAAACCAATTAACCGCGCCCAAAACTACCGAGGTTGGATTTTTTCATCAGCGAATCGTATTGATGAGACATCAGATGCGCTTGAACCTGCGACATAAAGTCCATACTGACTACTACGACGATCAACATTGCAGTGCCGCCCAGATTAAACGGCACGTTGGCCATCATCTGGAAAAAGTTAGGCAATAAACACACAATGGTGATGTAAATCGCGCCAAACATAGTCAAACGGGTCAACACTGCATCAATATAACGAGCGGTTTGATCGCCCGGTCGGATACCCGGAATAAAGGCACCCGATCGTTTCAAGTTATCTGCTACGTCGCGCGGATTAAACACAAGCGCAGTATAAAAGAAGCAGAAAAATATTATCATCGCGCTAAACAGAATCACGTAAAGCGGTTGTCCAGGACCAATCAGCAGAGCAAAATCTTGCAACCACTCAGCCCCTTCAGCCTGCCCAAACCACTGACCTATCGAGGCAGGGAATAACAAAATGCTGCTTGCAAAAATCGCCGGTATGACACCAGCCATGTTTACTTTTAAGGGCAGATGGCTGGATTGTGCCTGATATACCTTGTTACCTTGCTGTCGCTTTGCGTAATTCACTGTGATCCGACGCTGACCGCGCTCGATAAACACAATGCCCGCAATCACAACTACAGCAATAATTCCAACTATGAACAGAAGTAACCCGCTGATTTGGCCTTCGTATGCCTGTGTCAGAGAACTACCGACCGCAGCAGGCAGCGTCGCGACAATACCTGCGAATATCAACATGGATATTCCATTACCAACACCGCGCTCGGTTATCTGTTCGCCGAGCCACATCATAAACATTGCGCCGGTTACCAATGACACAATTGCTGTCAGGGTGAAACCCATGCCTGGGTTATACGCCATCGGGGCAAGCAGACCTACTGTCATCCCAGTGCCTTGTACAACAGCCAAGGCCAAAGCACCATAACGCGTGTATTGCGTAATCTTGCGACGCCCTGATTCACCCTCTTTCTTCAATTGCGCCAGGTAGGGATTCACCGCTGTGAGCAATTGCATAATAATCGAGGACGAAATATACGGCATGATTCCCAACGCCACGATGCTCATTCGCTCAAGCGCACCGCCGGAGAACATGTTAAACAGGCCAAGGAAAGTACCCTCGTTTTGCCCAAACATATTAGCCAGTTGCGCAGGATCGATGCCTGGAACAGGGATATGCGTACCGACCCGGTAAACAAAAATGGCAAACAGCAGAAACAGCAGGCGAACTTTAAGCTCGCCGAGGCCTGCGCCTATGCCGTCACCGGCGATGTTAGGTTTTTTTGCCATTTTTTGTCGATTAGCCCTGTACTACAACTTTTTTGGTCTTTTTCTTACCAGCATGTGCTGGTACAACCGGATCAATCACGGTGCCACCGGCCGCTTCAATCGCAGCACGAGCGCCCTTGCTCACACGCAGGCCATCAACTGTCAAGGCACGGGTTACATCGCCAGACAACATGATCTTTACGCGCTTGATGCTGCTGGTAACAACACCGGCACCCAATAAAGTCTCTACATTTACGATATCGCCAACCACTGAAGCCAGTTCGCTGGTGCGAACTTCAGCAGTGATACGACCCACGCGAGACGTGAAACCAAATTTTGGCAAACGACGCTGCAAAGGCATCTGACCGCCTTCGAAACCAGGACGAACCGTGCCGCCTGATCGAGCCTTTTGACCTTTGTGACCCTTACCGCTGGTCTTACCCAGGCCGCTACCTATTCCGCGACCTACGCGACGTGGCGCGTGTGTACTACCGGGCGCTGGACTCAATGTATTCAAATGCATGACTTACTCCTCGCCTTCGACAAGCAACAGGTAGCGTACTTTGTTGATGATGCCGCGAACACACGGGGAATCTTCAACTTCCACGCTCTGGTGCATACGACGCAAACCCAGACCTTTCACACACTGTCTGTGTCTTTCCATCTGACCCGCAGGACTGCGAACCAGTGTCACTTTAATCATTTTCTTGGACATAACGATTAACCCAGAATCTCTTCGAGAGTTTTGCCACGCTTAGCTGCAACACTTTCTGCAGCACGCATTGTCTTCAAACCTTTGAACGTTGCGTTAACAACGTTTACGGGATTGGTTGATCCGTAGCACTTCGCCAGTACGTTCTGGATACCGGCAAGTTCAAGAATCGCTCGCATTGCACCACCGGCAATAATACCGGTACCTTCTGATGCAGGCTGCATATAAATCCTGGATGCACCGTGACGAGACTTCACAGGATACTCCAGTGTAGTGCCATCAAGTGAAACAGAAATCATGTTGCGTCGGGCTGCTTCCATGGCTTTCTGAATGGCCAGCGGAACTTCACGCGCTTTACCGCGGCCGAATCCGACACGACCATTGCCATCACCAACTGCAGTCAGTGCAGTAAAGGCGAAAATTCGACCACCTTTTACTACCTTGGCGACACGGTTTACCTGGATCAACTTCTCCTGTAAACCTTCTTCGTTTTTTCTCGCCTCGTCTTTCAGTGCCATAGTCTTAAACCCTTAGAATTCCAAGCCGCCTTCACGTGCCGCATCAGCCAAAGCTTTAACGCGACCGTGATAGTTGTAACCAGAGCGATCAAACGCCACCTTGCTGATGCCCGCTTGTTTCGCACGTTCGGCAATCAGAGCGCCAATCTTGCCGGCTGCTTCAATATTGCCCGTGGCTGTGCCACGCAATTCTTTTTCCACTGTGGAGGCACTTGCCAACACAACATCGCCAGTTGGCGCAATTACTTGCGCATAGATGTGACGTGGAGTGCGGTAAACACACAAACGGTTTACACCGAGTTCTGAAATTTTTGCCCTGGTACGTCGTGCGCGACGGATACGAGCCTGCTTCTTAACATTCATGATGTCACGCCCTAATTATTTCTTCTTCGCTTCTTTTCTGTACACAACTTCATCCGAGTAACGAATACCTTTGCCTTTGTAAGGCTCTGGCGGTCTGAATCTACGGATTTCAGATGCAACCTGTCCGAGCAACTGCTTGTCTGTTGAGCTCAACACGATCTCTGTCTGAGTTGGAGTCTCAGCGGTAACGCCAGACGGCAACTTGTAATCAATCGGGTGAGAGTATCCAACCGCAATGTTTACAACATCGCCCTGTGCTTTGGCGCGATAACCAACGCCTTGCAGGGTCAACTTACGCTGGAAACCTGTGGTCACGCCCGTTACCATGTTATTGATCAGGGCACGGAAAGTACCGGCAAGCGCATCCGCCTGACGGGAGTTATTCTTGGGAGAAACCTGCACAACACCAGCATCGACGACAACTTGTACGTCGTTATGCAGGATGGTATTCAAGCTACCCTTGCTGCCTTTAACAGTGACTGCGCTACCGGCAATTACTGTCTCAACACCCTTTGGCAATGTAATCGGGTTTTTAGCTACTCTGGACATAATCGTGCTCTATATGTGCTGTATCAAAGAATGTTGTGCATCAGAATACTGAGCACAAAACTTCTCCGCCGATACCGGCGGCACGGGCTTTCTTCTCTGTCATCACACCCTGGTTGGTGGACACGATGACAATCCCAAGGCCTTGACGATTGCGTGGCATTTCGTCTTTACCCTTATACTGACGAAGACCCGGCTTACTTACACGGATAATCTCTTCAATAACCGGTTTACCCTGGTAGTACTTGAGATCTACTGTCAATTGACTTTTTGCGCCGTTCTCAACTACTGCAAAATTGCCAATGTAACCTTCATCTTTTAATACTTCACAAATCGCCAGCTTGACCTTGGATGACGGGCAGCTGACTACTGGCAGCTTGGCCATCTGGGCATTACGAATGCGTGTCAGCAAATCTGCTATTGGATCTGACATACTCATACTAGATACTCCGCTTACCAGCTGGCTTTAGTCAGGCCGGGAACGTCACCACGCATGGCAGCTTCACGCAGCTTGTGACGGCACATGCCGAATTTTCTATAAACACCGTGTGGTCGGCCAGTAATGCGGCAGCGCTTTTGCTGACGAACCGGGCTTGCATCACGCGGCAACTTCTGGAATGCAATCTGCGCTTGCCATTTGTCATCGTCACTGGCATTCACATCCGCAAGAATTGCTTTCAACGCTGCGCGTTTTACAGCAAATTTTGCAACAGTCTCAGTACGTTTCAATTCACGAGCAATCATCGAGGTCTTAGCCATCTCATGACTCCTTTGCAGCTTTTACTGCCATAGTTTTGAACGGAAAACGCATGGCTGCCAACAGCGCACGGCCTTCGTCATCGTTCTGTGCAGTGGTGGAGATGGTGATGTCCATACCGCGAATTTTATCGACTTTGTCGTATTCGATTTCCGGGAAGATGATCTGTTCAGTTACGCCCATTGCGTAATTTCCACGACCATCAAACGCCTTCGGGTTCAGGCCGCGGAAGTCACGAATACGAGGAATCGCAATGTCCACCAGCCTGTCGAGGAATTCGTACATGCGCTCACCGCGCAATGTCACTTTACAGCCGATCGGCCAACCGGCGCGGATCTTAAAACCGGCGATTGACTTGCGAGCCTTGGTAATAACCGGCTTTTGACCGCTGATCATGACCATCTCGGCAACAGCGTTATCAAGCAACTTTTTGTCGCCGACCGCTTCACCCACACCCATATTCAGCACCACTTTAGTAATTCGTGGCACTCGCATCGGATTGTCAAACCCGAACTGCTTGGTCAGCGCGGGGATAACGTCACTTTTGTAAAATTCTTTCGACTGAGCCATGTTGGCGACCTGCGTTTCCGTTAATCAATGACTTTGTTCGTGGATTTGTAAACGCGCTTTTTCAAACCGTCTTCAACCAGGAAGCCAATGCGATCGGCTTTGTTGGTCTCAGGGTTGAAAATCGCCACGTTAGAAATATCCATCGGCGCTTCTTTCTCAACAATACCGCCCGCAATGCCAGCATTAGGATTCGGCTTGGTATGTCGTTTTACAATGTTCATTCCACTGACTATTACTTTGTTATCGCCAACCAGACGCGACACCGTTCCGCGCTTGCCCTTGTCTTTGCCAGCGATGACAATTACTTCGTCGTTACTTTTGATCTTTCGCATTTTGCGGCCTCAATATCCGTCACAGCACTTCGGGTGCAAGTGAGATGATTCTCATGAACTTTTCTGTACGCAGTTCACGTGTCACCGGCCCAAACACACGCGTACCGATTGGCGCCTGCTGATTATTGAGCAGGATCGCAGCATTATCGTCGAACTTGATCAGTGATCCGTCCGCACGACGAACACCGCTTTTGGTCCGAACAACAAGCGCAGAAAGCACCTGCCCCTTCTTCACTTTGCCTCGGGGAATCGCTTCTTTCACTGTCACTTTGATGACATCCCCGATGCGGGCATAACGACGATGGGAACCGCCGAGCACTTTGATACACATTACTCGTTTGGCACCACTATTGTCTGCCACATCTAAATATGACTGTACCTGAATCATCGATTCTCTCCGAACCCTTAAAACTGTCGCTTAAGCAACAACGCCAATTGGCGCCTGAAAAACATTTACTGACCTGTCAGACCTGCGACGCTTTCTCATCAATAGAGATCAAAGCCCAAGTTTTGGTCTTTGAAATCGGACGCACTTCCTTAACGGTCACCTTGTCGCCCTCGCAGCACTCATTCTTTTCATCGTGAGCATGCAGCTTGGAGGAACGGGTAATAAATTTGCCGTATACCGGGTGTTTAACCCGACGCTCGACCAGCACAACAATGGACTTGTCCATTTTAGCGCTGACGACTTTACCGGTTACGGTACGACCGGTTTTTGCTTCGTTGGTTTCAATAAGCGACATAATCAGGATCCACTTTTCTGCTTTTCAGTAATGATGGTCTTTACTCGGGCTATATCACCCTTCACCGCAGAAAGCAGATGAGTCTGACCGAGCTGACCAGTACGCTTCTGAATTCTGTAGTTGAACTGAGCCCGATACAGACCGACAAGCTGCTCGTTCAGCTCTACAACTGACTTTTCACGCAATTCGCTGGCTTTCATTACATCACCGTCCGTTTTACAAAAGTGGTCTCAAACGGGAGTTTTGCAGCCGCGAGCTGGAAAGCTTCTCGCGCCAGGCTCTCGTCCACCCCTTCGATCTCGAACATCACGCGACCCGGTTGGATCTGCGCTACCCAATACTCGACACTACCCTTACCCTTACCCTGACGAACCTCGAGAGGCTTCTGGGTTATTGGCTTGTCCGGAAATACGCGGATCCAGATTTTGCCGCCACGTTTTACGTGACGGGTCATCGCACGACGGGCTGATTCGATCTGGCGCGCAGTCAATCGACCACGTCCAATCGCTTTCAGGCCGAATTCGCCGAAATCAACGTTGCTGCCGCGATGTGACAGGCCACGGTTGCGGCCCTTCATCATCTTTCTAAATTTGGTACGTTTTGGTTGTAACATCTTGGCCTATCCTCTACTTGGACGCTTTCTGCGGAGCCGCGTGGACTTCCTTCAGATCCAGGATTTCGCCTTTGAAAATCCAGACCTTAACGCCAATGATTCCGTATGTTGTGCTGGCTTCTGAAGTTGCGTAATCGATATCAGCGCGCAGCGTATGAAGCGGTACACGACCTTCACGATACCATTCTGTACGAGCAATTTCGGCACCGCCCAATCGGCCACTTACCTGAATCTTGATCCCCTCAGCACCCTGGCGCATTGCGTTTTGAACCGCGCGCTTCATGGCACGACGGAACATTACACGACGCTCAAGCTGCTGGGTAATGCTATCTGCTACAAGCAGGGCATCCAGATCTGGCTTACGGATCTCTTCGATGTTGATGTGCACAGGCACACCCATCTTTGCGATCAACGCAGAACGCAGAACCTCAACGTCTTCACCTTTCTTACCAATCACGATACCAGGACGGGCAGAATGGATGGTGATGCGAGCTGTTTGAGCCGGGCGTTCAATATCAATCCGGGAAACAGAGGCGCTAGCCAACTGCTTACGAATGTATTCACGCACCTGCAAGTCAACAAGCAAATGCTCAGCATAATTTTTGCCTTCAGCAAACCATACTGAAGTGTGCTTTTTAACTATACCAAGCCGAATTCCGGTTGGATGTACTTTCTGACCCATCCTGATCTCCTACTTATCGGCTACTTTAACGGTAATGTGGCAGGTGCGTTTAACGATCCGGTCAGCGCGGCCTTTGGCACGCGGACGAATACGCTTCAAGCTCATACCTTCATCGACATAGATAGTGGAGACTTTCAGTTCGTCCACATCCGCCCCTTCATTATGCTCCGCGTTAGCGATTGCAGAATTCAACACTTTCTTGATGATGTCAGCGCCTTTCTTCGGGCTGTACGTCAACAATTGCAGTGCTTCTTCTACTGCTTTGCCGCGAATCTGATCAGCAACCAGCCTTGCCTTCTGGGCAGAGAGCCGAGCGCCGCGCAATATTGCTACAACTTCCATCTCATTATCCCCGCTAATCAGCGCTTGGCTTTCTTGTCAGCCGCGTGGCCACGGTAATTCCGTGTCAGCGCGAATTCGCCCAGCTTGTGGCCTACCATGTCTTCGGAAATAAACACGGGCACATGCTGCTGTCCGTTGTGCACGGCAATAGTCAAACCGAGCATATCCGGAGAAATCATCGAGCGACGCGACCAAGTTTTGATCGGACGCTTGTCATTGGCATCCCGCGCTGTCTGCACTTTTTTCATCAAATGAAGGTCGATAAATGGACCTTTTTTAAGTGAACGTGGCACTTTTATTTCCTCTGTAGTCAGGCCTTATCGGCTAGCATTTCTACGGCGTACGATCATCTTGGTAGTACGCTTGTTTGTCCTGGTCTTGTAACCCTTGGTTGGAACGCCCCACGGTGATACTGGATGACGTCCACCTGAAGTACGACCCTCACCACCACCCATCGGGTGATCCACCGGGTTCATCGCAACGCCGCGCACTGTTGGACGCACGCCGCGCCAACGCTTGGCACCGGCCTTACCCAGTGAGCGCAAGCTATGCTCTGAGTTTGAAACTTCACCAAGTGTTGCACGGCAATCTGCCAACACTTTGCGCATCTCGCCAGACTTCAGACGCAGAGTCGCATGATTACCTTCTTTTGCCACCAGCTGAGCGGAACCACCAGCAGAGCGCGCAATCTGCGCACCTTTACCAGGTTTCATCTCAACACAGTGTACAGTGCTACCCAGCGGTATATTACGCAGCGGCAGACAGTTACCTGTTTTGATCGGCGCATCGTGACCAGACACCAGCGTGTCACCAGCACTTACTTTAGCTGGAGCGATGATGTAGCGACGCTCACCGTCTGCATACAACACTAACGCAATGTTAGCAGTCCGGTTCGGGTCATATTCCAGACGCTCAACCTTGGCTACAATGCCATCTTTATCCCGACGAAAATCTACAATTCGATATTTCTGCTTGTGACCACCGCCCACGTGACGGGTGGTGATACGACCAGCATTATTGCGACCACCTGTTTTTGCCTTGGCGGTCACGAGAGGCGCATAAGGCTCACCTGTATGCAGCTCTTTATTTACTATCTTTACGACAAACCTGCGCCCTGGCGAGGTGGGTTTACATTTTACGACTGCCATAACCGCGACCCTTCCTTACACCGCTGTTGCAAAGTCAATTTCCTGACCTTGCGCGAGCTTGACGTAAGCCTTTTTCCAGTTTGATTTTTGACGAATCTTGCCACGTGAAGTGCGCTTTGTTTTGCCCTTCACATTCAGCACTTGAAGATCCTCAACAGTAACGTTGAACAGCTTCTCGATCGCCTCGCGAATCTCCGGCTTGGTAGCATCATTGGCAACACGGAAGGCAATCTGATTGCGCTTCTCAGCCATAATGGCAGCCTTCTCAGAAATATGCGGGCCTACGATAACGGAATACAGTCTCGCTTGGTTCATGCCAGCATCTCCTCAACTTTCTTCAGCGCAGGAACGGTCATGATCACCTTTTCGAAACCGATCAGACTAACCGGATCAAGGCCTGCCACATCAAGCACATCAACTTTGTGCAGATTGCGCGCCGCGAGGTACAGGTTTTCTGCTACTTCGTGCGCAACGATCAATACGTTCTCAACTGCAAACTCTTTAAGCTTGCTAGCCAAATCTTTGGTTTTGTGCGAATCAAGCGTGAACTGCTCTACCACGATCAATCGATCTTGACGCAGCAGTTCAGACAGTATGCTGCGCATTGCGCCACGATACATTTTTCGGTTGATTTTTTTGCTGTGATCCTGAGGACGAGCAGCAAATGTGACGCCACCTGAACGCCAGATCGGGCTTCGAGTAGTACCCGCACGAGCACGACCACTGCCTTTCTGACGCCATGGCTTACGACCACCACCACGCACATCAGAGCGAGTCTTCTGCTGCACAGTACCCTGACGAGCACCTGCCAAATACGTTACGACAGCCTGGTGAACCAGAGCTTCGTTAAATTCTTTACCAAACGTCTCTTCAGAAACAGAGACGGTTGCTGCACCCGATTGATTACCGAGCTTTGAAAGATTTACTTCGATCATCGCTTACCCCCTGGACCCGACTGACTTGACGGAAGGACGTACAATCACGCGCGAACCAGTCGCACCGGGAATAGCACCTTTCACGAGCAAGAGATTGTTTTCGGAATCCACGCGAATTACTTCGAGAGACTGAGTGGTCACGCGCACATCACCGAGATGGCCGGCCATCTTTTTGCCTTTCCATACACGACCTGGAGTCTGGCACTGACCAATAGAACCTGGTGCGCGGTGCGACAGAGAGTTGCCGTGTGTGGCATCTTGCATACGGAAATTGTGACGCTTGATGGCACCTGCGTAACCTTTACCTTTAGAGGTACCAGTTACGTCGACTTTCTGACCAGCCTCAAACATTGACACGGTCAATTCACTGCCCGGGACAAAGTCAGCAAGTTCTTGCTGACCAGCACGGAACTCCCAGAGACCCAGGCCCGCTTCAGTGCCAGCTTTGGCAAAATGCCCTGCTTCGGAACGACTCACACGGGAAGCTTTGCGCTCACCCATAGTCACCTGAACAGCGCTATAGCCGTCCACTTCCTCAGTCTTGAGCTGAGTAACTCTGTTAGGGCTGACCTCAACCACTGTTACCGGGATAGACTCGCCAGCTTCAGTGAATATACGGGTCATGCCGCTCTTTCGACCGACCAAACCAATCGACATTTTTTGAACCTCATCGTGTACGGGGCTTGAACCCGCTATGGCTGCTATCGCATTACACCATGTCTGCTTCAGGACAACTTTCGCCCCTTGAGCTCGCTGTTATCAGTGATACTTTTACTGAATCATTTCTCGCTACTATTAAACAAACCGGCCTAACACAAAACTCTTGATTATTTCAGCCCTTACCCAAGACTGATCTGCACTTCAACACCTGCCGCCAGATCCAACTTCATCAGTGCATCCACTGTTTTTTCTGTCGGCTCAACGATATCGAGAAGGCGCTTATGCGTTCTGATTTCATACTGATCGCGCGCATCTTTGTTGACATGCGGGGATATCAATATGGTGAAGCGCTCTTTGTTCGTTGGCAGCGGAATCGGACCACGCACTTGCGCGCCCGTTCGCTTGGCAGTATCTACTATTTCCTGAGTAGACTGATCGATCAGCCGATGATCAAAGGCTTTAAGCCGGATTCTGATACGCTGATTTTGCATCTAGTCTGCTCTCCAAAAAACTTTTTTAAATTAATCAGTTACTTTTTATCAGCCACTAAACTCGTTTAGGTACCTGAAAAAAGGAGACGGAATTCTAAGGCTGAAGCCCGCCAGTGTCAACAACAAAACTATTTATTACTCATTTAGTTCTTATCTACAAAAAGAGGCGGCCAGAGGCCGCCTCTTTTTTTACAAAACTCTTACTGTGTTACTTAAGAATCTTGGCAACAACGCCCGCGCCTACGGTACGTCCACCTTCGCGAATTGCGAAACGCAGACCATCATCCATTGCGATCGGGTGAATCAGCGTTACAACCAGCTTGGTGTTGTCACCAGGCATCACCATCTC
>JAUYSM010000006.1 GCA_030696315.1 Pseudohongiella sp. | reverse complement strand
TATTCAGCGTCAATTAACTTGTCCGGTTCAGCGTCAATTATCTTGGCCGGTTGACGCCGTTTAATTCTTCTCTTGTTTCAGTGCTGTTTTGCGTCGATAGCTGTCTCCTTCGCAATGGATAATTGTCGCGTGATGGACCAGTCTGTCGATCGCGGCCACCGTCATTACGGTATCTTCAAACAACTTGTCCCAGTCTTCAAAGCTCTGGTTGGATGTGATGACCAGGCTACCGCGTTCATAGCGATGGGCGATCAGTTCGAACAGCACACTGCTTTCCTGCTCGGTTTTGCGCACGTAGCCGATGTCATCGACGATCAGCACTGCGTAGCGATCCAGTCTGTTTAACGCATCACTGAGCCTCAGCTCCGCTTTGGCTTTTTGCAACAGCTGAACCAACAACGTTGCCGGTATAAATTTGACTCGTACACCATGCTCTACCAGGGAGTAACCCAGCGCACTGGCCAGATGGGTTTTCCCCACACCACTGGCGCCGAACAGCAGCACATTATCGCCGCGACCAACCCACTGGCGGTCATTGATCAGGGAGTGTATCTGAACGGGCTGCACACCCTTTACGGCCTTGAAGTCATAGTCTGGAAGTCGCTTTCCGGCCGGTAATGTCGACTCCTGCAGGTAGCGCTTGAGGCGTTTGTCATCGCGGCTGTTCAGCTCCATCAGACACAGCTCGTGCAGGTATTGCTGAGGCGACCATTGCTGCGAGATTGCCTTGCCGGAGAGGCTTTGCCAGTTCTCTTTCATACTGGCCAGACGCAGTTGTTTTAACATCAAGGGTAAGGCAGCTGTTGCACTGCTCATGCTGCCACCCCTTGCGTAATCAATACGCTGTACTGTGACAGCGCATGCTGACTGATGTTGATCGTGGGTATAGCGCCAGGTTGATCCAGAAAGCGTTTCTCGCATTGCAGCAGGCAGGGGAACTGGTCCTGTTCAAGCTGCGCCAAGACATAGCGCCCCAAGGCTTGTTCCTGATCACTCTTGTGTGCCAGATGTAACAGACGCACCATCAGATAGCTGGCGCGGTCGGGATCATGGTGTTGTTCAAGCCAGCGCCAGATTTGCTGATAATCCCCCTCAGGTATCAGATCGTCACGCCAGCGGTAGTGGCGCAGGGCTCGAGGCTTCTTGACCAGCGACTCGATCAGATGCCTGTAATTGACGCTATGAAGGCGCTGCTGATTACGCGCAAACAGCCGTACAAGGGTCACTGTGTGTGCGCCGCTGCAATACAGCTCCAGTCGATCATCGAAGGCGCGCAGCAGCACTCTGGCATTTTTCAACCGTGACGGCACCGAGTAGGTTACCCGCTTGAACACGATGGTGCTGGTGCGCGAGACACGTACATTCTGCTCAGTGTAATTGACGCTGGTTGCCTGCGGCAGCGGTTGTAATTGTCGCTGCTCAGATTTGAAGGCACTGTCGATTCGCCGGTTATGTCGGGCAACAATCTGGGCGACGAACTGACCATAGGCTTCACGGCTGTCAAAATCAAAGCTCCCTCGGATCTGCAGAGCGCGCTGAAGCCGTGGTTTAAGATGACCATTAGGAGACTCGATTGAGCCGTTCTCATGAGCTATGCCCCGGTTGTTCCGGGTTGCCTTGACATTGTAGTGCTGGCAGAACTGCGCATAGTTGTCGGTAAAGTCATCTTGCTCCTGTCGATTCTTGTAGGCGGCGCTGAGGCTGTCGGTACGCTGCTCTTGGGGTACGCCGCCGCTGGCCTCATAGGCACGGCTCAGACCGCTGGCCAGTGCGGTGTAGCTTTCACCGCCCCAAACCGGCTCTGCATACGCCCAACCGCTGCACGAAAGTCGGTAGTGAAACAGCCGATGAGGCGCAGGTTCACCTGCAATCGTGACCGGTGAATCCACTACGGTGAAGTCAGCGATGCCTTGCTCGCCCGGTAAATGCTCTTGAGGAAAGATTACTGGCAAATCTGGACCATATAATTGTCGCCAGTGATTGACCCTGCGTTCCAACGTGCGACGAGCACGGGTGTCAAACTTGTCCGCATGCAACTCGCACAGATGATCAAAGATATCGATCGCTGGCAGATCCGGGATCTGGTTCAGCAGTGGCAGCACAATCGGCTCCCAGACATCGGTCAATGGATCCTCGCGCGTGCGCCATGAGCGCTTTCGTGCAACCGGCTGATGCGCTTTGGAATCGATGCGCCGGGCCGTACGCTCTGACAGACCTGCCTTGGCAGCTGCCACAGTTTGTGTGTATGACTTTCGGTAGTCCATATATAACCTGACTTGTTGATCTGTAACATGTTTACCCGACACAGCGATTCCTCCGTTGCTGTGTCGAACCTTATCAGATCAACCGGCCAAGATAATTGTCGCCAGACAGGCCAAGTTAATTGTCGCTTAATAGCGTCTACTATTTAGTCCGCTGTACTGATCTCTCTTGTTGTCAGCATATTTTTTTTATGGTAGCTCGCACTTAAACCTGGCAAACACTGAACCGCCTGCTATGCTTACTTCAATAGCAAATCGGATTCATTGTTGATGAAAAGCAATATCAAAGTAATCGATCTCTTCGCAGGTCCCGGTGGGCTCGGTGAGGGGTTCTCAAGCTTCCAGCATGAAGGAAAGTATTTCCCATTTTCAATTGCAGCTTCAGTTGAGAAAGAGGCTAGTGCGCACAAGACTCTGACATTGAGAGCGTTTTACAGGCAATTTCGAGGGAGGGAAGTGCCTGAGGATTACTATGAATACCTTAGATCAGATGGGTCTGAATCTGCTGAGTCCTTTTTCAGCAAAAAATTCCCGAGAGAATGGTCAGCCGCTAAGACAGAGACTATGGGTGGCCCTAAAGCTTTAGGTAGTGACGATCATGAGGATATTTTTGAAAAAATTAAAATTGCAATAAAAGGTCATCGCGGTCCCAAGGTGGTCATTGGAGGTCCGCCTTGCCAAGCATACTCGCTTGTAGGTAGATCAAGAAACAAAGGCATAGCAGGGTATAGCGCAGAGGAGGACCATCGGCACTTTCTATATCAAGAATACTTAAAAGTTCTTGATTTGGTTCAGCCAGATATTTTTGTTATGGAGAATGTAAAAGGAATACTTACTGCAAAAGTTAATGGCGAATCTATATTTGAAAAAATAAGAAAAGACCTGGCTTTTCCAGCACTCGCAATAAATGGTGGTGGGGAAGCAATTGAATACGAGTTGTTGCCTTTTGCTCATCCTATTAGTGATCGGTCTACAGGATTCAACAACAAGGACTTCGTAATCCGCACTGAAGAGTTTGGAATTCCACAAGCTCGACACAGAGTTATTTTGCTCGGTGTAAGAAAGCGATTGCTCAAGGATATCGAAGACGGCGTGATTCTTTCACGATGGAAATCTAGCAATGCAACTTCAGCCGGGCAAGTTTTAGCAGATCTGCCACCTCTTCGAAGTGGTCTTACTAAGTCGAAGAGCAACAATGCTAAAGCTTGGCAAGAAAATTTCGACTTGAGTGTAAAGAAATTGGCGAAGGTCTTTAGGTCCAATCCCAGCGCTGAAATACTTGCTAGGTCTGCGGTCGATGCTGCGGTATCAAGCCTTGATCAGGGAGGGAGATTTATAAAACATAAAAAGTCTGACACCTCGGCGATGCCAAGCTCACTTCGTAAGTGGTTTCTGGATAAAAGGTTGGGGGGAGCTCTGAATCACCAAGCCAGGAATCACATGCCGGAAGATTTACACCGGTACATGTTTGCAATTTTCTTCGCCGCAATGAACGATGGGATCTCTCCCCGGGCGAAAGATTATCCCCGTAGCCTTGCTCCAAACCATAAGAATTGGGAAAGCGGAAATTTTTGTGATCGATTTAAGGTTCAGGCCAGAAATCGGGTTGCAAGCACGGTCACAAGTCATATTTCGAAGGATGGGCACTACTTCATTCATTTTGACGCCAAACAGTGTAGGAGTTTGACAGTGCGTGAGGCGGCAAGAATCCAGACTTTTCCTGACAATTACTTTTTTGAGGGTAATCGTACTGAGCAGTATGTACAGGTTGGGAATGCAGTTCCTCCGTTATTTGCGACGTATATCGCCGAAGTTGTTTATGAAATTCTAAACGGGAGACGGGCACTTTGATTAAACTTACCTAGTAGTGGTTATGCTGCTCAGATACATCATCTGGTTCAGAAAAGCCAAGCTCCCTAAGTCTGTTAAGGATATCAATAGCGATTGCGCACTGTTTCTCTGAAGGCATCTTGCGCGGTATAGCAGCGCAATCACCGATTATCCCAACTTCCCTAGGTGTTAAAAGCTCTTTGTCTCGAGCCCACAATTCCAGATTAGACCAGAAGTTTGCGCCGAGTCTGTGAACCTGAATCTCAGCATTAACACTCTTGTTCATAGCTTTTTCAGACTTGGCGTCTTTTATAGGCTCGCTTGCCAATTCACGAGAAATCAAGATACGGTCAAACTTATTTGAAAAGTCTGTTTTAAGTTCTGAGAGGTACTTCCAGCATAGTTCTTTCTTGGCCCATTCAGTAATGTTTCGAATTCCCACTGGAGGGTTCGTTAGTATATGTTGTGCTTTAGAACCCGCCTGTTGAAATACCCATTTCATTTCGGAAAAAAGCTGTTGATTTTTCCAGACCGAATCCAGATCAATTAGCATGTTTCTTTCTTTGGCCTCGTGCACCACTTTTGCAATACCAAAAGTAACTATATTCGATCGATAGCCCCCTTCATACCATTCTGCATCCGAAACGATCTTTTCCATCGCGCGAAATAGAATGGCTTTGGCTATCATTCTTTTATACCAAACAACATCAAATGGAGTGCCATCTTTCCCCCAATTCTTACCAATGTTCCTGGCGAATTCAGTAAAGTTTTTCTGAGCTCCTAGGCTCACAATATGCGGCTTGCACTCAAAGGTGTTTTCATATTTCGCAAGATCAGTTTTAGTAAAAAATTGAGATCTTGGAAACTCTGCATCGAATTTTTTTCGCTCGGCTGGACTTCGTCGACCTCGCTCGTCCGAAAATTGCCCTCTGGCTCTCTCATAAAACCATTTGGTTTCTCGATACCCATTCTGCCCAGCTGGGGAAAGAATTTTACGCGAGAACTCTTCAACTCTAATATGGAAGGGGTGGTTTGCGAAAAAGTCGGCAGCATTGACCTTGTTTTGACTATTTGCGTACTCAGAGATTTTTGGTACAACAACTTCAGATTGTTCTCGGGGAACAATTGTAAGTTTCATTTGAACATGAATCTGATCAAGTTGCTCCGGGAAGAGTTTTCGAGCTGCATTCAGCGAGGCAGTTGTCTGTCCTCCATTTACAATCTGAAGGTTGTTGGCGCGCACTAGCCGCAGGCCTGATTCCGTTCTTGCCAATTCTACTGAGTCAGCAGTTGCACTTAGTCCATTGTTGTAGGAGAAAAACATATGAGGTTCATCTCTGATCGTATTCCTTATCCCGATATTAACCTTGCCGCGAGCCTGTAAAAAACTGCGCACATTTGCTTCTAAAAGTCGAGGGCCCCATTTGTCATAAATATTAGATAACTGAGCGCCGGGAATTACTGCTAAGTAACTCTCAAGCGCTGATCCGGATTCGGACGCTTTTAGAACGGGAACGCCGCCTCCATAGTCATTTTCGAAGTCTATCAATAAGTCAGCTCGTACTTGACCTTGCTCAAGAAATTGTTTAAGCCGCTTTAAATCCCAAACGCTTAAGGTTACCTGCTTACCACTCATTGCTTCTAGCGGGTCAGCATCTGAACGTGAAATGAAGAGAGCATTAGTCACGATGATTAACTTTATCTTTTCGATCGTAGCCCAAGTTGTAGAAATCAAATCAGCTAACCCATAGCCAGCACTTGTTTCCTCAATCTGGTCCCTGAATTCTCGTTTCAAACTTGAAACTAAAAACCTGTAGATGCGTTGTTGGAGTTTCTGAACATGATCTTTGTTTACTACTCTAATTTCGTTGTTGATTGAAAAATCACAAAGTATAAGGCTTAAAATGTTATCGTTGTCTCGTGGGTCACCACCGTACCCGTCCACTTTGAGATTGCCTCTGAAATAAGTGCCCTCATAGTAGGCGCGATTCGCTTCATCAATTTCACCAGCCTCAGTAAGAATCTCAGTCGTTTTTTCAAAGAATGCCTCAACAGTAATCAAACCAAGAGCATCTGCATCACCTTGGATGTCGGCAATAAACTGTTGATGAAACTCTTCCATCTCAGTCATTCTGTTAACCCTCTTTTAATAATCAACAAAAGGTCTTCATTATTCAAATATGGCGCGCAGGCATCTAGCGACAAGGAATATCTGAGGTTTTCAATGCCTGCGGGAAGAGGAGGTACTAGGCGGGGAAAGTTCGGAATTACTTCATATGTATCTGTATCTCCTAACTTCCATCGTCTGTCATCATAGGAATTTAATGGATCGTATCCTGTCGAATAAATTGCCTCCTCCCAGTTATCGAATGCAGATGTTGAATTAACGAATAGTTTGGCAGTCATCTTTACGTGGTCATGAAGGCTCTTGCCAGATGGCAAAATTGCAGATGAAACACGTGTTACTCTCAAGAATAGTTTGCTTCCGGGTACGTCAGCTAACTGATCAGCTGAGGATATAGTCACAAAAGGTTTTGCCGCACTGCGGCGTGTTTTAACCTCTATACAAGCTCCAATAAGTTCGAAATCTTTGGCTGACCCAAGCGGACCAGTCCACGCCTCTATAGCGGTTTCCGGTCCAAGGCCATCAACTAAGTCTCTCAGAAATGCGAGTTCCCCAACCAGTCCTCGCTGTTCCTCAATTGATAATCCCTTGGAGTGTCCGCTGCGTAGCATAATATGCCACCGCTGGGTACGATTAATCGCACGTGACAGAGCATCACTGATGTCTATTCCTTCTTCAGCGGCTGAGACTACATCCTGACATAGTTTTTCAAAGATTTCAGTCTGACTTTGATCGGCTAAGACAAGTATAAAAGCGTATCCGGTGCCTGACTGTCGAAATGAAATACTTATGTTTTTAAGCTTTGGGAGTTTTGGAGCCGGTGATGGAGTTGAGGGTAGTAGCAGCATAAGACCGAGTGTGCCAGCCTCTGGAATGACCCAAAAAAAATCAAATCTACCTTCACTGTTAACTCGGCGGGCGTCTCCAGGTTCAAGTTTGTACCAAGGGTCAACTGGGTTCATTGATGAAATTCCATTTCTTCATCTTCGTATTCATCTTCATCGCCAAATAGCTCCTTAAAGCGAATAGTATTTACGACATATTCAACGCGTTGCTCTGGATGCATTGAGGACGGGAGGCTCATTCCCCAGGCAATAACTGGAGCTGTAGGTATTGCTTTTACCTCTTGATGTTCTTCACGGCCATTTGGAGCTTTTGCACGAACTAAATGCAAAATAAAAAGTCCTTTGTCTCTCACTTTTCTATATATTTTGTCTGGATAGTTCACATTTGAATCAGTTTTATCAGAATTTGAATATAGATATTCATCCTCAGTTCTTTTTGCTTTTTCTGGATTCACACCAGCTTTTTCTATCCCGCGAGATGATACCCGCATTCTTTTGCCGCTAAAGGACATGAACCCCATCTTGAGGTCGTCAAGATCAACGTAGCGACTTGATGGGACCACTGGCAATCCAATAGTGCTGTCGATCTCTCCAGATTTTAGGCTTGGGATGAGCAAATCCCAATACTTGAGTTCATCATTCGCCCGAACTTTGATGTACGCTCTGACTGGGCCTGTATTTGTTGTCTCACTTTTCTCTGCATTTCGCCACCCTGCCAGGAACTGGTCTACTATATCAACTGGTACATCTCGCCAGAGATTGCCCCATACCGTTTCTTCTACAATAAAGCCGCCGTCTTTTAACTTATTAACAAGGACTTTAGCTATTCCTATATTGCTCGCTAAGTGGTCGTGAGCAATGCTTACTCTGGAAGTTTCGACAAACGCGTTTGATAAACCAATCATGGCGGTAATTTTTTTTCCGGATCCCATTTTGTTTTTTGCTGTAACTAAGAGCGCTGCTTGGTGGCTTCTGACAGCCAGTCCAAACATTCTCGGCGTTGCCTTCGCTTGTTCCATAGACTTTAATTCTTCGTGTAATTCCTGAGCTGCCGACGCTATGTAAGCGTACCAATCAATTGCTTGTGCCGGCATCCAAATCCTGCATAAATCTTCATAGCCATCACGATATCCAAACCATCTCCCCATTTGCATGAGGGTATCGTACATCATGGTATTTCTGAGAAACCAAGTTACAGTAAGTCCCTCTAGAGTCAGGCCTCGTGACAGTGAGAATCCTCCAACTGCAACGACTGTTTGTCCACGATCACCCGATTTTGAATAGTCCAGATCGTTGAATTTGCTGTTAACTTCAACGACCTTCGCAGATGCTATTGAATCTAACATCGATGATTGAATGGCCTCCCAGCTCTCTTCATGTTCTGAGTATTCCTCGAGCCAAACTTGATGTAGTGCGCGAATTTCTGGGTCTTCTAGCGCTTTTTCTCCCAAGCTTGCGTTGATTCGAACGGAATCCTGGATACGCTGAAGTTCTGTGTGGATACGATTCCTGATTCTGCCTTGAACTTCTGTAAATCTACTTGCATTTACTAACATGGAGCAATGAGAGCTGATTTGTCCCCGAAGGTTTCGTATGGTTCGTGCGACCAGGAATGTTCGTAATGCTTTAACCAACGACTTTGGAAGGTTTTCTATATTTTGGTTGATTTTGTGCTTAATCGGTAGGATATCTTCATTATCTGCGATGTACCTAAGCCAAGTTGGGTCTGCATCTTCAGGTAAGCCATCGATGAATATTTTCTGAGGTCCGAAATAATTGTCTGGTGCTCCCAGACCTATAATGAAGTCTCTCGGGAATAAGTCCTCGTTGAACATTTCATCGTCCTGGTCTGGGTCGATAAAGATATTGGCAAATGGTGTTGCCGTATAACCAACATAGCAACTGCGATTGAACATGTTTAATAAATCGCGAATTTGCCCATTAATGGTGGTTACGAGTTTTTTTCCATATTTCGTGTTAATTGATGCATTGTCAGCTTCATCATCAATTAGCAGCATCGGTTGATCAATCATGTCCTGATCACCACGAGCGCTGTTGTCTCTCAACCAATCCAATAGATTCGCGAGGGTTCGATGATTTTTTTTCACAACCAACACCACAGGTACTTTATAGGAATCAATTTCGCTGGTATTGGTGGATGCTGTTTCTTTGTTGAAGTCTCTAAGTGTATTGGTCAGGCTAACTGGAGTCCTGGACGAATCAAAATTTCCTACGCCTACAATGTATTTAGGGCCGGTTTGTGTGCGATTTTGAGACTTGCCGGTATCTCGTCCAATAAAGCCCTCATCAATTCTAGCCTGAGTCTGCTGTCTTAAATTGTTATGAATCCCGGCAATTACGATTATCAGTCTGTAGCCGGCGTCAGCTGCTTTGCAAATCAACCCGGTATAGTTTGCAGTCTTGCCACTTTGCACGTTACCTACCACCATGCCGCGCCGATCCCAATTGGTTAATTTATTTGGATCCCCAAGTCGGCCGAGAATTTTGTCTGTAACTTTGTCTGTATCCAGGACAATATCCAACGGCAATCCGTTATGTTTCAGAAGATTTTTATATCTTTGCCAGTAAAAAGGCTCAATTCCTGATTTAGCGCCATCTAACCATGGCTCAAAATCTTCAGAGTCAACCACTGCACCAAGCCCTGCTTTGATTCCCTGCTTTACTTCCATTTCACGAGCAAGTCGCTCCAGATCGTTATCTATAAGATCTGATGCCATTGCCAATGCCAAGCCTTTGATCATACTGCGGAGTTCTTCGCCAGTCTTTTTTGGCTGGCCAAATAATGCCGATGCCACAACACCCATCATCTGATCGTAAGAATTACTCATTTATTCTCCCTGAAATACTCTTCGAGCACTCGAATAACAGCAGCTTGGTTAGATCGCAAAAATGGGTGAGCTAGCAGAGCATCGATGAGACCCTCGTTTGGGACACCATGCGTCGATAATGTCTTGGCCATTGCATAGACCATTGGTTTAAGGTCGTCGTCGGAAGTTTCATCAGAAACTACCGACTCGGGGTTGCCAGTAAGTTCTGCATGTAATGTTTCGATTGGTAAACCAGATCCAATCAAGCGAAGACAGCGCTCGAAGCCTTCTCGAAGTTCAGGTGGGAGTTGGGCCGAGTAGCTACGAAAAACGGGGTGTTCGGTGTTTGGTCTAAACACTGTCTGACCATTGCATTTAATTCGATTCCAGATTGGAAATCGCGTTTCATCAACAAGAATTTGCCCCTTATGGGTGTACGTTCGCTTTGACGTTCCAACAAATCGCTCGACAACTTTTTTCAAACGCTCTCGTACTAGAGGAGGGAGCTGCGCTGACGCCTTCTTGACATCAATCTTCCATTCGGAGTCCATTGTATTCGGTATATCTACAGCGACTCTACAAAGCTTAGTGAGTTCAGTTTGTCTAGCGAGACCTAACCACCCACCGGTAATAATTAGTCGGTTTTCACGATAAATATAGAGCCCTTGGGATTTTAGATGCCCTTCTGGCCCTCCAATTTCATCCCATTCTTCCCGAGTCATTTTTTGATGGTGCGGCAGTGTGTAGCAGCTAATTTTGACGGTGGCATCTGCAATTTTGAGATCATCTTCCGGGGCTTTTTGAGTTGCTGGATGACGTGAGGCCATTGGATCGATAGGCTTCAATTGGCGCTCGTTTAAATACAATTTTAGTTTGGGTTTGGTTCCCTCAAGAAATCTATGAAAGACTAGCCTTAAATGCTTCTCCGCCCGAACCAGTGCGTCATTCATGAAGGAGATTGACTTGTCGCGGTCTTGAGTGACATTTCCTAGCAATCTATCCAGTTTTTCCCAAATGACTATTGTCCCTGCCTTGGGCAGCAGGTAATAGTTGGGGATGTCGATCGGGTTATCTATCAGTTCGAGAGACCAGTCTCTTCGTTGTAAAAACCGGTCAAGGTCCCAGCGAGCACATGATGAAATCGAATCTTGTCGCGTAATCACAGTGAGGCATCTGCATTGTGAAAAGCTTGCGCTTTTCAGTCCCAATCCAAACCGACCTAAATCACTTTTGGCCCTGATATCCTTTGGGTTTTTTGACCCCAGGCGCATTGCCTCAATCAGTTGGGTCTCAGTCATTCCGCTACCGTCGTCAACTATCGCGATGAATGGTGCATCTGATATTGAGTTTGCGACTAGTTTGACGTACGTCGCACCTGCCGTAATGGAATTGTCTATTACATCAGCAAGGGCGGTTTCGAGGTTGTATCCAAAATCTCGATGCCCTTCAATCAGGGAGGAGGCGTAAGGAGTCGCATCGACTTCACGGATAGTAAGAGCTGGTTTTTTATTATTCTCCATGTCTTGAATAATTGCCTATTATGAAGCTTGATGCAAGATTACCCAAATGGGGGGATGTCAAAAATATTGAATTTGCAGCTTCATTGTGAGGTTTTGAAGCGGCAAAGCCGGAGCACCTAAATTGGCAAAAGATGACGATTTAAGTTATGTGCTGCGTTGTCAGATAGTGTTCCTTCAAGAATCAATTGTTCGCGGTTCGACTGGAGCCAATCTTCCAATATTTGAGTAATGTCGGTCGCGTTGAGTTTACCTTTCCCGCGTATAGAACACTCCCACACTATTCCGACTCTCCAGCCGGACTCTGCAAGTGCTGAGATGCTCCGAATATCGCGTTGCCTGTTAGATTCCAGTTTTTCTCTCCACCACTCTGTATTTGAACGGGGCAGCTTAAATGCCGGGCAACCATGCATGTGCCAAAAACATCCATGTACGAACACTGCGGCTTCATACTGGCGGAAGGCCAGGTCCGGTCGCCCAGGTAGTTTCCGATTGTTTAGCCGGTATCGATATCCCTTTGCAAACAAGAGTGTGCGGACGATCATCTCCGGTTTGGTGTCTTTTCCCTTAATGGCAGACATATTCCGGCTGCGCGTGGCCTGATCATGTACATCAGTCATCAGAAGAGCTTCCTTTAATTAAAAAGTAACTGTTGATACTGCTGATATCCTAATCTTCGCCTCACTTGCGTGCCAAGATTACTGCTCAATGTGTTGCAAGTCACGATCTGAATTTCCGACCACCTTCTCAATCACCCAGATATTGCTGCTCACAACTCCTGCACCACTAAAAACAGTCCTCCATCCCGCCACGCCCACAACCTCATCCATAATCACCCTTGCCTCTTCATCCGATAACCCTAACGCCTCCGCAGCACTAACCACATTCTGAAGACTGCGCTGTCGCCCATAACGCCCTATCCCCAGCGCATGCTCCCGGCTTTGTGAAATAGTCGGCACAATATCGAATGCATCAGAGAGTTGCCATCCCGGATTGGCAGGATCATAAAGACAACCGTGGTTTCTGTCGTGATCATCAATATTTCCGATGTAAACGTTGAACACAATCCGTCTGAAAAGTTGCCTGGCTGACGCCTTCCAGTCATGTGCATGTGTACGCAGAATTTTACTCAGCGCGACATAACTGCAGGGGGCAACGAAGGCGTCGTCATAAAGACGTACGCGATCGCGGTTGAACAGACTGTGTGCTGAGATGTAGTACAACTAGTGTTTTGCATTTCCGTCAGCCATGCTGTTGCAGACATGTGTTTAGTATCGTTTGTCACACATACTATGCAGACGCTTAACTCAATTTCCGCATCCTCCTGCTAGCCCGCAACGCCCGTCCCGTCGCATCCAGATGCGGCGCTGCAACGCCGCGTAAAGTCTCACTCAATTCCAGCGTATCCAAGACTGCCAGCACTGCACCAAACGACACTGCCGGATTGGCTTGTTCAACAGCCTGATAGGTAGCCAGCGACATCAGTGACCGGCTGGCCATTTCACGTTGGCTGAATCCGCGTGATTTGCGTGCCTCTGCAATATTGGATGCCAGCAACTCGAAATCTTCACGCGCATTCACCGACAGGGCGGAGAGGAATTTTTTCTCTGACATGTTTGATAACCAGTTGGAAAAAGTAATGGTATACCGGTACTAAGTATGACTTTTGTATCAGTATACTATTCCTCAGTTAGCTAATCGGCAATGTGTTAATTGAGGAATAGTAACGCTTTATTCATTTCGATTCCGCCTTTCAAGAATTCGGCTCTAGAGCCGATATTCTGAGCTAGACAAAGTCACACAAGGATTCGCAATGTTCAACTCAGCACTAAAAGCCGCATTAGCAGAAAGTCAGAATAAATTGTTACTTGCTCAGGCGCGCGCAGATGCCGTTGAACGATCCGCCGCGACCATCGAGTTTTACCCTGATGGGCGCATCATCACCGCTAATGAGCGGTTTTTATCAGTTGTCGGTTACCGCCTGGAATCGGTTGTTGGGCAGCATCACCGCATGTTTTGTGATCCGGTCTATGCCAATGGTCAAGAGTACAAACAATTCTGGACGCGCCTGGCGTCAGGTGAGTTTCTTCAGGATCGGTTTCTACGAGTTGATAGTCGCGGTAACGATGCTTGGTTGGAAGCCACGTATAACCCGATAAGGGATGAACATGGCACGGTCACCCGGGTGCTGAAGCTGGCGACCAATATCACGGAACAAGTGCGAAAGGAGCAGGAACAGAACAGTACAGTGTCTGCGATCAGTCGATCAATGGCTGTGATCGAATTTACGCCAACAGGCGAGATCATCAGCGCAAATGACAATTTCCTGGCCACCACCGGCTACCGTCTGTCAGAGATATCCGGAAAACACCACCGGATGTTTTGTGCGAGATCTCATGCGGAGTCATCAGAATACAGACAATTCTGGGCCGATTTGAATGCGGGCAAGTTTTTCTCAGGACGATTTGAGCGGGTTGCAAAAAATGGCACTCCGATCTGGTTGAGCGCAACTTACAACCCGGTGTTTGATGCGCGGGGGCGTTTGTACAAAATTGTTAAATTTGCCAGTGACATCACTGCGCAGGTCTTGCATCAGCAGGCAGAGTCTGTGGCGGCAACGTTTGCCTATGATATTTCAGTCAAGACGGACGCCAGTGCGCAGCAGGGGGCACAAATCGTACAAAATACAGTGGAGTTGGTGCAGGGCATTGCGGGTGAAATAAACTCGGCCTCTGATGCGATTTTGGCTGTCAACAAAGAGTCTGAGCAGATTGCCAACATTGTGCAGACCATCCGCGGCATTGCAGATCAAACCAATCTGCTGGCACTCAATGCAGCGATAGAGGCGGCCAGAGCAGGAGAACAGGGTAGGGGGTTTGCGGTGGTTGCTGATGAAGTCCGCAGTCTTGCTGCCCGCACTGCACAAGCAACCGTGGAAATTGTGGATGTAGTCAAAAGAAACAATCAGCTCTCACAGGCAGCTGTCACCAACATGGCAATCAGCCGTGAAAAAGTGGAGGAAGGTGTGATGCTGGCAAATCAGGCCGGGCATGCCATCGCTGAAATTCGTGATGGCGCCAATCAGGTTGTTAATGCCATTCAGCAGTTCAGGTCGGCTGTTGAGCGCTAATCTGCTGCCAACAACACTATCCCACCACGCCCGCCACCAGATACAGCTTGCGCAAACTGGCGGTGGTCAATACAAACGGGTAACTGTCTTGTTGGCCCATGCTGCGTGACAGCACGTTTAAAACGCTGCTCAGGCGCACCCAGCGATTGACCATCACCAGAAATTGTTCGGCACCGTTGACGTCGTAATAGGCGCAATCTTCCAGTTGATCGAGGGTGAACGGGTCGGTGTGTAATTTGAACAGGTCAGCGTTGACGCCAAATTGGTCTGCGGCGCTGAGTGCGTCAGTCATGTGCATGTAATGTGCCCAGGTCTCTGCCCAGTCTTCCCAGGGGTGTGAGGCCGCATAACTACTGATGTAATAAAGCTGCCAGTCAGGTGGGGGGCCGGCTTTGTAATGTTGGTCCAGAGACGCGTTGTAATTCTGGCGCTCATCGCCAAACAGCTGGCGGAACAGATTGAGCCACGGTGTGCGGTTGACCAGCCGCTCCCAATAATAGTGGCCGGACTCGTGCCGGCAGTGGCCAAGCAGCGTGCGGTAGGGTTCCTGCATCTGCTGACGAATCTGCTCGCGAAAGGCAGGATCTGCCTCGGCGATATCCAATGTGATCACGCCCGCTTTATGGCCGGTAATCAGCATGTCCTGGCCGGGTTTCCAGCGCAGCAGTTCAAAACCAAGGCCGGTCATCGGGTCTTGTTGCCGGGTTCGTACCGGTAGCCCGAGCATTAATAATTGTGCAATCAGGCGGCGTTTGGCGATTTCACACAGGCGCCAATAGTCAGCATTGCCACTTTGCTCCATGTCTGGCGTGGCAACATTCAGCGCGCATGACAGGCAGATGTCGCCTGTGGTGTTGTGGTCCTGGGCCGGGCTGACCAGCCAGTTACACTGTATGGCGGAGTCAAGATTGGCGCAGCGTTGCCAGGTATTGATGCTGGGTTTATCGCTGGCAAAATCCTCGTGCAGCACCCAGCGACCATCAACGTCCGCGGGCAGTAAACTGACGATACGACCTTGTTCAGGGTGAAACGCCAGATCACTTCCGCAGCGCAAGCAGGCACTGTTTTCGAAAAACACGACCTGCCCGCAATGGCAATGGGAGCGGTGGTTGTACGATTTGGGCATCTTTTACCTTAACAACAACGACCTTAAGGCATTGACCTTAACACATCAGGCTGCACTAAGGTCATTGTGATTGCACCTGCACGTGCTCGACAGGCCGTGCAAACCAAGTGGAGACAATCGCATCATGCAGTTCGGTGAAGTCGAGTTGTATCTCATCCACAAACGCATGCAGACGCGTTGGCTCTGACGCCAGCAAGGCAATATCAGCAGCTGCAAGGTGCTGCCGGCAGGTTTCCACTTCATTTAATGCCAGTTCATGACGTGGTAAGGACTGCAAGGCATTGGCCAGACGTTCGAGGCTGGTGCCAACGGCGCGCGGGAAACGTCGGTCCTGCAGCAGGAATCTCAGTACGTCAGGGCCACGGATGCGCAGGCGTACATGCTGGCGGTACATCTGATAACCAGTCAGTGATTTGAGCACACTCATCCATTGAATATTTTCAAAAGGGGTCAGCTCACCCGGGCTGCGCGGCAACAGATTGGCTGAGCGCACATCAATGATACGGGTAGTCATATCCGCGCGTTCCAGCTGACGACCGATCATCAGGAAGGTGCGTATTTGTGTGTAACTCAGGCTGCCTTCAATCAAACCGTTGACGGTCTGGCAGCTGCGAATGACTCGGTTCAGAAATGCATCGCGTTTGCGTGGGGTGATGCCGGATTCAACCTGTTCGCGTACGTTCAGATATAGCTGGTTGATCTCTTCCCAGATTTCCCGCGGGATCACATCGCGTGTGGTGCGCAGATTCTCACGAGCAGCCATCAGCGAGCTGATGATTGAGCCGGAGTAACGCAGATCACCACAAATAAACGACAGCACACTGACTTCGTCACGATTGGTGTATAGCTCGTCAAACAATTCATCATTGCCGGTGATGGCAATGATTTCAGACCAGCCGAGTTTGGTCGAGCGCGGCAGGTCAAGCAACAGGTTGCTGTTAACGCTTAACAGGCGCGCGGTGTCTTCAGCGCGTTCCAGATAGCGGGCCAGCCAGTAAATATTTTCAGCGACGCGTGACAGCATGTTTTACCTCCCCGCCAGATCAACAATCCAGGTGTCTTTACTGCCGCCACCTTGAGAGGAGTTTACAACCAATGAGCCTTTCACCAGCGCCACACGTGTCAGTCCACCGGTGGTCACAAAGGTGTTTTCTCCGGACAAAATAAACGGCCTCAGATCCACATGGCGTGGTTCCATTTGTGAACCACCACTGCTGCCGGGTACCAGTGTGGGTGACGTGGACAGCGCCAGTGTCGGTTGGGCCATGTAGTTGCGCGGATTGCTTTGAATCAGTTCTGCAAATTTTTTGCGTTCTTTTTTGCTGGCGTGTGGACCAATCATCATGCCGTAACCGCCAGATTCATTAGCGGGTTTGACCACCAGCTTGTCCAGATTGTCGAGCACGTATTTGCGATCTTCGTCAAACATACACAAGTAACTGGGCACGTTTGGAATCAAGGCTTCCTGATCCAGGTAATACTTGATGATCTGCGGTACAAATGCGTACACCACTTTGTCATCGGCTACGCCGGCACCCGGTGCGTTGGCCAGCGCCACATTACCTTTGCGCCAGGCGCGCATCAGGCCGCGCGCACCCAATGTAGAGTCGGGATGAAACACTTCCGGGTCGAGGAACATGTCATCGATGCGGCGATAAATCACATCAACGCGCTGCAGACCGTCAACCATCCGCATATAAACACAATCGTCATCGCCAACCACCAGATCTGAGCCTTCAACCAGCTGCACACCCATTTGCTGCGCCAGATAGGCGTGTTCATAGTACGCGCTGTTGTAGATGCCAGGTGTCAGCAACACGATGGTGGGTTCCTCTCCCGGTCGCGGTGACATCGACGACAACATTTCGTAAAGCTGCGAGGTGTAATCGTCAACGGGCTGTATCAGTCCGGTAGCGAACAGTTCAGGCATGACGCGTTTGGTAACATTGCGGTTTTCCAGCATGTACGACACGCCGGACGGCACCCTCAGGTTGTCTTCCAACACATACAGTGTGCCGTCTTTATCGCGCACCAGGTCAGAGCCACAGATATGCGCCCAGACATTGTGTGGCGTATTGATGCCAACACATTGTGGACGAAAGTTAACAGACTGGGCCAGAATTTCTGCCGGGAAAATACCGTCTTTGATGATTTTCTGATCGTGATACAAATCATCAATAAACATGTTCAAAGCTTGCACACGTTGTTTGAGGCCTGCTTCGGTTTTTTGCCATTCAGCCAGGGGGATAATGCGCGGCACTATATCAAAGGGCCAGGCGCGATCAATCATGTTGCCTTCGGTGTACACCGTGAAGGTAATGCCCATTAACTGAATCGCGACTTCTGCGGCAGTTTTGTGTTCGGCGAGTTCGCGTGCATCCAGACGGGCCAGATAGTCGCATAACATGGCGGCTTCAGGACGTGGCGTGCCGGGTGAGGCGATCAGTTCGTCAAAAAAGCCATCAAACGAATAATTATCCCAGTTAACGTTGCTCATTCGGTCCCTTCGAACAGGTTGTGCGAGTCGTGATCATGTGTCTCAGGCTAATACGGTGCAATCCGTATACCACTTTTGAGGCTGTTGTATCACGGCATTTAAGGTTTCGGCAACAGCTGCGCTGTTTAGTTTTTAAAACGTCAATTCGATGTTGCTTTTGGCATATGCCTTGCTATCCTCATGGCTGAATCAAAGGGACGAACCAACTGGAATCTATTGCCCATGACCATCCGAGTAGCGCTTCGCCATTCCACGCATTATGACTTTGATCGCCCGGTCAATCTGTCGCCTCACCATATTCGCCTGAAACCGGCGCCACATTGCCGGACGCCCATCGAGGCGTACAGCCTCAAGATCAGTGGTGGTGAGTATTTCATCAACTGGCAACAGGATCCGTTTGGCAATCACGTGGCGCGTCTGGTGTTTCCGGACAAAATGACGCATCTGCATGTGGATGTGGAAGTGATAGCGCCGATGACGGTGGTCAACCCGTTTGACTTTTTTGTTGAAGAATATGCAGAACACTTTCCGTTTGAGTACACCGATGCACTCAAAAAGGAATTGGCACCCTATCTCGAAACCGGGCTGGTTGGCTCAGATGGCCAGACAGGGCCTAAACTCAAGGCTTGGCTGGAAACGGTGAAGCGCGACAAACGACTGATCGCCGGATTTCTGGTCGAGCTTAACCAGCGCCTGTCGCAGGACATTGAGTACCTGATTCGTATGGAACCCGGTGTGCAAACACCCGAAGAAACACTGACATTGGCGCGCGGTTCCTGCCGGGATTCTGCCTGGTTGATGGTGCACATACTGCGACGATTGGGACTGGCAGCGCGATTTGTGTCGGGGTATCTGATCCAGCTGACGGCGGATGTCAAAGCACTGGATGGTCCGTCGGGTACCGATGTGGACTTTACCGATTTGCATGCCTGGACCGAGGTGTTTATTCCCGGCGCTGGCTGGATTGGTCTGGATCCAACCTCAGGTTTGTTTGCCGGAGAGGGCCATTTGCCGCTGGCGGCCACGCCGGAACCATCTGCAGCCGCGCCCATCACCGGGGCATCGGATAAATGTGAAGTCACCTTTGATTTTTCCATGAGCGTGACACGCATACACGAAGACCCGCGTGTCACCAAACCCTACACCCCCGAACAATGGCAGGAAATTGAAGCCTTGGGCGATGCGGTTGATGCCCGTTTGACCGCGCACGACGTCCGCTTGACCATGGGTGGCGAGCCCACTTTTGTGTCGATTGATGACATGGATGCACCAGAATGGACCACTGCAGCGCAAGGACCAACCAAACGTGGGCTTGCAGAAAAACTGCTGCATCGCTTGCGGCCACATTTTGCGCCGGGTTCATTGCTGCATTACCAACAGGGCAAATGGTATCCCGGTGAGCCACTGCCACGTTGGGCGCTGGCGTGTTACTGGCGTCGCGATGGCAAACCCATCTGGAAAGATGAAACCTGGCTGGCGAGTTTTGATCAGGATCACGGTATCGACGAGGCGCAAACACGTGCCTTTGCAAAAAGTCTGGTTAAACGCTTGGCGGTTGATGAGAAGTACCTGATTCCCTGTTACGAAGATGCCTACCACTATTTGTGGCTTGAACAGCAGCAACCAGTGGATATTGACCTGCGTTCAGAAAAGCTCGGTAAAGATGAAGACCGTATCCGTTTGTCGCGCTTGCTCAGCAAAGGGCTGGATACCCTTGTTGGACTGGCGTTGCCGTTGACCGCACGCGCACTGCCTTCGCCCGCGGGCAAAGCATCTAAAGTCCGTGCCTGGTTGAGCGGGCAATGGCCTGTCCGGCGTGAACACCTGTATTTGATTCCCGGTGATTCACCCATGGGGCTGCGTTTGCCGTTATCGGCTCTGCCCATCAAAAAGCTGGAAGAAGAGCAGGCACTATCACCGTTTGGTGACATGCCGGAGCTTGAGGCGACTGCCTACGATAACAGTGGTGAGGTGGCCAAGCGTTACAACGTGGCCCCGCTGGTAAAACCAGCTGCTGGTTTGCATGTGCAGGGCCGTAGTCAGGAGTGGCAAGAGCAATTGCCCGCTGAAGAACCCGAGAAAGTCGAAATCATTGGCACGGCGCTGTGTTTGCAAGCGCGTGATGGCAAGTTGTTTGTGTTTATGCCACCGCTGCCGATGCTGGAGGATTATCTGGCCTTGTTGGCAGCCATTGAGCAGACTGCAGCTGAGCTCAAAGTGCCGGTCTGCATCGAGGGATATGCGCCTCCGTCGGACCCGCGTATCGAAAAATTCATGATCACGCCAGACCCGGGTGTCATCGAAGTGAATGTGATGCCATCGTCCAGTTGGCGCGACATGGTCAGCAGTACGCGTGTGTTGTATGAAGAGGCACGTCTGACGCGATTAGGCACCGAAAAGTTTATGCTGGATGGCCGTCACACCGGTACTGGCGGCGGCAACCACGTCACCTTGGGCGCTAAAACACCGGCAGACTCGCCGTTTTTACGTCGTCCGGATCTGCTCGCCAGCATGCTGATTTTCTGGCAGCAGCATCCCAGTCTGTCTTACCTGTTTTCTGGGATGTTTCTGGGGCCAACCAGTCAGGCGCCCCGGATAGACGAAGCCCGTCACGAGGCTCTGTACGAGCTGGAAATTGCGCTTTCGCAAATGCCTGTGGGCGAAACACCTCAGCCATGGATCGTAGATCGCCTGCTGCGTCATTTGTTGACTGACATCACCGGCAACACCCATCGTGCGGAATTCTGTATCGACAAACTCTATTCGCCCGATTCATCCACCGGCCGGCTCGGGCTGCTGGAATTACGCGGGTTTGAAATGCCGCCGCACGCTGAAATGAGCCTGATGCAGCAATTGTTGATTCGTGCGCTCGTGGCCCGGTTCTGGGCGTCGCCGTATCGCAAGCCACTGGTGCGTTGGGGGACTGCACTGCATGACAAATGGATGATGCCGCACTTCATCTGGCAGGATCTGGGTGAGGTACTGGCCGATCTGAGAGAGCATGGTTTTGAATTCAAACTTGAATGGTTTGCACCGTTTATGGAGTTCCGCTTTCCGGTGATCGGTGACGTACGTTACGAAGGTACGCATATCCAGCTGCGCCAGGCGATTGAACCCTGGCATGTGCTGGGCGAAGAAGCCAGTGGTGGCGGCACAGCGCGTTATGTGGATTCCTCAGTTGAGCGACTTGAGGTCAAAGTCAGCGACTTCAATCCGGCCCGACATGTGTTGACCTGTAATGGCTACAAGATTCCGCTGCAGCCTACCGGTGTGCCCGGTGAAGCTGTCGCTGCCGTGCGTTACAAGGCCTGGCAGCCACCATCAGCCCTGCATCCGCTGATTGAGTCTCACGCACCGCTGGTCTTTGATCTGGTGGATACCTGGAATCAGCGCTCAGTGGGTGGTTGCAGCTACCACGTCTCACATCCGGCCGGGCGCAATTATGAGACTTTCCCGGTCAATGCCAATGAGGCGGAGGCGCGTCGTATGGCACGGTTTAAAGCCGAAGGGCACTCGCAGGGTGTGATAAAGCACATAGCGCAAGCGCCAGGGCAGGATTATCCACACACGCTGGATTTGAGGCGTGCAGGCATTGTCAGCAGTGGGTTTTGATACGAGATAAGCTGATGACAAAAGGCATACAGACTGTTAGTCTCCAACCATGAAATCATTTGACTGGGACCCGGAAAAAAATCTGAAGTTGCGTGTTGAGCGAGGAGTATCTTTCGAAGAAGTCGTTTTTCACCTATTGGCAGGGGACATTGTTGATATTGCCGAACACCCGGATCAGAGCGCTTACCCGTGGCAGAAGATATTCAAGATTTTGATTGATGGTTACGTTTACCTGATTCCTTTTGTTGAATCTGAAGAGATGATATTTTTAAAAACTATTATTCCCAGCAGAAAGGCAACAAAACAATTTTTGTCCGGTGAAGCGGCCAGGAACAGGAAGGATTTAAGCGAGAAATGACATGAAGAAGAGCGCCGCGATCGGGAAAAACCTACAGCTGGATGCTGAAGAAACGAGCATACTCGAGGCATTCGAGTCGGGAGAGTTGCGCAGCGCGGGGCTGAGCCCGGAAGCTGTTTTAAAGTACCAATCTTATGCAGAAGCTACTTTTCGCAAAGATGCCCGCATCAATATCCGTCTCTCGAGTCGTGACCTGAAGAGTCTGCAAAAAAGAGCTTTGGAAGAAGGTATTCCTTATCAGACCCTGATCTCTAGCGTACTGCACAAGTACGTTGAAGGTCGGTTGCAAGAAAATTAACCAATTCAGCAAAGAGCAACGCGGAAACACCATGCAGCCTGCGGGCCTACCAGAACACAATAAAGACCTTCTTGGCGATTATCTTCAGCAAAGCACAGGCAAGCACTCGGGTGTGTATGACGAATTGCTCTCGCATGGGCGACCGCGCGCGCATTGGCAACACCTGCTTGAAGAATTAGGGACTTTAGGGGCTGATGTGCTGGCGGCGCGTAGTGAGGAAGCCCAAAGTTTACTGCATGAAAACGGCGTGACGTTTAACCCCTACGAAGATGATCCTGGTCAGCTGCGCTCCTGGCGACTGGACTGTGTGCCTTGGGTGATCAGCACACAGGAGTGGGCGCATCTTGAGCAGGGCCTGCAGCAGCGCAGTCGCTTGCTGGCTTTGCTGCTGGATGATTTGTATGGCGAGCGCAAGGTTATTAACAACGGTTTGTTGCCGCCTGAATTGGTGTATACCCATCCCGGCTTTTTGTTTTCAGCTGCGGATACGCCTTCGCAATTGTCCCGTCCTTTGCTGATATTCCATGGGACCGACGTTATTCGAGACACACAGGGGCAGTGGCAGGTTTTAGGTGATTGGACTCAGTCGCCTTCGGGCGTTGGTTATGCGCTGGAAAGCCGGATCACATTAGCGCGCGCCTTGCCGGGCATGTACCGCGATGCACCGCTCAAGCGCCTTGCTGGCTTCCTGCAGGCACAACATCGCTGTCTGGGCAACTTGTCACGTGGTCGTCGTGAGCAACCTAACATCGTGCTGCTGACGCCAGGTCCGGGCAGTCCGGGGTATTTTGAGCATGCATGGCTGGCAAACTACATGAACTTCGCGCTGGTCGAGGGTGACGATCTGGTGGTGCGAGATGGGCAGGTGTCTGTCCGAACACTCGGTGGTCTGGATCAGGTGGATGTCATTCTGCGCCATATCAATGATCCCTGGTGTGACCCGCTGGAGTTGCGCCCTGACTCGTTGTTGGGTGTGCCAGGATTGATGCAGGCCGCGCGCAACGGTGAGGTTCATATTGCAAACGCTCTGGGCTC
>JAUYSM010000002.1 GCA_030696315.1 Pseudohongiella sp. | reverse complement strand
TTCTGGCGCGTTGTCGATCTGGTCAAATGCGCGCATCTCGCCGCCCCACGCTTCCGCGCAGACACGTGTCAGAGCTGCTGTCAGAGTCGTTTTGCCATGGTCAACGTGACCAATTGTACCAACGTTGACGTGCGTCTTCTTTCGTTCAAATTTACCCTTAGCCACAATATCACCTCTTAAAACAAGTCTGGAAAATTAATAGTCAAAATCAGGATTTGTTCTTGTTGATGATGCCTTCAGCAATATTGTTCGGCACCTCACCATACTTCAGGAATTCCATTGTGTACGTTGCACGACCCTGGCTCATTGAGCGCAGATCTGTTGCGTACCCAAACATCTCGGAGAGCGGCACTTCAGCGTTAATGACCTTGCCACTTGGGCTGTCATCCATACCTTGCACGAGGCCACGACGGCGATTCAAATCGCCCATCACGTCACCCATGTTCTCTTCCGGCGTCACAACCTCAACTTTCATGATTGGCTCAAGCAGTGCCGCATCAGCCATCAACGCACCCTTTTTCAGCGCCATGGATCCTGCGATCTTGAACGCCATCTCGCTGGAGTCAACGTCGTGGTAAGAACCATCAAACACAGTCACTTTCATTGCCAGCAATGGATAACCAGCAAGACAACCGTTTTTCATTTGCTCTTGTACACCTTTGTCGATCGCAGGTATGTATTCACGCGGAATTACGCCGCCTACTACCTCGTTAACAAATGTGTATTCTTCATCAGCCGGCAGCGGCTCAAGACGCAACCAGCAGTGACCAAACTGACCACGACCACCAGATTGTTTGACGTGCTTGCCTTCCACTTCAACTTTCTTGCGGATGGTTTCGCGATACGCCACTTGCGGCTTACCGATGTTAGCTTCAACACCAAACTCGCGACGCATACGGTCAACAAGTACGTCGAGGTGCAACTCACCCATACCAGAAATAATCGTCTGACCTGACTCTTCATCAGATTCAACTCGGAATGAAGGGTCTTCTTGGGCCAGCTTGCCCAATGCAATACCCATCTTTTCCTGGTCAGCCTTTGTCTTGGGCTCAACAGCCACAGAGATTACTGGATCCGGGAAGTCCATTTTCTCAAGCACAACAATACGGTTCGGGTCACACAGAGTCTCACCTGTGGTCACGTCTTTCAAACCGATGGCTGCTGCGATATCACCTGCAAGAACCTGTTTGATTTCGTCACGGTTGTTGGCGCGCATTTGCACCATACGGCCGACACGCTCTTTTTTGCCCTTGACCGAATTGTATACGCCGTCACCGGAATTCAATGTACCTGAGTACACGCGGAAGAACGTTAATGTACCTACAAACGGGTCTGTTGCAATTTTGAAAGCCAAGGCTGCGAACGGGGCGTCATCACTGGAGATGCAACTTACAACCGTGCCATCTTCAAGCGTACCTTCGATATCTTTTACTTCAGTAGGCGAAGGCAGATAGTCGATTACGCCGTCTAATACCGCCTGCACACCTTTATTCTTAAACGCTGAACCACAGAACGTCGGGACAACCTCACTAGCCAATGTGCGCTGGCGGATGCCGATCTTGATCTCTTCTTCAGTGAGCTCTTCACCTTCGAGATACTTGTTCATGAACTCTTCGTTAGCTTCTGCAGCCGCCTCTACAAGATGCTCGCGCCACTTGTCAGCTTCAGCTTGCATGCTGGCAGGAATTTCCTCATATGTAACAGAAACACCCTGATCTTCTTCGCTCCAGACAATGCTCTTCATCTTCACCAGGTCGATTACACCCTTGAAGGTTTCTTCAGCACCAATCGCAAGCTGCATCGGCACAGGATTTGCGCCCAAGCGTGATTTCACCTGTTTGACGACCTTGAGGAAGTCTGCACCGGCGCGATCCATCTTGTTGACAAATATCATACGAGGAACCTGATAACGGTTTGCTTGACGCCATACCGTTTCAGTCTGAGGCTGAACACCTGAAGAAGCGCAAAGCACAACAACCGCACCATCAAGCACACGCAGCGAACGCTCAACTTCAATGGTGAAATCAACGTGACCGGGGGTATCAATAAGATTGATACGGTGCTCTTCATACTGCTGCGTCATTCCTTTCCAGAAAGTGGTAATTGCCGCAGAAGTAATAGTGATACCACGCTCCTGCTCCTGCTCCATCCAATCCATGGTTGCAGCGCCGTCGTGTACTTCACCAATCTTGTGGTTAACACCGGTATAAAACAGAATTCGCTCAGATGTGGTTGTTTTACCCGCATCAACGTGAGCTACGATTCCGAGATTCCTGTACCGGCTTAAAGGGGTTTTCCTGGCCACTGTCGCACCTATATCTTTATTGATATGAATTAAAAGAAACTATTAGAAGCGGTAGTGAGAGAATGCTTTGTTGGCTTCAGCCATACGATGCACGTCTTCACGCTTCTTAACCGCGCTGCCGCGACCTTGCGCAGCATCTGATATCTCGCCTGCAAGACGAAGTGCCATTGATTTTTCTCCACGCTTGCGCGCGTGATCAACCAACCAGCGCATCGCCAGCGCAGCGCGTCGCTCGGCTCGAACTTCGACTGGAACCTGATAGGTTGCACCACCCACCCTGCGAGATTTCACCTCAACCATCGGTGCAATTGCATCCAGGGCTTTTTCAAAGGTTTCCAGCGCATTTGCGCCGTTCTTGGAAACAGTAGCCAACGCGCCGTATACAATCTTCTCAGCGACTGACTTTTTACCGTCTTCCATTACATGGTTCATAAATTTCGCCAGCACTTTGCTGCCGTATTTTGCATCGGGCAATATTTCTCGTTTTGCCGCTACACGTCTTCTGGGCATAAATCACCTATTCCGTTTCAGGTAATCCGCAATACACAAAGATTAATAATCGATGTCACGCGGCCTTACTGGTTAAAAAAATTATCTGCTTACTTATTCTTTGGACGCTTCGCACCGTACTTGGAACGACCCTGACGACGTGCTGCCACGCCGGAAGTATCCAAACTACCGCGGATAGTGTGGTAACGCACACCTGGAAGGTCTTTAACACGACCGCCACGAATAAGGATCACTGAGTGCTCTTGCAAATTGTGACCTTCACCGCCGATGTAGGAGGTGACTTCGTATCCATTGGTCAAACGTACACGGCATACTTTACGCAGTGCTGAGTTCGGCTTCTTGGGGGTAGTGGTATAGACGCGGGTGCACACGCCTCTTTTCTGCGGGCAACCTTGCAGAGCAGGAACGTCGCTTTTTGCGACCTTGCTCTGTCTTGGTTTACGAACCAACTGGTTGATAGTTGCCATTCATTACTCCTGGTTTTGTCATATAAATTCAATTACACCGGCGTGAGGGAATTTGCTGCGATTCAAAAATCACAGTTAACTCCATCACCCAGAATAAAGGATGCGAGAGTTTAAAGACCTCGCATCCCGTAGTCAACTTAAATCCGGTGCGTAAAATTACCTTACACGCCTGATTTCAACGCCTCGGTCAGCGCTGCTTCAACTTCACTGGCGGTCACTGTCGGGCTTTCTGCAAATGCCCGATTGGCGGCAGCCTGTTTTCGTCGTGCTTCATGATAAGCAAGACCGGTACCCGCTGGTATCAATCGACCTACTACAACGTTCTCTTTCAATCCACGCAGGAAATCGCGTTTGCCAGTCACAGCCGCCTCCGTCAAAACTCTGGTTGTTTCCTGGAAGGACGCAGCAGAGATAAAGGATTCTGTCGCCAGCGACGCCTTTGTGATGCCCAGCAGCATGCGCTGGAAGTGAGCTTCCACTTTGCCAGCAGTACGCAGTTTGTCGTTTTCCTCAAGCACCTGCGTGATTGTTACCTGCTCGCCACGAATCAATGAAGAATCGCCCGGCTCACTGATTTCAACTTTACGCAGCATCTGACGCACAATCACTTCGATATGTTTGTCGTTGATACGCACGCCTTGCAATCGGTACACTTCCTGAACCTCATTTACGATGTACTCCGCCAAAGACGGTACACCCTTGAGGCGCAGAATGTCATGTGGTGACGGCGGGCCATCCGATACGGTTTCACCTTTCTCGATGAACTCGCCTTCAAACACGGTCATGTGACGCCATTTTGGTATCAGCGCTTCATAGAACGTGCTGCCATCTGGCATGGTCTCGCCTTCTTTTGGCGTAATCACCAGACGACGTTTGCCCTTGGTTTCCTTACCGAATGTGACGGTACCGGAAATTTCAGCCAGGATAGCCGGCTCTTTAGGCTTGCGCGCCTCAAACAAGTCCGCAACACGCGGCAGACCACCGGTGATGTCTCGTGTTTTTGAGCCTTCTTGAGGGATACGTGCAATGACGTCGCCCACGTTTAGCTGCTTACCGTCTTGTACAGCGATAATTGAGTTTGAAGGCAGGAAGTACACTGCTGGCATGTTGGTACCAGGGATATGTATATCCTTACCATTTGCATCCAGCAGCGTCACCGCAGGACGCAACTCTTTGGCCGCTGAGGGACGCTCTGCCGGATCAATAACGGTCAGGCTGGACAGACCCGTGACTTCGTCAGTCTGGCGACGGACCGTCAAACCTTCTTCCATATTGGTGAAAGCAGCTGTTCCGCCCACTTCTGTAATAATCGGGTGCGTGTGCGGATCCCAGACGGCTACAACCTGACCAGATTCAACTTTGCGGTCAGCATTCAATGTGACTACAGCACCGTAAGGGAGCTTATACTTCTCGCGCTCACGGCCAGCAGTATCATTAACAATAAGTTCGCCTGAACGCGATACCACAACCAAACCGCCAGCGGCGTTCTGTACAGTTTTCATATTGTGCAGATGCGCTGTACCTGTGGTACGAACCTGAACGTTATCCGCTGCTGTTGCCCGCGACGCCGCACCACCGATGTGGAAGGTACGCATCGTAAGCTGCGTACCTGGTTCACCGATTGATTGAGCTGCGATAACACCAATCGCTTCGCCAACGTTCGCCAGATGGCCACGCGCCAGATCACGACCGTAGCACTGACGGCAAATACCAAAACGAGTTTCGCACGTAATAGCCGAACGCACGTGTACTTCGTCAATACCACCGATCTCAAGACGATCAACCATCTTTTCGTCCAGCATAGCGCCGGCCTCAACGATGACCTCACCAGTTGCCTGGTCGACCACATCACGTGTCAGAACTCGACCCAGCACTCGCTCGCCAAGTGCAGCAATGATATCGCCGCCCTCAATGATAGGACGCATAACCAGTCCGTCCTGCGTGCCACAGTCTTCCTCTGTGATAACCAGATCCTGGGAAATATCAACCAGACGACGGGTCAAGTAACCGGAGTTAGCTGTTTTCAACGCGGTATCTGCAAGACCTTTACGCGCACCGTGGGTTGAAGTGAAGTACTGCACAACGCTCAAGCCTTCACGGAAGTTCGCAGTAATTGGCGTCTCAATGATGGAGCCATCTGGACGCGCCATCAGACCACGCATACCCGCCAACTGACGAATCTGAGCGGGCGAACCCCTTGCACCAGAGTCGGCATAAATGTAAACGGAGTTAAACGATTCCTGGCGCTCTTCCTTGCCTTCTTTGTTGATGACAGGCTCTGTAGACAAGCCTTCCATCATTGCTTTGGCAACGAGGTCGTTTGCACGTGACCAGATATCGATAACTTTGTTGTACTTCTCGCCCTGGGTCACCAAACCGGAAGCATACTGGTTTTCGATTTCTTCAACTTCAGATTCAGCCTGACCGATGATACGGGCCTTGGCTTCTGGAATGACGAAGTCATTCACTCCAATAGATGAACCTGACACGGTTGAATAACGGTATCCGGTGTACATCAACTGGTCAGCAAAAATTACCGTTTCTTTCAGGCCTACATTTCGGTAACAGGCGTTCAGAATGCCGGAAATCTGCTTTTTGGTCATTTTCTGGTTGACCATGGCGAACGGCAGGCCGTCCGGCACAATGTCGAACAACAGAACGCGACCTACAGTGGTGTCGATCATGCGGCGGATTTTGGTCTTTTCACCAGCATCATTCAAATCAAAGTCATTGATCCGCACTTTGATGCGAGCCTGCAGGTGCGCATGGCCAGTGTCATAAGCGCGTTTTACTTCAGATTCGTCGGCAAAAATCATGCCTTCGCCTTTTGCATTTACGCGCTCACGGGTCATATAGTACAGACCCAGTACCACGTCTTGAGACGGAACAATAATCGGCTCGCCGTTAGCCGGCGCCAGAATGTTATTGGTCGACATCATGAGCGTGCGCGCTTCCAGCTGAGCTTCCAGCGTCAGCGGCACGTGAACAGCCATCTGGTCACCGTCGAAGTCGGCGTTATAAGCCGCACACACTAATGGGTGCAGTTGAATCGCTTTACCTTCAATCAGCACTGGCTCAAACGCCTGAATACCAAGCCGGTGCAACGTTGGCGCACGGTTCAGCATGACAGGGTGTTCGCGGATAACTTCAGCGAGAATATCCCAAACTTCAGGCGTCTCTCTTTCCACCATTTTCTTGGCTGCTTTGATGGTGGTAGCAAGACCACGACGCTCAAGCTTGCCGAAAATAAACGGCTTGAACAATTCCAGAGCCATCTTCTTGGGCAGACCACACTGGTGCAGACGCAATGTAGGACCTACCACGATCACCGAACGGCCGGAGTAGTCTACGCGCTTACCAAGCAGGTTCTGACGGAAACGACCCTGCTTACCTTTGATCATGTCAGCCAAAGATTTCAGAGGACGCTTGTTGGAGCCAGTGATGGCGCGGCCACGACGGCCGTTATCCAGCAGAGCGTCCACAGCTTCCTGCAGCATACGCTTTTCGTTACGCACAATAATGTCAGGGGCGTTCAAATCAAGCAGACGCTTCAGACGGTTGTTACGGTTGATCACGCGACGATACAGATCGTTAAGGTCTGATGTTGCGAAACGACCACCATCCAGCGGAACCAATGGACGCAGATCCGGCGGCAGCACTGGCAGAACGGTCAACACCATCCACTCAGGCTTGTTGCCTGATTCAGCAAATGCTTCCAGCAGCTTCAGGCGCTTGGACAACTTCTTCAGCTTTGTTTCTGAATTCGTCGCAGGAATTTCTTCTCGCAGGCGGCCGATCTCGTCATTAATGTCCAAATCACGCATCAGCTGCTGAATGGCTTCAGCACCCATTTTGGCGTCGAATTCATCACTGAATTCTTCCATGGCTTCGTAATACTGTTCGTCGGTCAGCAGCTGACCTTTCTCCAGCGTGGTCATGCCAGGATCAGTAACAACAAATGATTCGAAGTACAAAATACGTTCGATATCGCGCAGTGTCATATCCAACAGCAGACCGATACGTGACGGCAATGACTTCAGGAACCAGATGTGAGCAACCGGACTGGCCAGCTCGATATGCCCCATGCGCTCACGACGCACCTTTGATAGCGCAACTTCAACGCCACACTTCTCGCAAATCACACCACGGTGCTTAAGACGTTTGTACTTACCACACAGGCACTCATAGTCCTTAACTGGACCAAAGATTTTTGCGCAGAACAGACCATCACGCTCAGGCTTGAACGTGCGGTAGTTAATGGTTTCTGGCTTCTTGACTTCACCAAATGACCAGGCGCGGATCATTTCCGGCGACGCAAGGCCGATTCGGATTGAGTCAAACTCATCAGATTGTGATTGTGACTTCAGTAATCCCAGCAAGTCTTTCATTCTACTTTCCTCCGCCTGCTGCTCTTCACAGCAGGCATCACAATATCAGTGATTCGTTAAATGTTGCTTCCGCGAGACCTTACTTTCCGGAGACTTCCAGCTCCATATCAATAGCCAAAGATCTGATCTCTTTCAGCAATACATTAAACGACTCTGGCATACCAGGCTCCATGCGATGGTCGCCGTCCACGATGTTCTTGTACATCTTGGTTCGGCCTGCCACGTCGTCAGACTTGACTGTTAACATTTCCTGCAGGGTGTACGCTGCACCGTATGCTTCAAGTGCCCACACTTCCATCTCACCGAAGCGCTGCCCACCGAACTGCGCCTTGCCGCCCAGCGGCTGCTGAGTAACCAGACTGTATGAACCGGTAGAACGCGCATGCATCTTGTCATCGACCAGGTGGTTAAGTTTAAGCATATACATAATGCCCACTGTCACCTTGCGATCAAACTCGTTGCCGGTTCGACCGTCATAGAGCGTGACCTGTCCACTTTCATCAATGCCAGCAAGTTTCAGCATTTGCTTGATTTCATATTCACTTGCACCGTCGAATACTGGCGTGGCCATTGGCACACCAGCCTTCAGATTTTCTGCAAGCTCCATGATTTCGGTATCGCTCAACTCATCAAGAGGCTCTTTTTTGTTGCCGACTGAGTTATAAATCTCATCGAGCAGTTTGCGAACTTCTTCGACTTTGCGACGCTCATGCAACATTTGATTGATGCGTGCGCCCAGACCTTTTGACGCAGCACCGAGGTGGGTCTCCAGAATCTGACCTACGTTCATTCGTGATGGCACACCCAGTGGGTTGAGCACCACATCAACCGGATTACCGGTTTCATCAAACGGCATGTCTTCAACCGGCATAATCGCGGAGATAACACCCTTGTTTCCGTGACGACCAGCAAGCTTGTCGCCAGGCTGAATGCGACGCTTGATTGCGAGGTAAACTTTCACAATCTTCAGTACGCCAGGAGCAAGATCATCACCTTGAATCAACTTGCGTTTTTTATCTTCAAACCGGTCGTCCAGATCCGCACGGCGACGCTTTAGTTGCGCCTCGGCAAGCTCCAGCTGCTTGTTCAGTTCTTCATCTACGAGACGAAGTTTGAACCAATCATCTGCACCCAGTCCGTCAAGATATTCTGACGTCAGCTCAGCGCCTTTCTTCAGACCAGGACCGCCAGCAACTGTTTTGCCGAGCAGCGCGCTCTTCAAACGATAGAAGGTAGCCCCTTGAACAATACGGAACTCGTCATTGATGTCTTTACGCACTTTGTCGAGCTGAGATTTCTCAATTTCGCGTGCGCGCTGGTCTTTCTCAAGACCGTCACGCGTAAATACCTGCACGTCGATAACCGTGCCCTTGACGCTTGAAGGCACACGCAGCGAGGTGTCTTTCACGTCGGACGCTTTCTCACCAAAGATCGCTCGCAGCAGCTTTTCTTCTGGTGTCAGCTGTGTTTCACCTTTAGGTGTCACCTTGCCGACCAGAATGTCACCTGCGCCAACCTCTGCACCGATATACACAATACCGGCTTCATCGAGCTTCGACAGTGCGCCTTCGCCAACGTTTGGAATATCAGACGTGATCTCTTCAGAGCCAAGCTTGGTGTCGCGAGCAACACACGTGAGTTCCTGAATGTGGATCGTGGTCAAACGATCTTCACTGACCACACGTTCAGAAATCAAAATCGAGTCTTCAAAGTTGTAACCATTCCAGGGCATAAATGCGATACGCATATTCTGGCCCAGCGCCAGTTCACCCAAATGCACGGATGGACCGTCGGCCAGAATGTCACCACGGCTTACGCGGTCACCCTGCTTGACAAGCGGGGTCTGCGAAATACATGTATTCTGGTTTGAGCGCGTATATTTGGTGAGGTTATAGATGTCCACACCCGCTTCACCCGCCATCGTTTCGCTATCATTAACGCGAACAATGATACGTGAGGCATCAACACTCTCGATTACGCCGCCATGATCTGCAACCACGCATACACCAGAGTCGTGGGCAACATTTCGCTCCAGTCCCGTACCGATGAGCGGAGGCTCTGCTCGCAATGTCGGTACCGCCTGACGCTGCATGTTTGAACCCATCAATGCACGGTTAGCGTCGTCGTGTTCCAGGAACGGAATCAAAGCCGCTGCAACTGACACCATCTGCTGCGGTGCCACATCCATGTAATTGATTTGCTCTTTCGGCATCAACGTGGTTTCACTGTTATAACGTACAGTTACCAGGTTTTCGACAAAGCGCCCTTCTTTATCAAGCTTGGCGCTAGCCTGCGCGATAACAAACTGTCCTTCATCAATGGCAGACAGGTAATCGATCTCGTTGCTTACTACACCGTCAATCACACGGCGATATGGGCTCTCGAGGAAACCATAGTCGTTTGTGCGGGCATAAGTCGCCATCGAGTTGATCAGACCGATGTTCGGACCTTCCGGCGTTTCAATCGGGCAAACTCGACCATAGTGGGTCGGGTGTACGTCACGTACTTCGAAACCAGCACGCTCGCGCGTCAAACCACCTGGTCCAAGCGCAGAAACACGACGCTTGTGTGTAACTTCTGACAAGGGGTTGTTTTGGTCCATAAACTGTGACAGCTGGCTGGAGCCAAAAAACTCTTTGATTGCTGCAGCAACTGGCTTAGCGTTAATCATATCCTGAGGCATCAGACCTTCGGAGTCAGCCATGCTCAGACGCTCTTTGACTGCGCGCTCAACACGGACCAAGCCTACACGGAACTGGTTCTCTGCCATCTCGCCAACTGAGCGAATACGACGGTTGCCAAGGTGGTCGATGTCGTCCACTGTGCCAAAACCATTACGAATCGCCACGAGTGTCTTTAATACATCAACGATGTCGTCGACACTCAACACGCCCGCACCAGTGGTCTCTACCCGACCGAGGCGGCGATTGAATTTCATGCGACCAACAGCAGACAGATCATATCGCTCATGCGAGAAGAACAGGTTACCAAACAGATTCTCTGCAGAATCTTTGGTTGGCGGCTCACCGGGGCGCATCATACGGTAGATTTCTACTAATGCATCCAGACGCGAAGACGTGCTGTCCGCGCGCAAGGTTTCCGACAGGAATGGGCCGCAATCCAGATCATTTGTATAAATAGTTTCAAACTGAGTTATGCCAGCCTTGAGAAGATTATTCAGCAGGTCTGGTGTCACCAGCGTATTGCATTCGTATAGGATTTCGCCCGTATCAGGATTCACGATACTCTTCGCCAGCGATTGGCCTGACACATACTCAGAGCTGACTTTCAGCTCGGTGAGTTTTGCCTTTTCCATCTGCCGAATATGTTTGGCGGTGATACGACGGCCTTGTTCAACAACAATTTCGCCTTTTCCATCAACCACTTCAAAGTTCAGTACTTCACCGCGCAGGCGCGAGGGGACCAGTTCCAGCATAAGGTCTTCGATGTTACTACCCAATCGGTAGTTATTGTTTTCGAAAAACATCGCCAGAATCTGTTCAGATGTAAAATCAAGCGCGCGCAACAGTACCGTCGCAGGCAGTTTGCGGCGACGGTCGATACGGACAAACACCAGATCTTTCGGATCAAATTCGAAATCCAGCCAGGATCCACGATAGGGGATAATCCTGGCGGAGTACAACAACTTGCCAGAGCTGTGAGTTTTGCCTCTGTCATGATCAAAAAACACGCCAGGAGAGCGGTGCAATTGCGATACAACCACGCGCTCAGTACCATTAATAACGAAGGTACCGCTGCCTGTCATGAGCGGAATCTCGCCCATGTACACTTCCTGCTCTTTGATGTCCTTGATGGCCTGAGTTGTTGACTCTTTATCGTAAAGAATCAACCTGACGCGGACGCGCAACGACGCCGAGTAAGTAGTACCGCGCAATTGACATTCTTTGACATCAAAAACCGGCTTACCCAACTCATAACTCACATACTCAAGAATAGCCTTGCCTGAGTAGCTGATTATTGGGAACACGGATTTGAATGCTGCGTGTAAACCTTGGTCCAGTCGCTTATCCGAGGACACATCGGTTTGCGTAAACTGCCTGTAAGAGTCAATCTGCGTTGACAAGAGATACGGAATATCCATCGCACCCGGCAATTTACCAAAGTCTTTACGGATACGTTTTTTCTCTGTATACGAATAGGCCATTAGTGTTTTCCTAGCAAGTATGTTCTTAATGCCTGCCTGCGAAAAAACTGCGCAGCTTTTCTCGGGCAGACTCTGTATATCCAATGCTCTGCAAGTGTCTCGCGGCAAATGGATAAATCCCACTAACTTCAAACGTTTGAGCTTGTACTGTCTTATATCGTTCCAGCGTCGAGCTTTGTCGTATCGGCAACTGCCAATTTGACCAATCAGCAGCCGGGATAAACCCGACTACTGCGAATGACAAAAAAGCCATTCTGAATCTGCGGCCACTAGAGCTTATACCGGGCCTTCACTGCATCATTACGGTACTGAACCACATTTAAAAAACATTAAACACCGACAGAGAGCATGTGCTCCCTGTCGGCATTTTAATGGCAATACGAAAAGCGGATTACTTCAGCTCAACTGCAGCGCCGGCTTCTTCCAATTGCTTCTTGGCATCTTCAGCTTCTACTTTGTTGACGCCTTCTTTCACTGTAGACGGAGCGCCATCAACCAGATCTTTGGCTTCTTTCAAGCCCAGACCAGTCAAAGCACGAACAACTTTGATCACGTTAACTTTCTTTTCGCCAGAAGATTTCAGGATAACGTCGAACTCAGTCTTCTCTTCAACAGCTTCAGCAGCAGCAGCTGGAGCAGCAGCAACGGCAACAGCAGCTGCTGCAGAAACGCCGAACTTCTCTTCCATTGCTTTAACCAATGCAACTACGTCCATTACGGACATTTCAGCGATAGCATTCAGAATATCGTCTTTGGACAACGCCATGACTTGTAACTCCCAATAAAAATTTAAAAAATAGATTCAATAATGTTTCGGAATTATGCAGCTTGCTTTTGGTCACGAACGGCGGCAACCGCACGCGTAACCTTAGTCGGAACCTCGTTAAAGGTTTGAACAAGTTTGGTAATCGGTGCCAGCATGACACTCATCAGCATGGACACTGCCTGATCGTAAGTCGGCAATGTTGCCAGAGCATCAATCTGGTCGGCGCCCAATAACTTGCCTCCGACAGACAGAGCTTTGATCTCAAACTTGTCATTTGCTTTGGCAAAATCTTTAAGTACACGCGCAGCGGCACCCGGATCTTCCATAGAAAACGCAAGAATGGTCGGCCCAACAAGTGCATCCTGGATACACTCAAACTCAGTACCTGCAACAGCGCGTTTCAACAAGGTATTACGTACTACACGCAGATACACATTGTTTTGACGAGCGTTCTTGCGAAGCTGAGTCAGGGCAGAAACTGAAACTCCCCGGTAATCGGCGAGCACAGCAGACAAAGCACTGGTAGCAGCTTCATTGACTTCCGAGACGATTTGCTGTTTGTCTTCAAGCCTAATAGCCACTAGCTTTACTCCTGATTAGGGTCAAAATTCGACCCAACGTTGTTTTTCCTCGAGCAATCCACCTTAGAAACAGCAGATTGCCCGAGATTAACTGGTGGAATGGTGACAAACGAGTTGCCACGGGTTTCACCATCTGCGTAGGCCATTAAGCCACTGTCTTCAACCTGCAAGATCAAGTGACACCTACGGTCTTTGACAGCCCTGTCTGCTGACTGGCAGCAGACAAAACCCCAAAGTCTGAAGCAACCCAAGAGGGTTACTTTAAATTTTTAGTGCTCAGACGCTCAGAGAGGAATGATCAATCTGAACACCAGGTCCCATCGTTGAAGACAGAACCACTTTCTGGATATAAATGCCTTTTGAGGAGGCTGGTTTGGCACGCTTCAAATCATTCAAGAGCGCTTCGAGGTTGCCCTGAATAGCAGGCGCCTCAAATCCAATCTTGCCAATCGCACCGTGAATGATGCCTTTCTTATCAGTACGGTAACGAACCTGGCCCGCCTTGGCATTTCGAACTGCACCAGCAACGTCAGCTGTTACTGTGCCCACTTTGGGGTTAGGCATCAAACCTCGAGGACCAAGTACTTGACCCAACTTACCAACCACGCGCATCGCATCCGGGGTTGCAATCACAACGTCAAAATCAAGGTTGCCGGCAGCAATACTTTCAGCAAGATCATCGAATCCAACGATATCCGCACCCGCTTCTTTGGCTTTGTTGGCATTCTCGCCCTGCGCAAACACTGCTACACGTACCGTTTTACCTGTGCCGAACGGCAGCAACGTAGAGCCACGGACAACTTGGTCGGACTTACGCGGATCCACACCCAAATTCACTGAAACGTCGATAGATTCTTTGAATTTTGGAGAAGAGAATTCATTCAACATCGCCAATGCGTCTGCAACTGAATAGCTGCGAGTTGTATCGAGCTTGGCTGCGATTGCTTTCTGTTTTTTTGTCAGTTTAGCCATGATTACTTATACCCCTTCCACATCAATACCAGAACTTCTGGCTGTGCCCGCCAACGTACGAACTGCTGCTTCGAGATTGGATGCAGTCAGATCTGGCATTTTTACAAGTGCAATTTCCTCAAGCTGAGCTCGAGTAATTTTTGCTACTTTATCGGTATTTGGTCGCGAACTTCCCTTGGGGATGCCAAGTGCTTTGCGCAGCAGAACCGATGCCGGTGGGGTTTTAGTGATAAAAGTGAAGCTACGGTCAGCATAAACGGTAATCACGACCGGGATTGGCAAACCTGGTTCCATACCCTGGGTCTGCGCATTAAACTGTTTGCAGAATTCCATGATATTAACACCACGCTGACCAAGAGCTGGACCAACGGGCGGACTGGGGTTAGCTTTTGCTGCGCCGACCTGCAGCTTGATATAAGCGGTTACTTTCTTAGCCATTTACTTTCTCCTTTGGGTGTTATCGCCAGGCTTTCGATAAACGACGCCTTAGCTCCCCGGTTAAACAGCACACCAGGACAGGTGCGCTCAATTTTTTAAAATCAACTCTTTTCCACCTGACTGAACTCAAGCTCAACAGGCGTAGATCTTCCAAAAATCAATACAGCAACCCGCAGGCGATTTTTCTCGTAGTTAACTTCTTCTACAGTGCCAGTAAAATCATTAAACGGCCCATCAATTACGCGAACCATTTCGCCCGGCTCATACACAACTTTGTGCCGTGGTTTATCTTGACCTTCTTCAAGCCTCTGAAGAATACGACCAGCCTCGCGAGCAGTAATCGGGGCAGGCTTATCAGCCTTACCGCCTATAAAACCGAGAACCCGAGGAGTCTCCTTAACAAGGTGCCAAGTGTTATCGTTGAGTTCCATTTCAACCAGCACGTATCCTGGGAAAAACTTTCGTTCACTCTTCCGCTTTTGGCCAGCACGCATTTCAAGCACTTCTTCAGTGGGCACCAACACCTCACCAAAAAGATCTTCCATGCCAGAACGCGCAATGCGCTCCTTGAGCGCCTGCATCACTCTTTTTTCATAACCTGAATAGGCATGAACAACGTACCAATGCATCGCCATCTAATTTCCTCTGACTAGCCAATTATCCGTGAGATGACAGCACCAAGCGCCGTATCCAGAAGCCAAAGCACAATCGCAAGAATAAAAACCACGACCAACACAATCATAGTGGTCTGCGTAGTCTCTTGGCGAGTCGGCCAGACAACTTTGCGAATCTCGGTTCTCGCCTCCAGACACAGATTCAGGAATGCTGCGCCTTTAGTAGTCTGTACTGCAACCCATGCTGCGGCCGCACCCAGAACCAGCATACCCAACACGCGAAAAACCAGGGATTCCGCTGAGAAATAGGCATTAGCGTAAACGCCAGCGGCAACTATCACTGCAACAGCAACCCACTTCAGCAAATCTTGACTCTGTACTTGGGTATTAGATTTTTCGGACATAGTTTTCTTCTCAGCGCTGCCACGTTTATATGGCAGGCCAGGAGGGAATCGAACCCCCAACCTGCGGTTTTGGAGACCGCCGCTCTGCCAATTGAGCTACTGGCCTATTCTTTTCAAGATGCACAAGCCGAAACACCTTTTCGAAGCGTTTCGGCTTGTACTGTCTCAGTTTTTCAAAACTGAAACGCGTTGCCCACTCTCAAATTACTTAAGAATCTTGGCAACAACGCCCGCGCCTACGGTACGTCCACCTTCGCGAATTGCGAAACGCAGACCATCATCCATTGCGATCGGGTGAATCAGCGTTACAACCAGCTTGGTGTTGTCACCAGGCATCACCATCTC
>JAUYSM010000112.1 GCA_030696315.1 Pseudohongiella sp. | reverse complement strand
AACGTCTTCATGATCATCGTGTGCAGTCACAATTTCATAAATCGCCAGAGGCGTGCCGCCGTCCTGCAAGGTCAGACTCTGAATCTCGTAGTGAGGCGTCTCCAACGAAGGATTCGGGATGATCAACAGGCGCGTTTTGCTTTGCGCTTCAATGGCAGCGATCGCATTACGTTTTTCATTAAGCAGATAGGCAGCAACGGATAACGGCACAATTGCACGAATTTCGGCGCTCTTTTTCTTGTTTGCTTCTTCCTGCAGCACACGCAGGATAGACAGGCACAGTGATTTTACGTCACGAATAGCACCTTGTCCGGCGCAGCGCGGGCACACAATGGCGCTGGTTTCTTCCAGCGATGGGCGCAGACGCTGACGTGACATTTCCAACAGACCAAAACGGGAAATGCGTCCGACCTGCACACGTGCACGATCAGCCTCGAGCGCATCGCGCATGCGGTTTTCAACTTCTTTCTGATTCTTGGTGGAGCTCATGTCGATAAAATCGATCACCACCAGCCCGCCCATGTCACGCAGACGCAATTGGCGGGCAATTTCATCAGCCGCTTCCAGGTTGGTATTCAGCGCCGTTTCTTCGATATCAGAACCGCGTGTGGCACGTGATGAGTTGATATCGATTGAAATCAGTGCTTCCGTCGGGTCGATAACAATCGAGCCGCCTGAGGGCAGTTTCACTTCGCGCTGGAAAGCCGATTCAATCTGCGCTTCGATCTGGAAGCGGTTAAACAGCGGCAGGGATTCGTTATACAGGCGAATGCGTGACTCGTACTGTGGCATGACCTGACGTACAAAGTTCAATGCCTCTTCGTGGGCTTCTTTAGTATCAAGCAGCACTTCGCCGATGTCCTGGCGCAAGTAATCGCGGATACAGCGAATGATCACGTTGCTTTCCTGGTAAATCAGGAAGGGGGCACTTTTCTTGTCGGATGCGTCGGTGATGGACGTCCACAGAGACAGCAGATAGTCGAGGTCCCACTGCAGTTCTTCCTGGTTTTTACCGACACCGGCGGTGCGCACAATGATGCCCATGCCGTCTGGAATGTCCAGCCCGTTGATGGCCTCACGGATTTCTGAGCGCTCATCACCTTCGATGCGACGCGAAATACCGCCGGCACGCGGGTTGTTTGGCATCAATACCAGATAACGACCCGCCAGGCTGATGAAGGTAGTCAGAGCAGCGCCTTTGTTGCCGCGCTCTTCTTTTTCAACCTGCACAATGACTTCGGTGCCTTCGGAAACGGATTCTTTGATGTTGACGCGTCCGCCGTCAGCGCCTTTTTTGTTGAAGTATTCCGGGGCGATTTCTTTTAACGGCAAAAAGCCGTGACGCTCTGCGCCAAAATCCACAAACGCGGCTTCAAGACTGGGTTCTACGCGGGTGATACGGCCTTTGAAGATACTGGCTTTTTTCTGCACACGGGTGCGGTTTTCGATGTCCAGATCGTACAGCTTCTGGCCATCAACAAGGGCAACACGCAGTTCTTCTTCTTGCGTGGCATTGATCAACATTCTTTTCATGATAGATACGTGTCTCTTTAGAACCAGAGCAGGTATCCAGGATATCGTTGACTAAAGGTCGGTCAGGAAAACAAAACAAGGGATAATCAGCACGCGCAGCGGTGCACAGATAGAACAGGAATACAGGTAGCGTCGGCGAAAAAAATCACAATAGCGCCTGACTCGTTGAGAGATGGGGTCAGATTCAGGTCAGCTGCTGATGTTCAGCGCGGACCTGTCCGGTGTATCGTCTGCAATAAATGCGACGTTTATCTTCCCGATTACCCTGCTCACGACGTCTGCTTCAAGTACCAACCGCGACCCTGGGTCTTTGCTGGTCAGTCTTGATTCCTTTGTTCAAATCCATACGCTTGCTTCAAGCGCGTACTGTCCATCCGTTTACTGTCAGTCAGCCTGTGACGCTGGCTGCCAGTTGCTACGATGTCAGGTTTTGTTTTTGCCTGGCCGTCATTCAGTGCGGCGTAAAAAGGAACACTGTGCTTCTGAGCGTTCACAAAACGAACTTTCTCAAAATAAATCAGTCTGTGTGCCGGCACTGATCGCGGCGGGGTCAGCAATACTGGCTGCCCGTGCGCAAAAATCTTCGTTCCTGGAGTCCTCACAGCAGCACTGAGTGTTGCCGGGCGCTCCGGTTACAGCATTGTTAAAAATTACAGTTAAAAACGTTTGGTCTTGCTATTTGGTATTACTGCTATTGGTACAACAGGCGCTTTTGCCTGTTCATACGAATTCATGGTTAGCTGCTTTTTTCAGCCCGCCGACTATAACAGTAAAGCCTTTTTTATTCAAACACCTGCGGTGGATGGCATTAACAACGCTGGCAAGGTTTGTTTTAAACAGGGGGCTCGACTAGAATCGCGCCATGTTTAAGCTTCCCCGACTGATATCACCATGATGTACCGTCCACTTGCTGTGTTTATCGGCCTGCGGTTTGTGCGTGCCCGCAAAAAAAACCAGTTGATGTCTTTTGTCACGCTGATTTCGATGCTGGGCATTGCCCTGGGCGTGCTGGCGCTGATTGCGGTGTTGTCAGTCATCAACGCTTCAACGAGTACCATGCGTGCTGAAACCTTAAAAACCGTGCCGCATGCCGGTTTGGTGTTGCCAGATGACACTTTACCCTGGCAGCAAGCGGTTTCTGTGCTGTCCGGTCAGCCAGGTATTGTGTCAGCGGCCCCGTTTGTCAGTGCCGAGGCGTGGCTGCGTTTTGAGGGTTATGGTGATTTTGTTGAAATCAGAGGTATTGACGCAAGCCTCGAACCCACGGTGTTACAGCAACCTGACGAACATTTAAGAGCCTTGATTGCCCAACTGGAGCAAGCACCCGATGGCATCATTCTGGGCACGCGCCTGGCGTCACGCCTGGGAATTTTTACCGGAATGCCATTGTCGGCAACACCCTTGGCAAGTTTGCTGACCGGTTCAACGGACGCGGCGCGCAGTTTCCGGGTTGTAGGAATTGCCGACTTTGGTTTCTACGATAATGACAGTATTGCGTTGGTCCGACTTGATGCGGCACAAGCCTTGTTTGCGGCAGGGCGCGGGGTGGATGTCGAAATCCGCCTGAAAGTGTCTGATATCTTTAATGCGCAGGCCATCGCCGCGCAGGCTGCCAGTGCCTTACCGGCCTCGGACTATCGGGTAAGCAGCTGGAATGAAACCCGGCGCAGCCTGTTTGATGCCTTACGTATGGAAAAAATTCTCACCGGTTTTATGCTGTTGATGATTGTCATCATCGGAGCGGTCAACATTGTGGCGACACTGGTGATGGCCGTTGCTGATAAAAGTGCCGATATCGCCATTTTGCGCACCATGGGGGCCAGTCGCATGACCGTAATGGCGGTGTTTGTGATTCAGGGGTTTGCTGCCGGCGTACTTGGCACTGTGCTGGGGGCGCTAGGCGGTATTGTTTTAACCATGAATCTGGCCAGTATTACCCGTGGGTTTGAAAACTGGATGAACACACTGCTAGCGCCCGGTGATGTCTACATGATTGCTCACCTGAGCGCGGAACTGGTGTGGTCCGATGTGATTGTGGTCAGTGCCAGCGCCTTATTAATATCCTTGCTGGCAACCCTGTACCCCGCGTGGCGCGCTGCCCGCATACAACCTGCGGATGTTTTGCGTTATGAGTGAGTCAATGCAGATCAACACGATTGCTGCCAACAATATCGACGGAACAGTAATGGAATCCCATCAGAACAGTTTGTCCCATGACGGCGAAAACTCCCGCGGCGCACACATGATACCCGTGATCAGTTGCCGGCACCTGAGCAAGCGCTATACACAAGGCCCTCAGCAGGTTGATGTCCTGCTCGACGTCAATCTGGACGTATATCCTGGTGAATGTATTGCAGTGGTGGGCAGTTCCGGTTCGGGCAAAACCACCTTGCTGAATATGTTGGGTGGGCTTGATATGCCCACAGGCGGGCATATTGAGGTGGCGGGTTGTGATCTGGCCAGCATGAATGATCGCGCCCGCGCCAGTTTGCGCAATCGCTATTTGGGTTTTGTGTACCAGTTTCACCACCTGCTTGGCGAGTTCTCGGCGCTGGAGAATGTGGCCATGCCCTTATTGATTGGCGGCAGTTCTACAAAAGCAGCCAGTGCCAAGGCAGCGGAGCTGTTGGGTCAGGTTGGCTTGTCTCATCGCCTGACTCACAAGCCTTCTGAGTTGTCCGGTGGCGAGCGCCAGCGTGTTGCGATTGCGCGTGCCCTGGTGAGCTCACCACGCTGTGTATTGATGGACGAACCCACCGGCAACCTCGATCACCGCACTGCACAAGGTATTCATGAGTTGATGCGCTCACTCAACCAGCAACTGGACACCAGTTTTGTGGTGGTCACCCACGATGAACGCTTTGCCGCGACCCTGGATCGTGTGCTGGTGCTCAGTAACGGTTGTTTACAGGCAGCAAACGCGTGAACACGGCTAAGGTCAACACCGGCAATCACTCATTACCCCGGCAACAATCGACCTGGCTGGCCGCCCGTATTGCGCTGCGTTATGTCAGCGTTGGCAGACGCAGCCAGCTGGTGAGTTTTATGTCCTTGTTAACCATTGGTGGTCTGGCCTTGAGTGTCACCATCCTGATTGCGGTATTGTCGGTGATGAATGGTTTTGATCGGGAGGTGCGCGAAAATGTGTTGGGTGTGTTGCCCCATGCCACGGTTTCCACACAGGAACGCCCGCGTTCGGCCAGCTGGCTGGCATTGGACGAGCGTTTGCAGGCAGTGCCGGGTATCGAACTGACCGCGCCGGTGTTAACCGCCAATGGCGTGTTGTCAGGCCCGCTCGGCAGTAAAGGTGTGATGGTTAATGGCGTTGATCCGCAGCGCGAACAAGAAATTTCCCGATTGCCGCGGTTTATGCGTGCGGGTTCCTTGCAGGCGCTTGCCGAGCAACGCTTTCAGATAGTGTTGGGGCAAACCCTGGCGGAGCAGATGGGAGTTGGTATTGGTGACAGTGTCAGTTTGTATTCCCTGAACGTCTCGATCAATCCGGTAGCACCCTTGCCCGTTCAACGACGATTTACGGTCGCGGGTATCTTCCGGGTCGGCACGCAGGAACTGGATGAACAACTGGTGATGATCGCCTTGCCGGATGCGCAGGCTTTATATCGCCAGCCCGATAGTTATGATGGGCTGCGGCTGCGCACCAGTGATGTGTTGGCGGTCAACCAGCTGCGCGTCGCCATAGAGCAGGAATTGCCGCAGGGTTTCTATGTGGAAACCTGGACGCAATGGTTCGGCGCTATTTACGAGAATATTCGTTTATCACGCACCATCGTGGGATTTTTGTTGTGGCTGCTGGTGGCGGTTGCCGCCTTTAATCTGGTGGTCAGCCTGGTCATGATCGTGCGCGACAAACGTTCAGACATTGCGATTCTGCGAACCATGGGTGCTTCGCCCGGTATGATTGGCCGGATTTTTGTGCTGCAAGGCTGTCTGATTGGTTTGATGGGCGCTGGACTGGGTCTGGTGCTGGGGTCTGTGCTGGCGCTGAACATCAGTGCGCTGTATCGCTGGCTGGAAAGCACAACGGGCACGCAACTGCTCAGCGCCGACGTCTACCCTGTGGATTTTTTGCCATCACAATTGCTCTGGTCAGACCTGGGCTGGGTTAGTTCAGGTGTATTACTGCTATGCTTGCTGGCCAGTCTGTATCCTGCCTGGCGTGCAGCGCGCGTCCTGCCTGCCGAAGCCCTTCGCGCCGACTGATGATCACAAGGGCTGGCTTTTTTCCGGCAGCTCACTGGATTCCCCCCTATAAAGCATAAGCATCTACCGGTGTGCGGTGATGCCTTGTCTTGAGTCAGGGTGGAGTCTGAATGCGTTTGCAGCTGCTGACCGTTTGTTGCGGCATTGCACTTCACAGTCGCATGAGCCGTGTGCCGCTGCTGTTGATGGATAATTTCCAGTCTGCCAGTGTGCTCGCCGGTGTGTTATGCGTAACGGCGCTCATGCTGGCTTATGTGCTGGCTTACGAGCAGGCATACGTGCAGGCTTACGTGCAGGTATGGCCCCTGAAAAACCTGTCTGCACGCCATCGGGTCATACTGGCAATACTCAGTTATGGACTGTTGCTGATAGCCGGGTTTTGCTGGGCCATGTTAATGGCGCAGAGACAGCTACACCACCGATTGCCCTTGGCGCTGGAAGGTCAAGACTTCTGGGTGATCGGACAGGTTGCGAGTCTGGTGCGCGGACAGACCTATGCCGACACTGCGGTGGATGCCGGTTTTGGCAATCGACGCACCCGCCAATTCGAGTTTGATCTTGAGTCTGCTTGTCTGCGCCTGAAACCTGAGCTGTGCGCAGCGGATAAACCATTAATGCAAGGCATGCGTGTCACCCTGAGCGACTACGGTGCTCTGCCGATTCAGGCAAGTGAACGCTGGCAGCTGCGTGTGCGTGTGAACCGGCCTCACAGCTTTTCCAATCCTGGTGTGTATGATTTTGAAGCGGGCCAATTCCAGCGCGGCATCATGGCGCGTGGCTATATTCGAGAGACGTCGTTCAATAAGGCATTGCCACCGGCGCGCTGGAGCATAAATGCCTGGCGAGCCGCGCTGGCCAGTCAGATTGATAACGCAGGTGGGCAATCGAAACAGCAATTGAATCACCCCGGGCTGCTCAAGGCCTTGGTCATTGGTGACCGCGAGGGTATCAGCGATCAGCAATGGGCGTTGTTTACCAGCACCGGCACCAATCATCTGGTGGTGATCTCGGGTCTGCATGTCGGGTTTATTGCATTGTGTGCATGGACGCTGGTCAATGGTTTGGTGCGAGTGAGCCCCGCGATGATGCTGATGCTGCCTGCACAACAGTGGGCGGCAATGGCAGCCATACTGGCAGCGCTTTGTTACAGTGTGATGGCCGGTTTTTCACTGCCTACACAGCGTGCCGTGATCATGATCACCGTGTTTATGGGGAGTCGATTGCTGGGTTTGGCGGTAGCGCCCGCGGATGCGCTGCTGCTGGCCGCACTGCTGGTATTGCTGCTGGATCCGATGGCAGTTACCCAGGCTGGCTTCTGGTTATCCTTTGGCGCGGTTGCCTCGTTGTTTTTTGCGTTTGCGGCGCACGGTCGCAATCGTTTGCGCGCGTCGTCATTGCGCTACCGCGTGGGCAGTGCGTGGCAACGCTGGGTTCAGCCACAATGGGTGGTCAGCGTGGGCCTGCTGCTGCCATTGATTGTTTGGACGGGGCAAGTCTCAGTGATTTCGCCGCTGGCCAATGTGTTGGCGATTCCTCTGGTCAGTTTGTTGGTAGTGCCGCTTGCCTTGATCGGCTCCATTGCCCTGATGATGGGGGTGCCCGGGTCTGATTACCTGCTGATCTCAGCCGACAAAGTGCTGGTCATGTTATTGGGCTTTCTGAGCTGGCTGACCAGTTGGTCACCAAGCAATTGGCGCCCGGCAATGCCGGATTTTGATGTCATGGTACTCATGGCAATTGCCAGTGTGATGTTGTTGGCACCACGCGGTTTATTTCCGCGCTACCTGGCGTTGCTGCTGTTATTACCGCTACTGCGCCCGCCTGACCCGGAACGTCCTGCACCGGGGATAGTGTGGGTGCGCTTTCTGGATGTGGGGCAGGGGCTTGCTGTTGCGGTGCATACCCATGGGCACACGCTGCTGTTTGATACTGGTCCGACGCTGGGTCCGGATTATGATGCTGGCAAAGCAGTACTGTTACCGTATTTACGGTGGAGCCGTGTTGCGCATCTGGACACCGTAATCGTCAGTCATTGGCACGCCGATCACAGTGGAGGACTTCAATCGCTGGCAAGTGAGATACCAATCGACACTTTTTTGAGCGGACAGGGCGGATCTGCAGACAACGCTGCCCAAGCACCTTCATCCGCAGATCATGTGCTGAATTGCGCGTCTGGTCAGCAATGGCAGTGGGATGCCGTTGAGTTTCAAGTGTTGTATCCGCCCGCGGCAAACCCCCTGACAATGCCGGGTGGCAATTTGAATAACACCTCCTGTGTGCTGATGATTTCAACGCGCGGTCAACGTCTGCTGTTGACCGGCGATATCGAGCAGCAGGCGGAACACTGGATGGTGCGCGAGTGGGCAAACTCGCTGCGCGCTGACATAGTGCAGGCCCCGCATCATGGCAGTCGCAGTTCCAGCACCCTGTCCTTTACGGGCGCAGTGCAGCCAGACTGGGTAGTCATCTCTGCCGGTTACAACAATCGCTTTGATCATCCCCATCCTGAGGTGGTGCAGCGTTATCAGGATGCCGATGTGCTTGTAGAGAATACGGCAGAGTCTGGCGCGATTTTGTTTGAACTGGGCGGCGATCATCCGCGCCTGTTGGAACGTCAGCGCGAACAGGCGCGACGTTTTTGGCACACGCCACGCTGAGCAGTTCAATTCTGGCAAGTTATGGTAAAGTAGTCGCCGGTTCAGCGGAGGCGACAGTTGTGGTAGAAATTGTTATGGCTGGCGGCTGGTTGATGCTGCCCATTATTTTGTGTTCAATTCTGGCCATTGCCATTGTGATCGAACGATTCTGGACGCTGAGTGTCAACCGTATTGCGCCCAAGTATGCGGTAGGCCAGGTGTGGACCTGGATCAAGAACAATGAGCTTGATTCAACGCGTATGCGCGAACTCAGGTTGGCATCGCCACTGGGTCAGATTCTGGCGGCAGGTCTGGTGCAGGCGCGACAGGGCCGCGATGCCATGAATTCTGCGATTGCGCAGTCGGCCGCCGTAGTGATTCACGAGCTCGAACGTTATCTGAGTACCCTGGGCACAATCGCTGCCATTACACCCTTGTTGGGGCTGTTGGGTACCGTTATTGGCATGATCCGCGTTTTTACTGAAATTATGGTGCAAGGCACCGGCAACCCCAATGCTTTGGCAGGAGGTATCTCCGAGGCCTTGATCACCACGGCGGCTGGTTTGTGTGTGGCGATTCCAGCCTACGCCTGTCACCGGTTTTTTGTGCGCCGCGTTGACACTCTGGTGTTGGCGCTGGAGCAGGAATCGGCCAAACTGGTCGATGCTCTGCATGGTGACCGTCGGGTCGATGTCCGGGATTTCTCAATCCCTGCGGAAGGCGAGAAAAAAGCGTGAATTTTCCCCGGCGCACACTGGAAGACCCCGCTATCAACCTGACGCCGTTGATCGATGTGGTGTTTCTGTTGCTGATTTTTTTTATGGTCACCACCACGTTTACACGCGATACCCGTTTGTCGGTCAATCTGCCAGAGGCTGATACCAACAGCAGCGAGACTCTGGTTGATCAGATTGAAGTGACTGTCAGTGAATCCGGGCGCTACAGTGTGAATGGTGACGTGTTGAGTAATAGTCAGGCGAGCACATTAAGCGAGGCCATCTTGCAGCGCGCACAGCGTGATCGCAGCCGACCTGTGTTGTTGGTGGCCGATGCCGAGGCATCCCATCAGTCAGTTGTGACAGCGATGGATGCTATCGGTCAGGCCGGTTTCAGTCGCTTGAGTATCGCCACGCGACCACCAGCGTCGCAAGAGACAGAAACCGGCGATCAAACCACCCCGATGATACCCGCCAGCGAGGAGTGACAGGTTCGCATGTCGAAATCCAAAAAACCTCCATCCGGGTCACAGACACCGGGCTCTGCTCAAACAACAACCGCGCCCGTAAAGGTGATGACCGGGCTGCAAGTGTATACGCGGCTGTTGTCCTACATGCGTCCTTACATTGGCGTGTTCTGTGTTTGTATTCTTGGGTACATCATTTACGCCGCCAGTCAGGCCGCTGTGGCGCCCTGGCTGGGCTGGACCATTGATCAGGTTGAGGCGCGCAGTGAGGATGGCCGTATCCTGAGTCCCATTTTATGTGTCTTGATTGTGGTAGTACGCGGCATTGGTGGATTTATGGGCGGCTACTCGCTGGAGTACATCGCCAATCATGTGGTTCACAAATTACGACAGCAGATTGTTGATCAATTGTTGACCGTGCCGGTACGCTACTACGATCAGAACAGTATTGGCCGGCTGGTCTCCAAAGTTACTTACGATGTGGCGCAAATCAAAGGCGCCGCAACCAATGCCATCACCGTGATTCTGCGCGAAGGTCTTACTGTCGTGGGCCTGTTGGCGATGCTGTTCTGGGTAAACTGGCGCCTCAGCATGGTATTTTTGTTGGTAGCACCCCTGGTGGCTGTGGTCGTGCACCTGGCGACCTCGCGTTACCGACGTTACAGCCGACAGATGCAGGACTCGATGGGTGATGTCACACAAATCACCAATGAGTCGATCAAAGGGCAGTTGGTGATCCGCACCTTTAATGCCATGGAATTTGTCTCAAGCCGGTTTAACACCGCCAGCGAGCGCAATCGTCGTCAGAATATGAAAATGGTTGCCACTGAATCCACGGCAACCCCGTTGGTGCAGATTCTGGTCAGTATTGCGATGGCCATACTGATCTGGTTTGCCATGTCGCCGGAGTTGTTTGCATCGTCCTCTGCGGGCGAGTTGGTCACCTTCCTGACACTGGCTGGTTTGCTGGCCAAACCCATTCGTCAGCTATCGGGCGTGAATGCCATCATTCAACGCGGCATATCCGCAGCCAGCAGCATTTTTGATTTGCTGGATACACCACGCGAAGACAATGGTGGTTACTACACAACCGGACGCGCAACCGGTCTTGTCGAGTTTGAAAACGTTGGCTTTGCCTACGAAGCCGATAAACCTGTGCTGCAAGGCATCAATCTGACCGCCCAGCCCGGAATGACGGTCGCGCTGGTGGGGCGATCAGGCAGCGGTAAATCCACCCTGGTGTCGATGTTGCCGCGCTTTTACGATAATTCATCGGGCTGCATCCGTCTGGACGGGATACCGCTGGCCGATTATCAGCTGGCAAATCTGCGTGAGCAGATTGCGATAGTGACGCAGGATGTGGTGTTGTTTGAGGGTTCTGTGGCTGAAAACATCGCTTATGGTGTGCGTGACAAAGTGACTCTGGAACAGATTCAGGAAGCGGCCCGTAACGCACATGCTGCCGAGTTTATTGAGAAGTTGCCACTCAGGTATGACGCCGATGTCGGCGATGGTGGTGCGTTGTTGTCAGGCGGTCAACGTCAGCGCCTGGCCATCGCGCGCGCTTTCCTCAAAAACGCGCCGGTGCTGATTCTTGACGAAGCCACCTCGGCGCTTGATACCGAATCCGAGCAGCACATTCAGCAGGCATTAAACGAACTGATGCGTGGCCGCACCACGTTTGTGATAGCTCATCGATTATCAACCATCGAAAACGCAGATCTGATTGTGGTCATGGATCAGGGTTGCATCGTGGAAAGTGGCAGCCACCATGAGCTGATGGCGCTCAATCAGCACTATGCACGCCTGCACAGAATGCAGTTTGCAGTAGTGGCAGAGCCGGGTCCGGAACTGGGCATTCATGGTCGAGACTTCAGCTGATGGCAGGCTTGACCGATGCCTGGTATCAAGGATCGGCATGGTTACACCTGCTGCGACCTTTGTCGGCCTTGTTCAGGCTACTCAGCCTGGTCAGGCGCAAACGACTCACTGCATTGCAACAACCATCCGCAATACCGGTGATTGTTGTTGGCAACATCTCAGTGGGTGGCACAGGTAAAACGCCGGTGGTCATCGCGCTGGCGGACGCGCTGGAAAGCAGCGGTCGGCGCGTGGGTGTGATCAGTCGTGGATACGGCGGAACCGCTAAACACTACCCTTTGTTTGTGAACAGCACTACGGATGTGCGTGAAAGTGGCGATGAAGCCCGACTCATGCGCAAGTACCTGCGCGGACCTCTGGTGTTGGATCCCCAGCGTTCACGTGCGCTACAGGCGCTGATTGCGCAATCAGACTGCGATGTGGTGATCAGTGATGATGGTCTGCAGCACTATCGCATGTCGCGCGACATAGAAATAGTAGTGGTGGATGCCGCGCGCGGATTAGGCAATGGTCTTTGTCTGCCTGCGGGTCCTTTGCGAGAACCCGCTCAGCGTCTCTCAGAAGTAGACTTTGTGTTGATCAACGGACAACATCCACTAGAGTTACCAACGGTGCAGACTGTGCCAGCGCGGTTTACACTAGAGCCACATGCCTGGATCAACGTGCGTACAGGCCAGCAGGTCAGTCTGGGTGCGCTGGCCTTGGCATTAGGCGCCAGTGACGAGCAGGCGCCCGTGGCGATTGATGTGATTGCAGGCATTGGTAACCCTGAGCGTTTTTTCGAAACAGTTCGGCAGCTTGGGTTCAAAGTGCGCGCGCGCAAATTTCCGGATCATCACGCCTATTCCAGGGCAGATCTGGCGTTCGCCAGTCAGTCAGTATTGTTGATGACCGAAAAAGATGCTGTGAAGTGCCAGCATTTTGCGTCTGACAACTGGTGGTATCTCAGCGTCAAGGCAGCCCTGCCAACTACATTTTTGCAGGCTGTCAGTAAACAATTGGACGGTCTTGATGCGGCGCGTAAAGCGGGTTGAGTCCGGGTTATTCAAGAACATGTTTTTTAAAGAGTGCAGGAGAAACAGATGGACAAAAAGCTGCTGAGTATACTGGTATGTCCAGTCTGTAAAGGGCCCTTGATCTACAAACGTGAACAGGCTGAGTTGCTGTGTTACGCCGATGCATTGGCCTACCCGATTCGGGATGATATCCCGGTGATGCTGGAAACCGAGGCGCGCACATTGAGCGCTGATGAGCGTGAAAATCGATCATGAGCCAACAAGACGCGGGTTTTATGGTGGTTATTCCAGCACGTTTTGCATCCACACGTTTGCCAGGAAAACCATTGCTGGATATTGCTGGCATGCCCATGATTCAGCACGTATACCAGCGCGCCTGCGAGAGTGATGCCAATGCGGTAGTCATTGCCACAGATGACGAGCGTATCGCCCATGTTGCGCAGGGTTTTGGCGCGCGCGTGGTGATGACACGGACGGATCATCAGTCCGGTACCGACCGTATCCAGGAAGTTGCAGCAAGCCTCGGGCTACCAGCACACGCGGTGGTTGTGAATGTGCAGGGCGACGAACCACTGATTCCTCCCGCCACGATCAATCAGGTTGCCGCCAATCTTCAGAAACACCCGGACGCAGGCATCAGCAGTCTGTTTCACACCATTCATAACGCCACCGAATTGCATAATGCCAACGCCGTAAAGGTGGTTACAGATGCACAAGGTTATGCCCTGTACTTCAGCCGGTCAGCCCTGCCTTGGCAAGACAGTGAGCCTGTGCATGGCAAACGCCACATCGGTATTTATGCCTATCGCGTGGCGACTTTAAACAGTTTTGTGAGCTGGCCGCGATCGCTGCTCGAAGTCAGTGAGCGCCTGGAGCAATTGCGCGCGATGCACCATGGTGTGCGTATCATTATGGACGAGGCTGTACAAAAGGTGCCGGCGGGTGTCGATACGCCCGACGATCTAGAGGCGGTCAGACAATTTTTAACTGACAGTGAGTTGCCGTGAGCGCAGGACCGGGCAGTGTGTTAAATAACAACTGGTTACAGAACGTAGCGCTTGGCCCGCTCACCAGTTTTGGTGTGTCTGCCCGGGCTCGCTACTTCACGCGCCTGGAACAGGAAGATGAGTTGCCGATTCTTCTGCAGCAGGCCGACCATAAAGATCTGCCTGTGCTGATGCTGGGCGGTGGCAGCAATATGCTGTTCACTGAGGACTTTCCGGGTTTGGTAATTCAGATTGCACTGACCGGTATTAGCGTTCGACCTGACCCTGATGCAGCTGACAAGGTGTTGATCACCGCAGCAGCCGGTGAAAACTGGCACGCGCTGGTAGAGTTTTGTTTAAACAATCAGCTGGTGGGTCTGGAGAATCTGGCCCTGATTCCGGGCAGTACCGGCGCGGCGCCGGTGCAGAATATTGGTGCCTATGGTGTTGAGTTATCCGATGTGCTGGAAAACGTGCGTTACTTTGATCGACGCACGCAGCAGGTGCAACAACTTGGTGTTGCAGAGTGTCACTTGTCTTACCGAGACAGTATTTTCAAGCACGCGCTGAAAGACCACGCCGTCATTTTGTCGGTGTGCCTGCGGCTCAGTAAAAATGCCCGTCCTCAACTGAGCTATCCGGCATTGCAACATGCCTTGTCTGGCATCGCCCACCCCAGCGCGCGAGATGTTTTTGATGCCGTCTGTGCGATCAGACGCAGTAAATTGCCTGATCCACGTGTTCTGGGCAATGCCGGCAGCTTTTTCAGAAATCCATTGGTAAGCGTTTCGCAGTGGCAAGCGCTGCTGCTCACCTGGCCAGATCTGCCCAGTTATGCAAGCGACTCTCCTGATATGCGCAAACTACCGGCCGCTTGGCTGATTGAAAAAGCTGGCTGGAAAGGCAAGCGATCGGGTGATGCCGGTGTGCATACCGAACAGGCACTGGTGTTGGTCAATCATGGCCAGGCAACGGGGCAGCAGTTACTGGCGCTGGCTCATCAGGTGGCGCGCAGCGTCAAAGCGCTTTTTAATATTACCCTTGAACCAGAAGTCAACATTCTGCCAGCCAAGGCCTGGCAGGGACAGTAGCCGCGATGCCTGAAAGCCTGCCAGACGAACATTCAGCACCGCCGTCGGTGCCCGCATTTGATGCAAAGTCCACGCTGGAAGTGATGAGCCAGCGCCCCGGCGTGTATCGCATGCTGGATAAAACCGGTGAAGTTTTATACGTCGGCAAAGCCAAAAATCTCAAAAAGCGCGTCAGTAATTATTTTCGCAGCAGTGGGCTGGATACCAAAACGATGGCGTTGGTGTCACACATTACTGCGATTGATGTCACGGTTACCAGCAGCGAAACTGAAGCCTTGTTGCTGGAACAGAATCTGATCAAAAAATTCCGCCCGCCCTACAACATACAGCTGCGCGATGACAAAACTTACCCCTACATCATGCTGACCCATAAAGATGCCTACCCCAGACTGGCGTTTTATCGCGGCACACGCAAACGTGATGCCACGTTTTTTGGACCCTACCCCAGCGCCAGTGCGGTCAGGGAAAGCCTGGCCTTGTTGCAGAAGGTGTTCCGTGTCCGCCAATGTGAAGACAGTTACTTCCGCAATCGCAGCCGACCCTGTCTGCAGCATCAGATTGGCCGATGCACAGCGCCCTGTGTGGGCCTGATTGCTCCGACCGACTACGCTTTGGATGTGCACGATGCCTCGCTGTTTCTGCAAGGCAAAAGCGACGCACTGATTCAGACGCTGGGTCAGCGTATGGAACAAAAATCCGCAGAACTGGCGTTTGAGCAGGCAGCGCGTTTGCGCGACAAAATTGTAGACCTGCGCAAAATACAGTCGCAGCAGATCATCTCGGGTGATGGCAACGATGCTGACGTCATGGCGGCGACCCTGGAAGGCGCTTATGCCTGTGTGCATGTCATTTGTATCCGCGGCGGCAGAATCATGGGCAGTCGCAATTACTTCCCCAAAGACAAATTGTCCGATAACGCCACCGAGTTGCTCGAAGCGTTTGTAGCGCAGTATTACCTGCGGGAAAACGCCGAACTTGTCCCGGGTCTGATACCGGCTGAGGTGATTGTGCACCCACCCTTAAATGACAGCGAGAGTCTTCAGGAAGCCCTGTCCGTGGCCTCAGGTCGTGCTGTCAAACTGATGGGCAATGTCCGTTCACACCGTGCCCGCTGGCAGGAAATGGCCGCCGCCAATGCCACACAAGCGCTGTTGAGTCTGGTGACAAATCGCCAGACCATGCTGCAGCGTTTTGAGATGCTGCAGGAAACGCTGGGATTGCCGGGGCAACCACAACGTATTGAGTGTTTTGATATCAGCCATACCATGGGCGAAAGCACCGTGGGTGCATGTGTCGTGTTTGATCAGAGCGGCCCCTTAAAATCAGATTACCGACGTTACAACATTACAGGGATTCAGCCCGGTGACGACTACGCCGCCATGGAACATGCGTTAACGCGTCGTTATGCAAAACTGAGTAATCAGCTGCAGGAGCTGCCGCAGGATTCAACTGACAGCGAGTTGTTAGCGGGCAAAGTGCCAGACATTCTGTTGATCGATGGTGGCAAAGGCCAATTGGCTCAGGCCGTCGAGGTATTAAAAAACTGTCAGCTGCCCGAATTGATGTTGATAGGTATTGCCAAAGGCATCAGCCGCAGGGCAGGGCAGGAGACCTTATTTCTGGCCACTGATCAGGGTTTCAGCGAAATTGTCATTGATACCCATTCGCCAGCCTTGCACTTACTGCAGCAAATTCGCGATGAAGCCCATCGTTTTGCGATCACCGGACATCGCGCCCGTCGGGCAAAAACCCGCCAGCAATCCCCGCTGGAACAGATTCCGGGTCTTGGGCCTGCGCGTCGGCGCGAACTTCTGAAGTACTTTGGTGGTCAACAGGAAATACAACGTGCCAGTGCGGCAGACCTGGCGCGTGCGCCAGGCATCAGTACAAAGCTGGCATCAGTTATTTATGAAGCGTTGCATAATGAGTAGAATGCCGCCGACTGAAAAGAAGCAGCATGACGGGAATTGAGCGCGGGAGTGCGTAAATAGATGAACATAGCCAATCTGGTGACGATCTCACGGGTGATGTTGGTGCCAGTGATTGTGCTGGTGTACTACAGTGGTTTGCCCTACAGTCAGCTGATTGCGGCGGCATTGTTTACGGTTGCCAGCCTGACAGACTGGCTTGACGGTTTTTTAGCCAGAAAACTCAATCAGGCGTCAGCCTTTGGGGCCTTTCTGGATCCGGTGGCTGACAAACTGTTGGTAGTAATGGCACTTGTGCTACTCACCGCCAATCACCCCAGCCCCTGGTTTGTGGTGCCCACCGCGATCATCATTGCGCGTGAGGTGTTTGTATCCGCGCTACGCGAATGGATGGCCAGTCGCAATCTGCGCGACATGGTGGCCGTAGGATATATCGGTAAAGTAAAGACTACCGTGCAGATGATAGCGATCATCGTGTTGCTGGCGTACAGCGCAGATTGGCCAGTGCAGATACTGCAGGCCGGTTATGTCCTGCTTTATGTATCTGCAGGCTTGAGTCTGTGGTCCATGATGATTTATCTGAAAAAGGCATTGCCGGTCTTGCGTTGAGGGCGTTTTGAAATTGTAAAAAAAAGCCAAAAAAAAAGATTTTTGGTGCTTGACATAAAATCGAATGGCATTAGAATGAGCGCCTCTTTCGCAGTACCGGCAACGTCGAAAAACGGAGTCAAAACAGCGAAAGTGGCATGCAAATAAAGCGGGTGTAGCTCAGTTGGTAGAGCGCGACCTTGCCAAGGTCGAGGTCACGAGTTCGAGCCTCGTTACCCGCTCCATTATCAAGCCTTACAAAAGGCTAAAGGCCAGTCCGGGTAACTACCTGTTTGGCAGGTAAATTTGGATCAGTACAGGCTGGGTGGCAGAGTGGTCATGCAGCGGACTGCAACTCCGTGTACGCCGGTTCGATTCCGACCTCAGCCTCCATTCCAAATTGTTTCCCTGCCTGTCGCCTAAAAAATATTTATCCGCCCGGGTGGTGAAATAGGTAGACACAAGGGACTTAAAATCCCTCGGGGGAAACTCCGTACCGGTTCGATTCCGGTCCCGGGCACCAATCAATTCAAGTAGTTAGCCGCAACACCCTTTCTGTCAAAATTCCTTTGAAATTTCCCGTGTAGGCGCTGTGTACGCAGCCAGTTTCACTATCTTTTAGTGATTTACACCAACTTTGTTTACCTCGCTCGCTTCAACCCATACGGATAAACCCCGTCAAATAAGGGCTGCGCCTCGTTTCGCCCGGGTTGGCAAAGTATTTGCAGTATTTCCTGGAACAGGAAAAACCACTGATGGATGCCAATATGACCAATTCACAAGAGCCCGCCAACAATCGACGTTACAGCAGCGAAGAAGTGGCCGATATTATTCGCCTGAGCCTGCAGGATGAGAGTCGCAAGAACAGCGACTCTCTCATTGACTATGATGAACTGCTTGCCATAGCCAAAGACGTGGGTGTCTCCAGCGAACAGATTGATCGCGCCGTTTTTATGCTGCAGGAAGAACAGCAAACCCGAGAAAAAGAACGAGGTCTTTGGTTGCGGTTCAAGGGACATGTGCTACTTTTTGCTGGCGTAAACTTGTTATTGATATCGATTAATCTGCTCAGTGGTTCAGATACGTTCTGGGCGATCTACAGTGTTTTCGGTTGGGGTCTGTTTCTGCTGGGCCACTACGCGGGACTGCGCTATGCACCACAGTTTGTGGAAATGGCCATGCAGCGTACCCGCAATATGATGGACAACACGTACCAGAGCAGCTTTGACAACGAAGACCAGGTGCTATTCACCACCAGTGACGCCATGGGAATGACTGAAACCTCCGGCATGATCAGGCTTGAAGAGGGCAAACTGGTGCTGGAGTATCAGACCATTGATGCACTTTTGGGCCTCGTCAAGTCCGCTGTCAAGACCGTGGATATTCCGCTTGGCAATCTGACGTCAGTGCGTGTCGATCAAAAACTCTGGAACGCCGACCTGGTTTTACAGGGCAAGACCATGGGTGTATTGGGCAGCATACCTGGGGCCAGCCGCGGGCAGTTACGCGTAAAACTCAATCGCCAAGCTGTTAACGCCGCCAAGGCAATGATCGCTGAGATCGGAAAAAATGACATGCGTGTTTCGGCATAAACCTGAGGGCATGCGCTCATCCGAAACGGCCCGGTCCCAACTTGTGTCAGTCACCGCGAGTTTGTCCGATGAACACAAAGAAGCTTGTGAACGCGTCGGCATGAATGACTTTTTGTCAAAGCCGTTGACACTTGAAGGCGTCAGGCGCGCGTTGATCAATTATCTGGATCAACGTTCGCCTGAATCAAAGTGAATGCGGTTCCAGTTAAGCGCCTTTCGGCTCCAGTGTTCTTCAATGGATTGCGTAAACTCGGCACGCACTAATTTGCCACGCGCCTCACACCACTGTGTCGACTCGCGTCGGATGACCACCCCTTCCAGCGGCGCGTGAACATGGCCTGGCCCTTGCCGGTACAGGCTGGGTTTGTGTTCTACCATGTGCTTCAGCTGATCAAGGGTAATCTCGCCTTCAAACAATCGGGGGACCGTGGCCAGCCCTGCAGACTGCGCGAGTGCGTTGCGACGAGTTGTGCTCCAGAATTGTTGGCTGCTGCGCTCGAACACATCAAAAATCAAAAACCAGTCGGGTAACAGTGCGTAGTCCAGCGAGTGCTGCGCCGCGCACCATTCGCCAAACACAATCAGATCCGGTGTGAGAATGTCGTGCAGGGCACTTTCGTGTTGTGCCAACCACGGCACCAGACGGGAAAACTGACCGGTGTAGGGATGTAACAAATACTGTCCACGATTTTGCGCACGCAGTTGCCCGTCATTGTCCAATGAAATGCCCAGATTGGCACCGTCCAGTTTTTCTTCAACCACCACGGGGCCATGCAGCAATTCTTTGACCTCAACCGGATTGAGAATTTTGTCGTCACGCGGGCTGCCTTTGTTTAACCAGGCAATGTGTGCAGTGTGTGGAAAGCGGAAAAAATCGCTCACTTTTTATACGTCTCCTTATGGTGATGCTCTTGCGGTTTTCTTTTCTGTTTTTCGAGATAACGGGCGCGCCCCCAAGCATCAATCATGGCGTCATAACTCAGTCCGGTGGCCAGCAATATTTTTTCCCAGTCATACCAGTCGGTATCACCGGCAAATGCAATGCAGCATTCGCCATAGATTTCCTGCGCGGCCAAGGCTGCAGCGACCATCTTGCGATCGGCCATATCGTGCACAACACAACTGATTTCATAAGGCAGTATCGCATTACCATCAGGGTCGTAGGCCAGATCAACCATGTCAACGGCGCCTGTGTCCCACTTATGCAACATGACTTGCAACCCGTAATCATCAAAACCGAGCTTGTGATGATACTCTTCAAAAATACGGCCCTGCTGATCCAGCACAAGGTGTGCGTCGCTGGCTGCAAATTTATCCAACCATTGCCACACCAGCAGGCGTTGCGCCGGGTCCTCGGGTTCTGCACCAATGTCGTGGCTGTGGGCGGGATCTACCGCGCTGGCGGCAATCAGCACATTGGTGTCCACCACGTAACGCGAATGTTTGATAGGCATGTTGTTGAGTCTGTGTCATCGTATGATCCTCATACTACACCGGCGTATCAGCAACTGACCATGATGCTGATCAAGCGCGGTGCCATTGGCCCTGAGCACAAGTAACAAAACACTGACGGAGAAGCGAACAGTTATGACATTTGAAGACAACATTTCCGTGGATTTTTCAGCACGCGATGCTGATGCAGGCGTTAACCCGAGGCTGGTGACACGTTGGTCGCCGCGCGCGTTTAAAAAAGTCAGCCTGGCTGAAAAAGACATGGTGACCTTGTTTGATGCCGCGCGCTGGGCACCTTCTTGCCAAAATGCGCAGCCCTGGCGTTTTTATGTGTCCACAGAGGCCAGCTTTGAACAGTATCTGTCACTGTTGGTTGAAGGTAATCAGGTGTGGGCAAAAAATGCCTCGGTGTTGTGTTTTGTGGTGGTCAAAAAGAGTTTTGAACACAATGGCAAACCCAATGGATTCGCTGAATTTGATGCGGGCGCGGCGTGGATGGCGCTGGCCATGCAAGCGCGTCATATGGGGCTGTATACCCACGCCATGGGCGGTATCAAGGCGGCGGAAATTACGCAGGCACTGGCGCTGGATGATGATCACAAAGTAGTTTGTGGCATTGCGATTGGCGTGGCAGCCGATGCCAGTACCTTGCCGGCAGAACTTGCCGCCAGAGAAAAACCCACGCCGCGTAAAGCGCTGGCAGACATTGTATTTATGTAAGGATTGATCATGGCAAACATCCTGACAGGTGATAAAAAAGATCTGGGTGGTTTTACCGTCTCCAGACTGTTGCCGCATCGTGATAAAAAAATGGTGGGGCCGTTTATATTTTTTGATCAGATGGGGCCGGCGCTTTTTCCGGCGGGCGAGGGTATCAATGTGCGCCCGCATCCCCATGTGGGACTGGCCACCGTGTCTTACCTGTTTTCCGGCAGCATGTTACACAGAGATAGCCTGGGGTCGGTGCAGGAAATCTTTGCGGGTGATGTGAACTGGATGATCGCCGGCCATGGCATTGTGCATTCTGAACGTGAAACACTGGAGGTGCGCACACAGCCTCACCACCTGCACGGTTTGCAGATGTGGGTAGCGCTGCCGCCAGAACATGAAAAAACTGATCCTGATTTCACCCACGTACCTAAAAATGCGTTGCCTTGCATTTACCGGCCTGGTGTCATGATGCGCGTGCTGGTGGGCAGCGCGTTTGGTCGCCAGTCACCGGTGCGCACGTTTTCGCCCATGTTTTATCTGGATGTGATCGCAGACAAAAACGCTGTGCTGGAGCACCCTGATCGCAGCATGGAAGCGGCCGTATTTATTGTCAGCGGGACACTAGACATTGGCGGACATCAGTACCGCGCCGGTGAGTTTGTGTTGCTGGAGGCGCAGGACAGTGAGTTGACTGCACTGGAAAACTGCCGGTTTGTGCTGCTCGGCGGCAAAAAATTCGAGCGTATTCCCTATATCAACTGGAATTTTGTAGCGTATGATCGCGCCACCCTCGACGCTGCCCGTGAACGCTGGCGCAGTGGCGGGTTCCCACCCATCCCGGGTGATGATCTTGAGCATATCCCCTTGCCGGACTAATTTATGAAAACACTGCAACTTAAAAAGGGGCGTGATGCCTCTGTCATTCGTCACCACCCTTGGATTTTTTCGGGTGGCGTGGATCATGTGTCCGGCAATGCGCAACCCGGCGAAACCGTGATGGTGCTGGACGCAGACGGCAAGGAGCTGGGCTTTGCAGCCTGGTCTCCGTCTTCCCAGATCAGAGCGCGACTGTGGACATTAGATGCCAGTCAAAGAGTAGACGCCGCATTTATTCGCGCCCGCGTGCAACGCGCTGTGCAGCGCCGGGCACATCTGCTGAGTGCCACACGCACCGCTGTGCGGCTGATATACGCGGAGTCTGATGGCTTGCCGGGGCTGATTGTGGATCGTTATGGCGATTATCTGTCCTGTCAGTTTCTGAGTGCTGGCCCGGAATTCTGGCGCGACACCATCATTGCGGCCTTGCGCGAATTTTCGCCGTGCCTGGGCATTTATGAACGCTCTGATGTCAACGTGCGCAAACATGAAGGTTTGCCGCAGCAGACCGGTGTGCTGTGGGGCGAAGAGCCGCCAGAGTCGGTCGAAATCACTGAGCAGGATCGTATTTTTGAGGTCAATATCAAACAGGGGCATAAAACCGGGTATTACCTTGACCAGTTTGATAACCGCTCGCTGGTGCAGGCATATTGCCGCGAACGACTCAATAGCCCGCAAGCCATCCGCCGTGTGCTGAACTGCTTCTCCTACACAGGCGGTTTTGGTGTAGCCGCGTTAAAAGGCGGCGCCGAACATGTTGTGAATATTGATTCGTCAGGCCCGTCTTTGCAGCTGGCGGCTAATAATCTGGCGCTTAATGGTTTTGAGCCGGAGCAGGCCGATCTGGTGCAGGCCAATGTGTTTGAGTATCTGCGAGAATTACGGCAACAAGGTGAGACCTTTGATCTGGTGGTGTTAGATCCGCCCAAATTTGCGGAAACCAAATCGCAATTTCTGAAAGCAGCGCGTGCCTACAAGGATATTACCCTGCAAGCGGCGCAGCTCATTGCCACCGGCGGCACGCTGGTCAGTTTCTCGTGCTCAGGCGCCATTGATCCTGCGTTATTTCAGAAGATTACAGCGGATGGTTTGCTGGATGCCGGTCGGGAAGGGCGCATAACGCACTACCTGCACCAGTCAGAGGATCACCCGGTAGGGCTGCCATTTCCAGAGTCTTTGTATCTGAAAGGACTGGTGTGTGTGCTGGATTGATTTTTGCGGCTATAATTCTGCGCCATGACAAGTCAAGATAGTTTTGAACAAGCGGCAGCCGAACTGATCGACGTTGGGCGTCGC
>JAUYSM010000110.1 GCA_030696315.1 Pseudohongiella sp. | reverse complement strand
GTCTGGGCAACTTGTCACGTGGTCGTCGTGAGCAACCTAACATCGTGCTGCTGACGCCAGGTCCGGGCAGTCCGGGGTATTTTGAGCACGCATGGCTGGCAAACTACATGAACTTCGCGCTGGTCGAGGGTGACGATCTGGTGGTGCGAGACGGGCAGGTGTCTGTCCGAACACTTGGTGGTCTAGATCAGGTGGATGTCATTCTGCGCCATATCAATGATCCATGGTGTGACCCACTTGAGTTGCGCCCGGACTCGTTGCTAGGGGTGCCAGGGTTGATGCAGGCCGCGCGCAACGGAGAGGTTCATATTGCAAACGCTCTGGGCTCAGGGGTGCTCGAGCATCCGGCGCTGGCCGCGTTTTTACCCGCACTCAGTCGTCGCTTGTTGGGAGAGGAATTGATATTGCCTTGCCGCGAAACGCTGTGGTGTGGTGATGCCGACAATTTGTATAAGGTCAGACAATCTCTGGATGAATGGATTATCCGGGACATTACCAAACCCGGAAAAACCTTTCGTGTTGACCAGCTAGGGTTGGAGTCTGCTCAACAATTGCGCTACGACCTGAATGCGCGACCGCACTTGTTCACGGCACAAAAACCGCTGCAGACCTCAGTGACACCCGGGTTTAATCCGCAGACCAGACAGGTTGAACGCCAACACACCACCTTGCGATTTTTTAGCCAGTTGGAACCAGAAGACATACATTTGCCAGTGCCCGAGCAACGTTATCGCGTGATGCCCGGCGGACTAGCGTGGGTGGGTGAACCGGGCTCAGCCTTGCTCAAAAGCCGTGTGGTCAAGGACATCTGGGTACTGGCGGATTCGCCGCAACCGCATATCAGCATGTTGCGACAGGCACATGGCCCGATTCTGGTTACCCGTGATGGCAAAGATCTGCCTTGCCGTGTCGCAGAAAGTCTGTTCTGGTTGGGGCGTTATGGCGAGCGTCTGGATATACGCTCGCGCTTGTTGCGCGAGTCCTTGGCCAAGCTGTTGCAGGAAGATCCGCAATTGGGAAACACCACGTTATTGCCGGATCTGATGACTGCGCTGGGTGTTGCGCCCGACCCCGAAGAGTTGCCAGAACTATTGGCGGCAATCAGCCCCAATCAGCGTTTCTCGCGTGAGTACATTCTGGCGCGTGATCGCATGCTGGCGCTATTGTCGGATGACGATGCCTACGGTTTGCCGGGCGTATTCCTGAATTTTGTGCGCAACAGTCGCGCCGTGCGCGATCACCTGGGCGACGACAGCTGGCGGTCCATCAATAATCTGCGCCAGCGTTGCAATGCATTATCACGGGCCAAAGGTGTGGTTGCTGGCCAACGCGCGCTCGAGTCTGTGGTCATTGATCTGGCGGCGTTTTTTGGATTATGTAATGAAACCATGCCGCACCATTATGGTTGGCGTTTTCTGGATATTGGTCGTTTTATAGAGCGACTGCTGGGGACACTGGAGTTGCTGAAACTGGCATTGCTGACCGCCAAGCAACCCGGCATCCCATTGTGGGAAGTGGTGCTTTCAACCACCGACAATTTCACCGTGTACCGCCGGCGCTTCCGGTCACAATTGCATCCCTCGGCTATTCTTGATCTGTTACTGTTTGATGAAACCAATCCACGTTCCATCGGTTACATGTTCAAGCGTTTGCAGCGACAGGTTTCACGTTTACCCAGCAATGGCAGTTCATCGTACCGGAATCTGGAAAATCGACTGATCATTCAGGCGACCAGCGCCTTGCACTTGGTAGACATTAATATGTTGGCTGACCTGGAGCACTCGGAGACAGCGCGCGAAGCATTAAACACCTTGCTGGATGAATTGATTGCCCCCATGGCAGCCCTGTCCAATGCCATCTCACACAGCCATTTCAGTCACGTTGAGGCTCCAAGGCAACTGGTCACCATGAGTGCCAGCGCAGGTCTGGATAACAGCCCGGTCACTGAACAATTAAGTACTGAGCAGAACCAGTTATTGGGTAGGGGGGCGCGGCGATGATTTATCGCATCAGGCACCTGACCCGCTACGACTACAGTGGGCCGGCAACCCTCAGCCACAATGAATCACGCATGTTGCCAAGAGAGTTGTCCTGGCAGCAGTGTTTCAGTAGTGCGTTTAGTATCACGCCGGTGCCCGTGCGCCTGCGCGAACGAATCGATTTTTTTGGCAACCGGGTGGCCTATTTTTCAACCGAATCGGTGCATGACAGTCTGGAAGTTGTGGTGACCAGCGAGGTACAAACGCGCGCGCGCCCAGCCCAGGATATTTTCTCCACAATCTGCTGGGAAGATGCCATCACTGATGTGGCCAGCGCTTTAAAAACAGGTAATCGCGATTGTATTGATGCACGGCTGTTTATGTTGGAGTCCCCTTACATTCGCCATCAACAGGCTTTGGCCCGTTATGCGGAAGACTGTTTTGGCAGTGGTCGTGATCTGCGTGACGCGCTGATGTGTCTGAATAGCCGAATTTTTGAAGAATTCACCTACGATTCAGAAGTCACCACCACCGCAACACCGGTATTGGAAGTGCTGGCCAGTAAACGCGGCGTCTGCCAGGACTTTGCCCATCTGATGATTGGATGTATTCGGGCGTTGGGTTTGCCTGCCCGCTATGTCAGTGGTTATATGGAAACCTTGCCAGCACCAGGTCAGGTAAAACTGTTGGGGGCGGATGCAACCCATGCCTGGGTCGCTGCTTTTATCCCAGGCTGGGGATGGCTGGAACTGGACCCAACCAACGGTTGTCTGCCCGATGAGCGTTACATTGTACTGGGCTGGGGCAGGGATTATGCCGATGTCACCCCGCTTAAAGGCGTGATGACGGGCGGCGGGGATCATGAATTGACTGTGGAAGTGGATGTCATTCCGGTCGACGATCAGCCCGCGTCAGAAATCAATCTGAACTTTGGCAAATAACTACTGCTCAACCGTGTAAGTCAAATCGATGCTTTGTGTTTGGCCGGACTTGGCCTCCAGTTTCACCCGATCATTGATTGAATAGTCGATAGCCAGACTGTTTTCGGTTTCAAACAAACCTACGGCATAACGAATAAAAATTCTGGGTGTGATGTATTTGCCCAGCATCAGACTGCTGTCGTTCACATCACCACTGCTATCAATGCTGAACGCATCCAGCCCCAACTGATTCTGGATCTGGCTGGTGATACCTTGACTCTGACTGATGCCAAGCGAAGTCATCGCTCCAATCAGTGCATTACCATCCTGTTGAGAGCCGATTTCTGCGATGGGACGGCCAGTGATCATGACCGACAGGATGTCGCCGTCAGGCAAAGTCGGGGTCGAGAACAGGCTGCTGTTGATATTGCGGATCGTGCCGTTCATCTGCACACCAACGCGGATGTTCTCAACTTGTCGAACCGCTCTGATATCAATCGCCGGATTATCATAACTGCCCATAAACAATAACTTACCTTGCTCGATGGTCAGCGTACGTCCGTAGGTTGCGAAACTGCCTTCAACAACTTCCAGTTCACCATACGTCAGTGGTGTTGCATCAGGTCGCTGACTGATGTCCAGTTGTCCGCGCACCTGCGCGTTTAAACCAAACCCCGCCACGCGCACGTTGTCACCCAGCACCAGCCGCAATTCGCCCGACATCGGGATGCCACCCAGCATCGCCTGCTCGGATAACGCGGCGTTGCTGACTTGCGGGCTGCCCTGCGCTTGAATGATAACAACGTCGCTGGAGACATCCACCGCGGTTTCAGGCAAGGTACTGATCTGCGCATCAAGCAGCGGCACAAACAGTTGTCCACTGAGATTCAGGCCTTCAGAATTTCCTGTAATCCGGATATCAGGACTGATATTGAGTTGCAAGTCGGGCAGGTTGGCCAGCGTAAAATCCGTACCGGCAACCCTCAAAGCCAATTGACGGGTATCGCTGAATGGCCGGTCAATTTCACTGGAGAAATTCAGGCTGCCAGTGCCGGAGTTCATCACGCCGTTAAACAGAAATCGATCTGATCCGTCACTGTTCAGTGTGGCTTGAAGCGCTCGCAGTTCTATGCCAAGCGCAGCGACATTCATATCTGCGTCAGCAATGCTCAGGTCGCCGCTGATCTGTGGCGACTCCAGTGTCCCGCCCAAATCCAGTTGGCCATTTAAACTGCCACCGACCTGACTGAGTTGTGGCACCAGGCCTTCAATCCAGCCCAGATCATCAAATTGCAGTTGCAATTGACCAGACAGGTTCTGATCACGATCCATCTGCGCGTTGGCGCTGGCGGAGCCCCGCATGGGTGGCAGCGAGCTATCGCTATTGTTCTGGAAAAACGCCAGTTGGCTGCTGCTACGCCAGGTGCCTGCATCCTGATTGGCTTCAAATCGCAATGATGGCCAGACAAAATGATTCACATAAGCGGTGGATTGCGTCTCATCCAGCAGCAGTCCTTCGTCCGGGATATCAGATCGGATATAGAAATCACCGTTGCTGTTGGCATTGATGTTGATGGACATTTCTTGCCAGTTGTTGAGAGGTCCGGACGCACTGGCATCAACAGTGATCTGACCATCGACCGCCATTCCCGCAGGCAGACTGAAGGGCAAACGCAGTTGAGAGTCTTCCTCATTGTTGTTGCTGAAAGTGATGTCTGCCTCATCAGCGATAGTTTGCTCGGATTGCAGCAGATTAAAAACAGACAGCGGGAAATCACTCAGACTGGCCGTTGCAGTTAACACATTATTGTCAGTCAGCCCTGCCTGTGCACAAAGACGGGTTGATTGCATAGTCCAGCAGACATCACTGATAGCCATATTGTTGGTCTGCAGTTGCAGGTCGGCTGGGGCTGATTGTTGCCAACGCCCAAAATCAGATGCCACTTCACTGCTGAGTAATCGGCCTTGCCAGGCATTATCAATCAACGCGCCGTCGGCGTTTATGCGAACCCGGGCGAGCGAACTGTCCAGCAACAACAAAAGATTGTGCGCATCTGGCTGGCCGCGCAGGCGCAACATGATCTGGTTAATGGATTCAGTTTTATCACTCAACATAAAACGGATATTGCTGCCATTGAGCTCAAGTTCGTTCATGCCGGCGCGATTTTGACCTCGGATAGTGATTTCCGGTGCCCGAATCTGCCCCAGTTCAATGGCGCTGGCTGTCAGATCAACATCAATTTCCGGGTTGTCCAGCGTGCCTCCAAGCCGGGCTTCACCCACAATGCTTCCCTGCAGATCCGGATAAAATGCGCCGGGTTCAGGCGCATCAATGACCAATCGTGCTTGCAGTGCACCGCTGACGTTATCGAGCAATGCGTTGAGTTCTATCCGGTTATCACCATTTTGTAATTCAAATGCATTCAACTCCCAACGCTCGTCATCAATACTGATCGAACCCGCGCCGCTGAGCTGATAGTCATTTAAAAGCGCCGTGATCTCAGGTGTCACAAAGGCAATTTGCAGAGCAGATTCCGGGGCGGGTGATTGCTGTAGCCTGAGTTGGCCGCGACTGCTGAGATCCTGAATGCTCATGTTTTCTGGCAGGTTGGAGAGGTAGCTGGCAGGAGCGCTGTCGTTGAGTACATAGTTCAATGTGGCCAAAAGCCCCTGTGTCCAGGACACATCGCCTTCAATGACCATCAGACCCGTGCTGGTGCGTAATGCCAGTTCTTCAACCGACAGATCGCTGCCTTGTAAAAATGCACGTAAATTGACATCGGTTTCCACTGTGAGGTCGGCCGAGGGCGTAGCAATGACGTGCGCTGCGCCAAACAGACCGAGATTGTCGGGCGTCCCCTGCGTGCGCAATGTCAATGAGTTGATCAAAAATTGATCAGCTCCCGGGATGACCAAGGTTGCCAGCGTATGATCTATATCGAGGCTGGGCAAAAAGCTATCGACACGATTGTTGAGCAGGCGTGCCAGGTCGAGGGTGATGGTTCCAATACTGTGTAAATCGGCGGGTCCAAAAAGTTGGTGGTTGATGCCCAGACGATCGAAATCGCCAGACAGGGTCAATTGACCAGACGGTGCCGGCGTATTATCCAGCAGTGAATCAGCATACTGCCAACTGATGTCCGATTCGATCGTGTAAGGGCTGTGTAAGGTCAGCGCGAGTTGCGCGTCAACATCAAGTGATTCCGTTTCCACAAGCAACTGATTGACCCGAAGTGTCTGGCCGATCAGGCTGGCATCAACAACTAGCGCCAACACGGTCAATTGTTGCTCGCCATAACGCAGCGTTGCACCATCAAAGCGGGCATTGCTCAAGCGCACGCTGATCGGCAGTGGCAAGAACGCATCAAGCAGTTCATCAAGAATCAAGGGCTCTGCTGCTTGTTCCGGCGCTGCAGAGGCGTCCCAGTCAACTTGCAAACCCGCGATGCGCAAGGACTCCATAATAAACTCACCTTCCAGTAGGGTCATGGGATTCCAGCGACTGTGCAACTGCGCTAACGCGATTTTATTGTTGCCACTTTGCCAGACCAGGCCATTCAGACTCATGCCGCGCAAAAATGTCCCCTCAGCGCTGTCGTACGTAAACCGCTGAGTGTCACTGTTCAATAGGGAAGTCAGTTGCGCAAGCAACCAATGACTGCCTTGATGTGTGGCGAGCGAGGCGCTGAGGATGCTGAGCGCGATCAACAGGATCAGGAAAACAGACGCAGTCACCCGCCATAACACGCGCAGCACGCGTGTGCCCAAATGGCGTTTGATGGGTTTGTTGTTTTGCTCAGACATGGTCTCGTTCACAGCATTTGTCACAGATCTGGCCCCATGGTGATGTGGAAACGAAAACCACCACTATCAAGGCCCTTGGCGACATCAAAACGGATTGGACCGATGGGCGACAACCAGCGCACACCCAGCCCGGCACTTTCTTTTAGCGCCATATTGCCAAAGTCACGAAATGAATTGCCGGTGTCAACAAAGGCAGCCACCGACCATCCTCCATAAATACGGTAGTCGTACTCGATACTGCCGACCAGCAGGTGTTTACCTCCGACCACCTCGCCTAGATCGTTGGTGTCACCCAGTTCACCGTACTGAAAACCACGCACACTTTGATCACCGCCGGTAAAAAATCGCACGGACACTGGCAATTCCAACAACTCATCAGCCATCGTGGTGGCAATTTCCGCGCGCAGCAATAAGCGCCCTGGTCCAATTGCTCTGATCATCTTTGCGCTGCCGTACAGTTGCGCAAAACTGATGTCGGACAGCAGGCTTTCATGTGAACCGCTTGCTTGTGCGAACAGCCGCCAGCCGTTAGTGGGGTATATTGGATCATCTGTGCGCGTGCGTGCCAGATTCACGCCTGAAATGGTCGAATTGGTGCGCGTCTGAATATTGCGGCTTTCTGCGGTCACATTGGTCAGTTCGGCCTTTTCGCTCTGGTAATTGAGAAACACATTCTGGACCCAGTTGTCCCAGACCAGGGAGCGCCAGGTAACACCTGCCCGCATTGTGCTGCTGATATAACTGTCAGTCTCCTGGCGCTGGAACCCGGTAGCTATGCGCAG
>JAUYSM010000103.1 GCA_030696315.1 Pseudohongiella sp. | reverse complement strand
CCCCTACCTGTCCCCCTGCCTGCGGATGATAGACAATATATATATTTATATGCATACTCGGCCAATAAAGTTCATTTGGGACCATGCCAAGCGAGAGAGCAACCTACGAAAACACGGCTTGGATTTTGCTGACGCTCATCGGGTTTTTGCTGGGCCCATGGCGGTATACGAGGATATCAGTCAGGACTACGGCGAACCTCGAACGATTGGTGTTGGGTTCCTGGATTCCATTGTGGTACTGGTCGTTCACGTTGAATCAGACGAGATAATCCGCATCATTTCGATGCGAAGGGCAGATAAAAATGAAGCAGACCTCTTCTTTGAAGAATTTGGCCTCTGACGAGGCACCTAAGCTGCGCAGGGAGGATCTGGCGCGCGCTACGTTGAAAGTGGGTGGAGAAGTTGTCAGCCGTGGCGAGTTCACGGCTGCAAGCAAGGACACGTTGGGAAAGCAGCGGGTATCAATCATGCTTGATGCCGCGGTACTTGCGTACTTCAAAAACAAGGCCGGAGATCGTGGTTACCAGACCTTGATCAATGAAGCCTTGCGCCAATCCATGCGCAGCGAAGAAATGGAAGCCACTTTGCGCCGAGTTATACGCGAAGAGCTTGGTGGCTAGGGTTCTTGGCGAGGGGACGGAGGGATCAAAATTTAACCAGGTAGGGGACGGAGGGATCAAAATTTAACCAGGAAGGGGACGGAGGGATCAAAAAATAACCAGCTAGGGGACGGAGGGATCAATTTTTGATCCCTCCGTCCCCTACCCAGTCCCCTACCAAAACAGGAAGCAAAAACATGCACCGTCGCAATTTCTTGAAGGGAGCCGCCGCCTTGTTGGGCACTGTGCCGCTCAATGCTGCGTTTTCTGCCGATGCCCCGCAGGCCTCCGCAACTCCGCCTGCACCTGCTATTCCCGCGGCACATGCAACTGAAGCCAGCGCGCACCTGCTCAGCGAGTCGAGGGCGTTGGCGCCGATCATTGCTAGCCCAGACCGCATCATCGAGATGAATGTCTGCACGCGGCCTTTTCGTCCTCAGGGCCCGCGCATCGAGCATGAGCGCATCGGGCGCAAGGATGTTGTGCACAACTACGGTCATGGCGGCAGCGGTTGGTCTCTGTCGTGGGGAACCGGGCAGATAGCCGTGGAGATGGCCAAGGCGCATGGGCGCAAGGATCTGGCGGTGGTTGGCTGCGGAGCGATTGGATTGACCACGGCGCTGGTGGCGCAACAGGCCGGACTCAAGGTGACGATTTATGCCAAGGAGCGTCCTCCTTACGTGTCGTCGCACCGGGCGACGGGTTCTTTCACGCCGGATTCGCGGATTGTCAGCTTGCAGTTTGCATCGGATTTCGCGCGGCAGTGGGAAACGATGGCGCGTCATTCTTTCAGGCGATTTCAGTCGTTTCTCGGTGTGAGCAGCAATCCTATCGAGTGGCGCGACATGTACAGTTTGTCAGATGTGCCATTTGGCTCTCCTCGCCCGGTTGTGCATTCCCCGGAGCCGCCGTATCCGCCGTTTGAGCGCGATCTGCTGCGTGATATTACACCGCAGTGGCACAGCGTCGCGTCACACCCATTCCCTGTGCCTCACGTGCAAAGGCGTCCGGCGCTGATATTCAACATTGCGGAGTACACGCGTTTGTTGATGGCGGATTTTTTTGCCAACGGCGGTGTTATGGAGACGTTTGTGCTGCAGGATAAACGCGATTTTGCCGCCATCCACGAGCGCACCATCATCAACTGCACCGGCTATGGAGCCCGTGCGTTATTGGCCGATGATTCCATCATCCCCGTGCGTGGACAGACCGCGAAACTGATTCCGCAGCCGGCGCTGGACTATGGCTTCTACTACAGCGCTCGGCGAGTGTCAGTCTACCCGCGCCGCGACGGCTTGCTGGTGCAGGCCCAGGCCGACGGCGACTTCAACAATGACAGCGAAGCGCTGGATCCCGAGGAATCTATCAGCGCCGTGCAGCGTCTTGCCGAGATTGTTGGGGCGATGCAGGGGTAGGGGACGGAGAGGGGGGTAGGGGACGGAGGGATCAAAAAATGATCCCTCCGTCCCCTAACTGATCAAATTTTGATCCCTCCGTCCCCTACTTGGTTAAAAAATGATCCCTCCGTCCCCTCCCAAAAAAGCAGCGTAGAGCGCGGCGCGGCCGGTGTAGCTGGCGGACACGGGGCGTTGCACTTGCACGGAGCTGAAGGTGGCGACGCGGCGTTTGGTTTTGTGGGGGGTGAGGCAGGCTGGTTCGAGTGGCAGGCCGGTGAATGCAAGCAGGCTGCGGATCTCGGCGTCGGGGTCTTCGACCAGTGCGATGTGGTCAAGCACGTGAATTGCGTCGGGGTGGCGCGTTTGCCAGAGCGCAACCATGCGTTGGTGGACGCCGAAGTAGTGGCGGATGTCGCTGAGTTTGTGGGCGCATGGCCAGTTTTTGGAGAAGTTGTGGCGGTAAATGGAGAGTGCCACTTCCTCAGCCGAGCGTTGTGTGTAAATGATCGGGGCATCCGGAAACAACAAGCGGATAAGCCCGATGCAGCGGTAGTTCAGTGGCTGTTTGTCCACGGTGTAGGTGCAGCCCGGGCTGGACGGCAGTGCTGCCAGATAACGCGCCCGCCACTCATGTGCGCGCGTGCGAACCGCGTCTTGCGCAGCCGCGATGCCTTGTCGGCGGGCGATGTCCATCAGTTCTTCATAAATGGCCGGCAGAGTGGGCAGTTCACCAGCGCCATACACAGCCGAGTGTGATGCCAGGATGCTCTCTACCAATGTGGTACCCGAGCGCGGCATGCCAAGCACAAAGATTGGTTTTACGCCATCACCCAACGTGTTTTCAGACGCAAAACTTTCATTAAACAACTGTTCAAGAATGATGACGTCCGCTTCATGCTGCGCAGCGTCATACACAAAACCTTCCTGCGCGGATATCTGGCTGTTGATCGCATTGGCCTGACCCCACGCCGCAAAGGCCTGCGCGTAGTCACCTTTGCGATCGAGTGCGTCGCCTAAGGTAAAGCACAGCATGGCCCGGTACTCGGGATGCAGCCCGGGCATGTTAATCAGGCGGACAACCATCGCTATTTCTGACTCAGTCAGCCGGCCTTCGGTCAATAACCCAAGCGCGGTATACGCAGGCACAAACCCCGGCAACACGCGGATTGCACGACGGCAATAGTCTTCAGCTTTGTCGAGTTCGCCGGTGAGGTGATACAGTCGGCTGAGCGCGTACAGCACTTCACCGGAATCAGGTGCCAGCGCTTCGGCGGCCATCAGATAGCTGCGCGCAGATTCATGCTGCAAGCCTGCCGTCGCCAGACGCGCTGCGCTGACCAGATGGCTGGCATTGCCAGGTTCCAGGTCTAATATGTGTGAGTAAGCGGAAATGGCTTCGTTAAAATGGGAGTCTTCAAAATACCCGCGAGACAAGGCCCGCCATGCCTCTACGCATGACGGGTGTGTCTGGGTCCAGCTTGTGGCAATACGTCTGAGTTCTGGCCAGTTGCGTGAATCAGCAGCCAGCTGAGACGCCAGCTGCCAAGTCCTCATATCACCAGAAGACGTTGCCAATGTTTCTGAGGTTTTCAAACTCTGCACTCACTCCCATGTAGACAAAGCGACCGCGTGCGCCAACTGGCACGTTCAAATAGGTGGCATCTGGCTCTCTGTCGCGGATATTGTTGATACCAAGATACGCTTTGATGCCCTCATTAAACGTGTAATCAGCTTGGATGTCATGCACGTACAGACGACGTGTTTTTGTGAAGTCTGACAGATCAGGCTGCCGTGTAAGCTGCTCTTTGGTGAAGATATCCAGTCCGCTCTGGTGATGCAACCTGTAATTCACTGAAAGTGGTCCACGCGCCCAGTTTGCGCTGAAGTTGGCAACCCATTCCGGTGAATGTTGACCAAGCAGTGTGGTAACCATACCTGCTTGCTCAACTTGCACCGGCGCAACGGTTGGCTGCGTCTTTAAAGAATCAAGAAAACTGCCGTTAAGTCCAAGAGTCAGGCTACCAGCGTCGAATCCCAGTTCCGTGGTATACGTGAAGCTGAAATCTACGCCCGACGTGCTGAGATCACTGACGTTCACAGGACGCTGTTGTACATCAATAATGGCGCCGACGATCCCCGTGGCGGCACGTGTAAACAGGCTGCAGAATGGGTTGTCGAGCGTTGGCGCGTCATAACACTGCTTCACAATTTCGTTGGCGCTTGGGTACAAAATTCCCTGACCCATGTCAATCTGCCATGCGTCCACGGTAGCAACAAATCCTGGAAGAATGGTCGGAGTAACCACAACACCAATCGTTTTGGTGTCGCTGGTTTCTTCCTGCAGATTGGGGTTGCCACCAATCACGCCAGGGCGGCCGACCGGTGAGGCAGACAGGAAGTTGCTGGGATCTACACCCAATGGCGCCAGGTCGGCCTGACAGTTAGCGATAGCGTTGGCAGTCTGGCTGCCAAGGTTAAACACTTCACAGGGGTCATCCGGGCGGAAGGAGCCTTCGTTGTCCGGCGAGAATAGTTCGTTCAGGTTGGGCGACCGTACCGACTGGCCCAATGAGCCTCGCACAATAATATTGTCGTTCAGTGTCCAGTTTGCGCCCACACTGTAGGCACCGGTTTCGCCGATGGTTGAGTAATCGGAGTAGCGGTAAGCGGCATCCAGTCGCAAGGCTTGCAGGAATGGGCCGAGGTCTTCAAATATCGGCGCAGAAAATTCCGTGAACGCTTCTGCTACGTCGTACTCTGCACCGCTGTTGCGCTCGAAGTTGAGCGAGGTCAGTCCATTGGGGTTGCTGCGGATGGGGTCTACGTTGTTCTTGATTTTCTCTTCGCGGTATTCACCACCAAATACAAAATCAATCGGTCCGTAAGGCAGTTCAAAACCCAGTCCAGAGCTGTTGCCCGCCACAAACCCGTTATAAACAGTCTGTTTGACTTCGCCGCGGTCGATCAGCGGAGTGCCGTTGCCTGTGATAAATGCCACAGCGGCGGCGTTGGGGTTGTCCGCTGCCAGTACCCCGGGTGTGAAGTAACCGCTGGTACCGTCATAAAATGGGTTAAATGGCACGCAACCGCTGCTTGCGCCGGGTGTGAAGGTGCTGTTGGCTGCATCGCCCCACACTGCCGCATTGTAAGACGATACCACGTTGTCTACTGGCGGCACTGCTGATGCATTTAAGTTGGACCGGCAAGTAGCTTGTCCTGTTCTGGGGTCACGCACTGCATCCATCGCGGCAAAATAGCGGTCTTCGCGGCGCATATTCTGAATTCGCGCTGTTACATCTGTGATGCCGTGGTTAAAGGATACTTCATAGTCCAGCCAATCGGTCAGGTCTCCACGCAGACCAACAACAAACCGGGATGTTTCGCGGGTATTGTCGTTTGAGGAGCGCAGTTCGAGGTCGTCACGTGCCAGGTTGATCACAGGATCTTGTATGCCTGCCAGCGCGGTGGAGAAGGCAGCTGGCAGGAACGGGTTGTCAAGGCCAATTTCCAGGACGGAAGTGAACGATGATGACTGTGGGTTGATAGCATCGGTGCTGACAAATTTGATTTCAGTAAATGCGGTAGCGCGCTCGCTGATATCAAAACGCCCGTTCAGATTCATGGCGTGTGTGTCTGTGTCTGGCAGGAACTGACTGGTAAAGTAGGCAGTGGGTGTGCCATCGCCGCCCAAAGCAGCAGAGCCGGAAACTGCGACGCCTTGGTCAAACGGTTGTCCGCGGCTGTTCAATTTTATGTCACCAAAACGCAGCGCGCGGCCGGTGGCGGTGTTAAATCCAAGGATGTCGTAGCGGCCATCTGGCGCAGTGAAGATAAAGCGGCGGTCACCAGCAACAATACGATCGGGTACATTCGGGTCGTCGGTTTTACGGAATTCAGCTGGGTTGTTCACCATGTAAAGGCGCCCCTCCAGACCGTAATCACGTTCAAAAATCTGCAACTTCTCTTGCTTGCGGTATTCGTAGCTGGCGGTGATGTTTCCGCGGTCATCTGCAAAGTTATTGCCCCACACAAAGGAGGCGAAGTATTCCTCAGCATCACGCTGGCCGGAGATACCACCTTGGCTGCGTACAGCAAAACCTTCAAAGTCGCTCTTTAATACAAAGTTGACTGCGCCAGAGACTGCGTCGGCTCCGTATACAGCGGATGCACCACCCGTGAGCACGTCAACGCGCTCGATCAAGGCGGTCGGGATGGTGTTGGTGTCGACCAGAGGTTCGCCAGAGGCAATGGAGCTGACGTGGCGTCGGCCGTTAACCAGCACCAGCGTGCGGTTGGTGCCGAGGTTACGCATGTTCAGTGAGTTGATGCCAGTACGTGTGCCATTCGATCCGTTTGCTGATTCAAATGATCCGGTCGAGCCAATCAGAGCGGCTACTTCGCTGACAAAATCCTCAATGTTAACTTTGCCTGATTGTTCCATTTGTTCTGCGCCCAGCGACAGAACGGGTGCCACATAGTCACCTTCAAAACGCGTAATGCGTGACCCGGTTACCACGACTTCTTCCAGTTGCGGCGTTGCGCCAGCGTCCTGCGCGTGCAAGTGACCTGCGAAAGGAAAAAGCGCAAAAGAAATAGCAGCCGAAAGTACTTTGATTTTGTGCGGATTCGATTTTTTGCTGTGTTGCAGTGGCATGTTGTGTCCTCACATTGTTGTAGCTGATGTCTTGTTGGAGGTAGACCTTGATGTAGCTGACAAGCTCTGTGACGCACTATTCATGCCAGTCAATTGCGAAGTTTGAGTACGCTAGGTTTAATAACGTAGAAAACAGCGCAAGCTACCGACTTTGCAAATCAACCGCTCGCATAATTAACACATTGGTTTATAAAGGGATTTGCTCTCAGACCACGCAATTCAGTCCTGGCGCATACGTAGAGGCCGTCCCGCCTTCAAAATCACCTGCAAATCCCGTGGCGACCCCGGCGAACTATTCTGGTGCGCCCCAGGGGTCGGAGGCACCGCTTTGGGGTCGGAGGGATCAAAAAATGACCAGGTAGGGGACGGAGGGATCAAATTTTGGTAATTTGGGGACGGAGGGATCATTTTTTGATCCCTCCGTCCCCTCCCCAAAAAGAAGGTGCAGCACGTGAAGAAGGCGTTGATTACCGGGATCACCGGTCAGGATGGTTCGTATCTTGCGGAGTTTTTACTCGGCAAGGGTTATGAGGTGCATGGCATCAAGCGGCGTGCGTCTTTGTTTAACACGCAGCGGGTTGATCATATTTATCAGGATCCGCACGTGGACAATCAGCAGTTTGTGCTGCACTACGGCGATCTGACCGATTCCTCCAATCTGACCCGGATTTTGCAGGAGGTGCAGCCGGATGAGGTGTATAACCTGGGTGCGCAGTCGCACGTGGCGGTGAGTTTTGAGGCGCCGGAATATACGGCCGATGTGGATGCCATGGGCACTTTGCGGTTGCTGGAGGCCATTCGTTTGCTGGGTCTGGAGCATAAAACGCGTTTTTATCAGGCGTCGACTTCAGAGTTGTACGGCTTGGTGCAGGAGTCTCCTCAGACGGAAACCACGCCGTTCCATCCGCGCTCGCCGTATGGGGTTGCCAAGCTCTACGCTTACTGGATCACGGTCAATTATCGCGAGGCCTACGGAATGTATGCTTGCAATGGCATTCTGTTTAATCATGAGTCGCCACGTCGGGGAGAAACCTTTGTGACGCGCAAGATCACACGGGGTCTGGCCAATATTGGGCAGGGGCTAGAGCGCTGCATTTATATGGGGAATCTGGATGCGCTGCGTGACTGGGGTCATGCGCGCGATTATGTGGAGGTGCAGTGGCTGATGTTGCAGCAAGAGGTGGCGGAGGATTTTGTAATTGCTACCGGTGTGCAGCACTCGGTGCGTGACTTTGTGCGCTGGTCGGCGGCTGAGTTGGGCATGACTTTGCGCTTTGAGGGGCAGGGGGTGTCTGAAATTGCGGTAGTCGAGCATATAAAGGGCGACCATGCACCTGCGGTAAAGATTGGCGATGTGGTGTTGCGCGTGGATCCACGTTATTTCAGGCCGGCGGAGGTGGCGTCACTGTTGGGGGATGCCAGTAAGGCCAGGCAGAAATTGGGTTGGTCGCCGGTGATGAGCGCGCAGGCGACGTGTGCTGAAATGGTCGCCGAGGATTTAAAACTAGCCAAACGGCATGCTTTGTTGCGACGCCATGGCCATGATGTGTCTGTTCCTTTGGATGTCTGAGATGGAAAAAATACGAATATTTGTGGCGGGGCATCGCGGCATGGTGGGTTCTGCGATTGTGCGCGCTTTGCAAGGGCAAGTGGATGTTGAACTGCTGACCTGCGCGCGTGATGAGCTCGATCTGCTCGATCAGGCGGCGGTGCACGCATGGTTCGCGGCGCAGCGCCCGCATCAGGTGTATCTGGCGGCAGCCAAAGTGGGCGGCATCCACGCCAACAATACTTACCCGGCGGAGTTTATCTACGAAAATCTGATGATTGCCAGTAATGTTATTCACGCGGCGCATTGCAACGATGTGCAGAAGCTATTGTTCCTGGGGTCGTCGTGCATTTACCCAAAATTTGCCGCGCAACCCATGCGCGAGGACGCGTTGTTGACCGGCGTGCTGGAGCCAACCAACGAGCCGTATGCGCTTGCGAAAATTGCGGGCATCAAGCTGTGTGAGAGTTACAACCGTCAGTTTGGACGCGACTACCGCAGCGTGATGCCATGCAATCTGTACGGCCCCAACGACAATGATCACCCGGAGAACAGCCACGTGATTCCGGCGCTGATGCGACGGTTTTCCGAGGCGGTGCGCGACAATAAGCAGGACGTGGAGATCTGGGGTACCGGCACTGTCATGCGGGAGTTCCTGCACGTGGATGACATGGCGGCGGCCTGCGTGCATGTGATGGATCTGGATCGCACGCGCTGGCAGGCGGCGACTCAGCCCATGCTGTCCCACCTGAACGTTGGCAGCGGCGTTGACTGCACGATCCGCGAGCTCGCCGAGACAATCGCCCGTGTCACCGGCTTCCACGGCAAACTGGTCTTTGACACCAGCAAACCCGACGGCGCCCCCCGCAAACTCCTCGACTCCAGCGCCCTGCGCGCGCTCGGCTGGCATCCCACCATCACGCTGGAAGCTGGGTTGACCTTGTTAGGACCTTGTTAGGGGACGGAGGGATCAAAAAATGAACAGGTAGGGGACGGAGGGGTTTGATAGGGGACGGAGGGATCAAATTTTGATCCCTCCGTCCCCCATCAAACCCTGCTAATCGCTGCCAAACAGATCGCGGGTGTACACTTTGTGCTCAACATCTGCGAGCACATCGGTCATGCGGTTGGCGATGATGACGTCGCACATATCTTTGAACGCGTCCAGATCGTGCATCACCGGCGAGCGGAAAAACTCGGCTTCCTGTAGCGCCGGTTCGAACACTACCACCTTGATTCCTTTAGCTTTTATGCGCTTCATGATGCCTTGGATGCTGGAGGCGCGAAAGTTGTCCGAGCCCGCTTTCATGATCAGCCGGTACACACCTACCACCTGCGGATTGCGCGCCACGATGCTGTCGGCGATAAAGTCTTTACGCGTGCGGTTGGCATCCACAATGGCATTGATCAGGTTCTGCGGCACTTCCGAGTAGTTGGCCAGCAGCTGTTTGGTGTCCTTGGGCAGGCAATAGCCGCCGTAACCAAACGAGGGATTGTTGTAGTGATTGCCTATGCGCGGGTCGAGACAGACACCGTCGATAATCTGCCGGGTATTCAACCCGTGCGAGGCAGCATAGGTGTCAAGTTCGTTAAAGTACGCGACGCGCATGGCCAGGTAGGTGTTGGAGAACAATTTGACGGCTTCGGCTTCGGTAGAGTCGATAAACAATACCTGTACATCCTGCTTGATTGCGCCTTGTTGCAGCAGTGCCGCGAAGCGTTCAGCGCGTTCGGATCGCTCGCCCACAATGATACGTGAAGGGTATAAGTTATCGTACAGCGCCTTGCCTTCCCTTAAAAACTCTGGGGAAAACATGATGTTATCAGTACAAAACTGTACTTTCGCCTTCGCTGTGTAACCCACGGGTACCGTGGATTTGATCACCATCACCGCATTTGGATTGATGGCCGTGACATCCTTGATGACTGCTTCCACTGAGCGCGTATTGAAGTAGTTGGTCTGCGGATCATAATCAGTCGGTGTCGCAATGATCACAAAATCCGCATCTTCATAGGCTTCCTTTTTATCCAGCGTGGCCTTCAGATTAAGCGGTTTATTCTGAAGATAATGCTCAATGTCTGCGTCGGCAATCGGGCTCTGCCGGTTATTGATCATGTTGACTTTGTCTTCAATGATATCCAGCGCAACCACCTGATTATGCTGAGATAACAACACAGCATTGGATAAACCGACGTAACCTGTACCTGCAATCGCGATTTTCATGATGTCCCTATATGTGATCTGTATGGCCCGATTGTAGCTGTTTTTTAGGGGACGGAGGGATCAAAAAATGTACAGGTAGGGGACGGAGGGATTTGTTTGGGGTCGGAGTGATCAAAAAATGATCCCTCCGTCCCCAAACATCAATTTTGAGGATAGAATGCGGCCCATGAAAAACATCGACACAAAACCATTTGTGGTGTGGCTGACCGGTCTGTCCGGTGCAGGGAAAACATCCATTGCCGTTGAGCTGGAGCAGGCGTTGCGTGCTCAGGGGCGAGCGTTGGTGCGTCTGGATGGCGATGTGTTGCGCAAAGGTTTATGCCGTGATCTTGGGTTCACGGCGAAGGATCGCGCGGAGAATATTCGACGAGCGGCAGAGGTGTGCGGATTGCTGCTCGGCGCGGGGCAGTTTGTGCTTGCTGCGTTTATCTCCCCATTTGCTGCGGAACGGGCGCAGGCCAGGGCGCTGCTTGAACCTTATGGCCGTTTCTACGAGGTGTTTGTCGATACACCGCTGGCCGTCGCGGAACAGCGCGATGTCAAGGGTTTGTACCGCCGGGCACGGGCGGGTGAGATTCGCCATTTCACTGGCATAGACTCGCCCTACGAAGTACCCACCGCCCCAGACTTGCATCTTTCCACAGAAGGGGAGACCCCCGCACAAAGTGCTGCACGTGTGTTGGCGTTTTTGACTTTGGTAGGGGCCTTGACAGGGGACGGAGGGATCAAAAAATGATCCCTCCGTCCCCTAAAAAACCCCTCCGTCCCCAATCCAATCACTCCGTCCCCTATCAAGGCCACTATCAAGACCCCTATCAAGACTCATCAAGGAAGGTAAACGCATGAAGATATTGCTGACAGGTACCGCTGGATTTATCGGCTTTCATTTGGCGCAGGCTCTGCTGGCGCGCGGTGATGAGGTGGTGGGGCTGGATAGCATCAATGATTATTACGATCAGCGCGTGAAATACGGGCGGCTGCAGGCGGCAGGAATTGCGCAGGCGGACATTGAATATGGTCGTCTGTTGCGTTCGACAACGCAGCCGAACTATCGCTTTATCAAGTTGCAGCTGGAGGACAAACCCGCGCTGGATCAGTTGTTCACAGCAGAGAAATTTGATGCGGTGTGTAACCTTGCAGCGCAGGCCGGGGTGCGTTACTCCTTGCAGAATCCCCAGGCGTATATTGATGCCAATATTGTCGGCTTCCTCAATATTCTCGAGTGCTGCCGCCATCATGGCGTCATGAATCTTTCTTATGCGTCCAGCTCCTCAGTCTATGGCTTGAATGAGTCCTTGCCGTTCGCGACAACGCACAACGTTGACCACCCGATCAGCCTGTACGCCGCCAGCAAAAAATCCAATGAACTGATGGCGCACACCTACTCACATCTGTTTGGCATTCGCACCACCGGGTTGCGGTTTTTTACGGTGTACGGGCCGTGGGGTCGACCGGACATGGCGCTGTTTTTGTTTACCAAGGCTGCTCTGGCCGGTGAACCGATCAAGGTGTTTAATAATGGAGACATGAAGCGTGACTTCACCTACATCGATGACATCGTGGAAGGTGTTGTGCGTGTGATCGATAACCCAGCATCTCCCGACCCTCGCTGGACAGGCATGGATCCCAATCCCGGCAGCTCATCGGCACCTTATAAGATTTACAATATCGGCAACAACAGCCCGGTGCGTCTGATGGATTTTATCGAGGCGATAGAAAAGGCGCTTGGTAAACCTATTGTGAAAGAAATGTTGCCGATTCAACCTGGTGATGTGCCGGCAACTTTTGCGGATGTCACGGATCTTGTTGAAGATATGGACTACAAACCCAACACGCCTGTGCAGCAGGGTGTTGATAATTTTGTGGCGTGGTATCGGGATTTTTTCAAGATGTGAAGGCTCGATCATGTTTGAAAAAAAGCGGCAGCTGTTTACTGAGCTGCCGCTTTTTTTATTGATCCTCAGAACCCTCGGGTCACTCCCGGTGGCAGATCAGGGTATCGGGCCAAAATCTGGTGGCGGAATGCGATGCTGGGTTGCAGACTCGTATGCGGATGCTACCCGGATCACTTCAGGCTCACCGCCCGGTGGTCCCCAAACCATCAAACTGACGGGCATTGGTACTGGCAACATGCTGCGCTCTGTACCGGGGACTGAGATGTACCTGGTGCGGTCGGCACTTAATTCGTAGCGTGGCTCGTACACAATCTGGTTGTAGCCGGCGGGCACGTCAATCTCCGGTCCTCCGAGCACAGCGGTGAATTGTGCGCAGCAACTGGCCGTGCCACGATTATCTACAGTAGGTTCAGCAGGGCCGCCCAGTTTGTAGTGTGGTAGTGTGACTTCCGGATTCACAAACGCGTCGATGCCATTTTCGTACATGACTTTGTGCACAATCAGGCGCAGTGCGAACTGCATTTTCAGATAACTGATCTGACCTGGTCTTGCGCGCAGATCCTGTTGTCCGATGGCATTAACCGAGCCGGCGCGATGCTCATCGTCTTCCCACTTTGAGTTGGCAACAAAGGTTTCCCAGTTGAAGACGCGTGAATCACCGCGCTCCATTAGGTATTTGTTCACGGTGAACGGGCTCTTGTAGTTGTCCATCCCACTGGTGAGTCGGCGCAGCGTCAGCTTCTCTGACAGTGGCGCGGTTCCCATCGCCAGCGCGATTGCATAGTCAGTACTGGTAACGTCCCAGCCATCGACTGCGAACTCAAGTTCCCCGCTGGAGTCGCGTTGCCAGAAAAATTCCGGGACGTTGTGAGCCAGTATCTCTCGGATCGCATCCTGGAAAGTGTAGGTGATGACCGGAATATCCGGATCAGTCTGGTACTGCGGATCATAGGTCTGTACCAGCTCGGCACCAAGTTCCTCACCCACAATACGCTTGATTTCACCGTTAATCTGATCACTGATAGCAACATCATTCAGGCTGTGTTTAACCATAAATTCGCGGACCAGCGCAACGCGCATGCCAGCCAATGGTTTAGAGGCAACACCGTCTTCGTTAACCAGAAAGCTCACATAAGGTTCATCCGGAATCAACTCCGGAGGAATCGCAGTATACATGTCATCGGATTTGTAGCCCTTAATAGCATCCAGTACACGTACCACGTCGCCCACAGTACGGCAATGAATACCGGCTCTATCGCCAACGCGCTGGCTGTTCATGCCGCCGTGCATCATCAATCCGCGAGTGGTCAGAAAGTTAACCACATTGTTGCGTGATGCAGGTCCCTTGCAGGAAGCGCTGCCTTGTTCGCAGATAGAGCACTGCACCAGATTGGCTGCCACAGAGACGCCACTTCCCGAACTGGTGCCACGTGTCACGCGCTCGGTGTCATAAGCGTTACATGGCTGGCCGCCCCATTGAGCGTAACCATAGTTTCCATCTGGTCGGTAGGTTTGTGCTTGTTCAGGGCCATCAAAACCGAGGCCTGTTCTGGCTGCTGTGGCCACACCAAACATAATGGCACCTTTCTCTTTAAGCACACGCAGATCCGGTGAGTCCACCTTGGGGGCATCCATGGCGAAGTTGGTGTCATTGCCACCGGTTGCGCGCATTTCAGTGGCGTCATACCAGTTTTTGTAGGAGAAATTCACACAGTACATCGGCAGTTCGTCAAGTGGCGGATTTCTGCCGTATTGAGCGTCGTACTGCGCGGCAAGTTCGCGTGCATCGGGTTGCTGGCGGAACGCTTCACATTCGACCGGGCAACTTGCAGGTAGTGCGCCAGTGGACGGATGTGCGTCGCATTCGTTTTTGCACGCCACGGTCCGTTCACCGCGAATGTTAAGCATCTCCAGCGCATTGAGTTGGCCTGCCCGTGGAATGCCCACGCGCATGCCAAATTGCTGGGAAACTGTCGGGTCGGAGGCAGTCGGTTCCATGCGGCCGTACTCTAGCGGCAAGCCCTCATACAATTCGAGGTCAGGCAGGATTTCATCGGCGGCAACAGTTTGGGTGGGGAATACTACCGGGGATCCTGCACGCACATTACCCAGCGCTTGTGCCAGAGGACGGCCATCTTCAGTCACCAGTACAGTGCAAGAACCGTTATAGGCGGCAGCACGCGCAATATAGGATTCCACGATGTCTGCGCAGGTGGTTTGTCCTGACTGTATAGCCTGATGCATCTCGTCAATGGTGGCTTCAATAATATCGAAGTCTTGCGACTGCGCCTCTGAGCAGGCAGACAGCACCAGGCTGGCAGTGGCCATCGTGGCTGCCAGTAGCGTTTGTTTCACACGCTGCTGAAGAGGTTGCCTCCAGGTGAGTGGGACACGGTAGTTGAACATTGGGTTTGTCTCCTGTTTTGGTTTGTTGACCTATGCGAGGACGTCAACAGCAGGTCTTCACCCTACTGGAAGATAATTTAATTCATTCGGTAGGGTGCTGAACTACATTGCCGTCTATAGAGATGCCAAACCTTTGGGAGTCATCCATGTCAAGGACAGCCAGTTCAACTGTTTCAGTGGTCGTCGACGGTCTGCTTTTCACTCCTGAAGTAGATCCGTCGATGCCGTTGTTGTACACACTGAGGAATACGCTCCGCCTGCGGAATCCTCGTTTTGGGTGTGGTTTGGGACAGTGTGGTGCTTGCACGGTGCTTGTTGAAGGGCGTCCGGTCCGTTCTTGCCAACTCCCAACCGCGGCAGTGGACGGACAGGACGTGGTTACTATTGCCGGATTGCCGGCGCGCTGGCAGGCACAGCTTGCAAAAGCATCAGGTGAACCTGGCTTAACGGACACGACACAACATCAGAGTTTGCATCCGCTTCAGCAAGCCTTCATTGATCAGATGGCTGCGCAGTGCGGGTATTGCATTAACGGATGGTTGATGTCTGCGGTAGCGTTGCTGGAAGAGAATCCGATGCCCGACCGTGACGCGATAAATCAGGCGTTTGCTGGCCTCAAATGTCGATGCGCGATGCAGATGCGCTTTCGTGCGGCGGTCGAGCAGGTTGCGGCATCATGAGCGCCTTGCTCCACGCTCACCTGACACGCAGGCAATTTCTGTTGAGTGGCGGGCGATTTCTGGTTGCAGCGGCAGGATTTCCAGTGTTGTCGTGTACAGCAATCCCGAGTGGCGTGAGCGCGACTGACGCAATTGCAAGCAACAATAAATTCAATGAACCTGACCCCGCGGTGTTAGGCACATGGATTGCACTGGATGCTGCTGGGCGTGTCACCGTGTACTTCGGCAAAGTGGATGTAGGTCAGGGCCTTGATACTGCGATTCGTCAGTTGGTGGCAGATCAATTGTCAGTGCATCCGCGGCGCATTCAGGTAGTGATGGGTGACACAGAACTGACGCCAGATCAGGGCGGTGCAAGCAGTGCCTCCGGCGTAGAAATGGGCAGTCTGCCGCTGATGACTGTCGCAGCAGAAGTAAAACATATCCTGCTGTCACACATTGCGCAGCAGTGGCAGTGCCCTTTTTCATCCTTACATGTGGAGGATGGAGAGATATTCTGTGACACCCTGCCGTCACAGCGCAGCAGTTACTGGACGCTGATTGCCTCTGATGCGCTGGATCAGCACTGGCTTGCACACATGCTTGAGGTTAGCGGGCAGGGCAACAGTCTGAATGTTACCGGTCAGGCAACGGTGGTGCCTCAGGCAGCATTGTCTACTGACAGTTGGACCGGACAGTCTTTAGCGCGCGATGATATTCATCAGAAAGTCACCGGCGAGTTTGTGATGATCGATCAGATCAGCCTGCCGGATATGCTGCATGCGCGGGTGATACGACCGCAGGTGGCAGGTGCAACTCCACTCACACTGGTGTTGCCGGATGACATGATCAATGATGTTTTTATTGTGCGCAGAGCGGCGTTTGCCGCGTTGCTGGGTGAGGATGAGTGGCGCGTTATTATGGCATCGCGTGCATTGCAGCAGACATGGCAGGAGCCCGCGCCGGTGTTTCCTGGTGATAGCGGCCTGTATGATTATTTGCGAAACACACCCGCGCGGATGCAACGCGTGGCGCTCGATCAGGGTGCTGTTGATGCCGTGCTCGCGGGTGCCGACCTCTCTACTGCCGACCTCTCTACCGCCGACCTCTCTACCGCCGACCTCTCTGCTGCAGACCTCTCTACTGCCGACCTCTCTGCTACGGGCCTCTCTGCTGCAGACCTTGCAGAAGCAGGGCCTGTGCTGCAGGCGGAGTATGAATGGCCTCTGCAGTCTCATGCCAGTCTGGGCCCGGCCTGCGCCGTGGCGGTGTGGGATGGCCAGCGCATGACGGTCTGGTCAGCGACGCAGAAACCTCACCAGTTGCGCGTTGGCGTCGCTGATCTGCTGGAACTGGAGCTGGTCAAGGTGCATGTGATCTGGGTGCCAGGCGCTGGATCCTATGGTCGTAATGATGCGGATGATGCCGGTCTGGAAGCCGCATTTCTTGCGCGTGAGACCGGTCGAGCGGTGCGTGTTCAGTATCAACGCGCAGATGCTACCGGATGGGACCCCAAGTCGCCCGCCGCTGTCATGCGGGTGAGCGCCCGTCTGTTGGCGGATGGCAGTATTGCGGCCATGGATTGGTCAGCACTGGCGCTATCAGCACACGATGCCCGTCCATCAGGAGCCCAGGCATCTGACTCACTGATCGGCCAGCAATTAGGCCTGGAGCGGCCCGACACCAATAACTTCAGTGCACCGCAGGATGCGTATGACCTTGCTAACCGTCGCAGCCAGTGGGCTGTGGTTCCGCCGCCACTCAGACATGTGTCACCGCTACGCACTTCGCACCTTCGCGACCCTCAGGGGCCACAAGTCACATTTTCAAGTGAATGTTTTATGGATGAACTGGCGTTTGTCAGTGGACAGGATTCCATTGCCTTCAGGTTGCGCCATCTTGGTGATGAGCGTGATGCGCAACTGTTGCGTGCGCTTGCCACCGAATCCGCCTGGTCAAGCCGGCCATCCCCTAATCCGCATGCTGATCTGCGAACAAGTCTGCCAGTTACCTATAGTCTACTTCCGGGTGACAACTGGCGCTATGGACGAGGTGTGGCGTATTGTCAGCGTGGGCGCCAGACGCGCGTAGCAGTGGTGTGTGAACTGGCAGTTGACATACAAACCGGACGGATAAAGCTGTTACGTCTGGTAGTAGCGCATGACTGTGGGCGGGTGATCAACCCGGATGGTCTGCGGCAGACCATTGAAGGGGCGGTGATGCAGGCCTGCAGTCGAACGCTGTTTGAACAGGTGGCGTTTGATGATCGCAGTGTACTCAGTACTGACTGGTTCAGTTATCCGATTCTTGAGATGGCTTCAGCACCGGATCAACTGCAGGTGCTGTTGCTGGACCGGCCCGACATGCCACCTTTGGGCGCGGGCGAGGCCGCCCATAAACCGGTTGCTGCAGCGATCGGCAATGCCGTCTTTGACGCCACCGCTGTGCGGATGCGGCAGATACCCCTGCGCCCGCAAGTTGTGCTTGATGCCCTCAACCGTGCGCAATTGTGACGCACGTTCTGAGTCTCTGAGACGCTGCTACTTGTTTCTACTCTTGTTATGCTCAGGGTAATCCAATTGATATTGTTAGCCTTTTTTCTCATGCAAAAAGTACCGTATCAAATGGCACATTAATTGCTCCTGATATTTCAGGCGGATAGAAAGTTTCAGATTGCGGTTGGGGGAAAACAGATGATATGGCAGCTCATGAGAAACCTTTATCCATTCACGAAATTATACGAAGACATCATCGCGAACTTGTTGCCTGGCTGATGCCCAGACTCCGGGTGCCGGAAGATGCCCAAGACATAGCGCAGGAAGCGTATCTGCGCATGATGAAGTATGAACATTCCACGGAGATAAATTCTCCGGTAGCGCTACTGCATCGTATTGCGTTAAACATCGCACATGATCTGGATCGACAACAGCGTGTGCGTCACTATCAGCATCATGACAACATAGATGATTTGTCGATTGAGGACGCAGGTGCCTCAATGGAACGCGTGTTGGATGGTGAACGCAATTACCAACGTGTCTGTCAGGCGATTGAATCGTTGACTCCGCGTTGTCGCCAGGTGTTTTTATTGAGCAGGGCAAGCGGTATGAGTTACCCGCAGATCGCAGACGCTTGTGGTATCAGTATCAAAATGGTTGAGAAACACATCAGCCATGCTTTGTTTGTGTGCCTCCAGGCCATGGAAGACTGAACGATGTGTTTCAGCTTTTATGGTAGGGGGGTTTGTTGTTTGCTCGTCACTAATAACGACAATAAAAACAATCTGCCCGAGATTGCTGCGCCGGGACAGGTCACGCTAAGTCAGGAACTATGTCGCTGCTAATGCAGCACAAAGGGAGAGCAGACGGGGAATTGTTAATGATGAATAAGGAATCAATCAATCGGCAGGCTGCCAACTGGGTTGTACAGTTGCAGTCGCCTGACTGCCAGAGCAGTGATCAGGAGGCGTGTGCCCTTTGGCGTGCAGCCAGCCCCGTTCACGAGCAGGCATTTTTGAAGGCTCAGCATCTGTTTGGGATGCTGGGTGAAAGGTTGCCGGATGATCCGATGTTTGCCGGTGGTCAACAGGCGCCGCTGCGCGCGGTGACCAGTGTGCCCCTGCCGACATCTGCGCATTTAATACCAGCGGTTGTTGAGATTCCTGCGGAATTGCCACAAGAGACACCCGCGTCCTTGGCAGTTGCCGTGCCATCGCCTGACCATACTGTTCGTCCAGTTGTTGGCTGGCAGAAAATGGTGATGGCAGCCTGTCTGTGTATCGGCTTTGCGCTGGTCGCGGCAGGACAATGGTTATTTCCGGATGAACTGGTCCTTGAAAGTCTCAGCCGTCAGGTGCAGGACGTGACACTCAGCGATGGCTCTGAAGTTCAACTGGATGCCGATACGCGCCTGATTGTGCGTATGGAGAATGATCGCCGGGTGCTGGAACTGGAGCGTGGGCGCGCCTTGTTTCATGTCGCACATGATGCCAATCGGCCCTTTTTGGTGATTGCCAACGGCAGTCGGGTGGAAGCACTAGGCACGGTTTTTCAGGTGGCCCGTAAGGGAGCTGAAACCATCGTCACACTGACCGAGGGTGACATTGTGGTAACCGCAAGAACCGGCGAAAAAGTACTTAACGAGCGTTTGACTCCGGGTGAACAGTTAGTGGTGAGTGAAAGCACAGGCGGTGGCTGGCAACGTATTCGCGTGGATACAGAAGTTGCAACCAGTTGGGCAGAAGGGCGCCATGTGTTCCGGAACATCAGCTTGAGTGAATTGGTCAGCGAAGTAAACCGCTACGCAAGCACCTCAGTCAGGTTGGGTTCAACCGAACTGGAGTCGATGAGAATCAGTGGCAGTTTTGACAGCGGCGATTCGCGTGCAATAGCTCAGGCCGTTGCGCTGACACTGGATCTTCGTGTGGTCGATGCCGTCAACTCAGTGATACTGCTGCCAGCGCTTTAACGGCAATTCTGCCGTTCGCCGACACATTGCCAGATTGCAGTTGTTCAAGTATCAGGAATGAATCGTGCGACTTTCAGGTTTCCAGCTGGCCTTGTTCTGGGTGTGTTGGCAGATGGCGTTGACGCCAGTGCTGTCCGGATCGCTTCATGCTGACGCCGCAGCCCTGATGACACAACAACAACAGTGGCAGTTGGCGCCTTTACCGCTGGCTGATGCGCTGGATATCTTCAGTCGCGACACCGGCATTCAAATTGTGTTTCGTCCTGAGCAGGTTGCTGACAAACAGGCGCCTGAGTTGTTGGGCTTGTTGAGTCATCAGCAGGCTCTCGATCAGTTGCTTGACGGCACCGGTCTGGTGTGGATCAGGGCAGGTGAACGTGTGCTGGCGGTGCGCCAGCCATCACAGAGCCTGGCGGGCCTGCCAGCGGCGGTCGAGCAAACACAGACTGAAGTTAACTCCCGTGCCGCAGTGGAACCCAATCGCTTGCCCGTGATCACCACCGTCAGAGTGGCGAGTGCCACGCTGCGTCGCAGTCGGTCAGCGTTGGGTCTGGAGAGACCGCTGTATGAAATGCCGCGCGCCGTGTCGGTGACGTCCCGCGACCAGCTGGATGCTGGCGATGTCTCTGGTATTGATGATCTGGTAAAGGTCGTCCCGGGTGTGTACACGCTGGCGCGCTTCGGTGTTCAGGGCGCTGCTGATATTCGCAATGCCACAGCTGATGTGTATTTCCGCGGTATGCGCCGTGTTAATCAGGAAGGCCATGTTCCCAGTGTTTTGGGTGTCGTTGACCGTATTGAAATTGTACGTGGCCCGCCTTCGCCACTGATCGGCATGGGCAAGCCAGGCGGATATACTGATATTTATCCGCGTACCAGCCTTGCGGTGCAGCCGGGTGCATCGGAGGCATTCGGTGGTTTTGCAGAACTGCGCAGTGGTCGTTTTAATCAGGCGATTGCCAGCGCAGGCTTTGGCGGCCCCTTGTTACTTGCCGGGCGTAATGGGCAATTTTTTGTGTCGTCAATGTCAGAGAATTCAGATCAGCATATTGAAGGCGCTGACATTCAGAATCGCGTGCTGCAGACCGCTCTTGAACTGGACGATCTGCTGCCTGGATATCGATTGGAAACCGGTTTTTATGCTCAACAGTCGCAGACTGCTGGTGCATTGGTCAATCGTGCCACTCAATCCTTGGTGAGTGATGGTCTTTACCTGGCCGGCTCGCCTCTGGTCAATCTGGACCTCAACGGCAACGGCCAGATTGGTTTCCTGGAGATGCATCAGGGTTCACCAGTTTCTGGTGCTCTCTCGGCAGGTAATCAACCGTTGATTCAATATTGGGCGTGGCCCCGAGACGCCAATAATCAGCCTTTGCCGTTATCAGCTTTTCCACGCATCAGCAGCATTCCGGCAAGTTTCTACAATTATCTGCAAGCAAACCCCGCGCTGGATCCAGATCAGCTTTTGCGCTCACGAGGTATTGGCGGTGTGGTGCCGGCGTCAGGTTGGGTGCCCGCCGGATTTGCGTTGTCACCCGCCGATGTTGCGCAGGTACCCTTCGATCGTCGCAAAGCAGGTGCTTTTGAGCGTGAAATCGGCGCAGATTCGTTGTTGATGTATATGGATGTGCTGCCGTCAACCGACAATCCCATGGGCTTTCGAAATCAGTTGTTTGTGGATGTACTTGATCAGTACAAGTTGTCGGAGCAGCCCGGCGGTGGCAAGCAGGATGTGCGTATTGTGGAGAACCGACTGAGCAAACATCTGCTGAGCTGGAAAAGTCGCCGTGTATTGCAATTGGATCTGCATGCGACGACCAACCTGCGTTATACACAAGCCACCGGCTATCGTTATGGAGGTGATCACGGAAATCACCGCATTGATGCCAGTGCGCTGCCCCCGCAAGGTGATGCAAATTCCAGATTTGTTCATGCGTTTGATAACAATAACGTCAATCAGGATGGTGCCCCGTGGATCAGTCGATACCGCAGTCGATATCGTGAGCACGGTGGCGGATTAATGCTGGATATGATGTGGGAGGAACACAGTAATCTGCTATTGGGATTGCGTTACGACTATTCAAAGGCGGCGAATACCGACGTTGCGGGCACTGTGGATATCAATCAGGGTACCTCATCGGCGCCCGGCAGGTTGAGGGTAAACGATCAGCGCAGCACAGGATACGATGATGGTGTGTCATGGCACGTTTCGTACAGCTTTTTACCGGCAAAAAATTGGCGTGCCTATCTGACTCGCTCGCGTACCAGTATGACCCTTGAGGATATCAATAATCGTTTGGACAATCGTGTCATCGACACGGGGCATATCGAAGATACAGATCTTACTGAGTTCGGCATTCGATATATGTCACCACAGAATAATCGTACTTTCAGCCTGCTGAGTTTTAGTCAGCAGTTTAATAACCAGAATCAGGCTGGATTCCAAACGCTTCCTTCGTATCTCACCTCGTTTGCGACGCAGGGTTGGGAGATAGAAGTGGCCGCTGAACTGGGGCAGAGTCTGGATATCACAGCCTATGGCTTACGTCATGTCACGCACATAAAAGGCAGCAGTGACTCGCTGATTCTTGTGGATGCCAGAACGCTCGGTTTTCAGGATGTCCTTGATCGGCAGGGTAATCTGGTTTATCCAGCTGAAGCGTTTTTGTATGGTGGTAGAAGTTTTCTGCGGCTTCCTGAGGACGTTGAAGGTTTTGATGTCAGACAGGGATACCCGCGTTATCAGGCTGGATTGTTGCTGCGCTGGCAGTGGCAACCTGACCTGGCATTAAACGCAAGTCTGAATCATTTCTCTTCAACATATAGTGGTCGCTTGAAGCAGATTCGTTTACCGTCTGAACAGATTGCGGGCATTGGTTTGGATCATGTCAATGGCCCTTGGAGATTCCGTGTGAATGTAAATAATCTGTTTGATCGCACCTGGTTAAGGGCAAGGTCTCGTGATTCATTAGGAGAAACCTTGCTGACAGTCATGCCGGGAAGAACCTGGCAATTTATGGTTCGATACACGATTGATTAAAATAATTTGGTAGGGGGCTGACAACGCTTTCCGTCACCTTAATTGAAATCCTGATTCAATTACGGAGAACGGAAATGAAAATGTTTCGCAAGTCGCTTTCTTTGTCTGGCAGCATCATGCTGTGCATGTCGGCAATATCGCCATCGCTGATAGCACAAACCGCAACACCCGAGGTCAGTGAGATTCTGGTTACAGGCGACTCTGCCAATCTTCTGGCCAACCGTAACAGCAATTCCTCTTTTGGATTCGACAAATCTATTGTAGAAACTCCACGCTCTGTTTCGGTGATTGATGCTGAAGCAATCGAACTTTTTGGACTATCTGCAGTTGAGGACCTTGTGCAATTTGTGCCAGGTGTCTTTACCACCACGCGTTTTGGTATTCAGGGATCAATTGACGTCAGAAACGTCTCCGCAGACACCTATTTTCGTGGCATGAAACGCGTCAATCTCCAGGGGCATGCTCGCAGTGTGTTGGCGGCTATGGACAGCATTGAGGTGATCAAGGGGCCACCATCACCGCTTTATGGAATGGGTAAAATTGGTGGCTATACCAACATGGTACCTAAGTCCGGCCGGGCGGATACTGGTGCGTACATGGAGGCCAGCAGCGGCTTTTCACAATTGATTATCGGTGCTTTTAATCGGCAGGAATTCTCTGCTGGTATTGGTGGTCCGTTTAACATCGCGGACAAAACCGGAGGCTTTTACGTTTACGCCCTCGCTGAAGACTCCGGCACTTTCAGCCGAGAGGTCAATGTTGGACAGAGAATGCTGCAGACCGCCATTTCTCTGGATGAGTTTATTGGCCCATTCAGGCTCGATGCTGGCGTCAACTACCAGCGCTCGCAAACCCAGGGTGGATTAACGCAGCGGCTCACGCAGGAATTGATTGATAATCAGACATATATACGCGGCACTCCACTGGTGAATATGGACGTTAACGGTGATGGCAGAATTGGCTATCGCGAGATGCACCAGGCTTCCCCCGTGCGTGGTAACCTCAGTGGCAATAACCAGCCGTTGATACAGCAGTTTGAATGGCCAAGAGATGCTTCTGGCAACCCCTTTCCACTCGGGCAGTTCCCATCTGTTCCGGGCATTCCGCAATCCATGTTGACTTTTCTGTCTGCTAACCCATCTGCTGATCCGACAGGACTGCTACGTGCTCAAGGTGCCGGTGGGCCGTTGCCGCGCTCCGGATTTATTCCTGCTGGTTTTGCCATGGATCCGCGTACCGTCGGTTACGACGAACTGGATCTAAGGCGTACTGGCGCGTTTGAACGCGAGTTGCAAGCCGATCTGATGTTGGGTTATCTGGATCTTGTTTATGATGCTGATCCGGATTTTACAATGAAGGGTCAGTTGTTTTACGACAACATTGATCAGTACAAGATCTCCGAACAACCCGGTGGTGGTAAGCAGGATGTGACAGTAGCTGAAGCAAAATTCACCGTAACCCGGCGGCTGATGAATACGCCAGATTGGGTTGATTTAAACACACTGGCATCAGTGAACTACCGCTTTACTGAAGCGACCGGTTATCGGTATGGCGGTGACTTCAGTTCGTCGCGGTCTGATGTGATGGCATCTGTGTTTCCGATGACACCCAATACGACGTTTGCTGTACCGTTTGATAATCCCGATATCAATAATGGCGGTGCGCCGTGGACATCTGATTACAAAACCCAGTGGAACGAACGGGGTTTGGGTCTGATGTTGGATATCAATGTTCTGGAGCGTACCAACGTGATGCTGGGTGGTCGTTACGATTATTCGTCTGCGGTTAACACGGAACTAGCTGGTACTTATAACCCAACCACTCGTACCTCTGCTAATCCTGGCGCATTGCGTACGGCGGATCAACGCGCTGAGGGGGAAGACGAGGGCTCATCGTGGAGTGCAAGTCTGTCGCATGAAATTTTCCCGGGCACCCGTCCTTACATCACTGTTGCCGAATCAAGTGTGGCACTGGACACCAACAATAACAAACTCGATAACGCGACGATTATTGATGGACATATCGGTTCTGCCAAGTTAACTGAGTACGGCATCAAATCAGCATTTATGGACGGTCGTTTGTTCTTCTCGTTGGCGCATTATGAGCAAACCAGAACCAGTATTACTGAAGAGGATCCAGGTAGTGTTTTAGGCGCTGAGGTTTCGTCAACCCTGACAGAGGGTGTTGAAGCGGAACTGCGCTTTAATCCGCTGCGAAATCTGGTTATCGCGCTTTATGGCCTCAATCAGGAAACGCGTTTTGTGCCAAATTCCGGTGCAAACATTGTGGTGAATGCGAGGACACTTGGTTTTCGTGATGTGGTTGATTCCTCCGGCAGAGTGATCTATCCGGCCGAGGCATTTTTGTTTGGCGGTCGCGCACAATTGGCATTGCCTGCCGGCATGGAAGAGTACGCAGTTAAACAGGGGAATCCGGAAACGCAGTATGGCATGAATGCGACTTATCGCATGACGGATAACGTTACGCTGACACTGAGCGGTAATCATTTTTCCAGCACCTACTCCGGGCGTCTGAAAACGGTAGAGTTGCCGGCGACAACCACCTTTAACACGGGAGTCGCCTACGATACTGATCGCTGGCAGTTCAAACTTGACCTGCGTAACGTGGGAGATGAACAGTACTTCCGCGCGCGATCCGGCGATACACTGGGTGAGATATTTGTTCAGGCGATGCCGGGCAGAACGTGGGTGGCAACAGTTCGCACGAGTTTCTGACACAGTATGGGGGCGACCATTCGCCCCCATCAGTGATTTTTAACCCATCCGCCTGAAGATCCCGTCCTTTTTAAACATGTGTTGGAACGCTGCCCCAATATGCCCGATCAGTAGCACCGTCAGCACAATGGCCAGAGTGCCGTGTATCCCAAATAACTGTGCAGCCAGATCGCTATCCTGTGGGATAAACGGCATGGCTGGCAGGTCGTAGCCGCCGAGTGTGATCAATGCGGGAAATGCAGTGACGCCAGCCCATCCCAGCAGGGGCACCAGGACCAGCAGAACATAAATCGAGTGATGCAGGGCCTTGGCCGCGATCTGCAAAGCGCGCGGCAAAGTGTCCGGGTACGCGGGCGCGGTCATGCGCAATTTTATGCCTATTCTGACCACCATCAACAGCAACACACTGAAGCCGATCGCTTTGTGCCAGGCATACAATGTGTCGGTGAGTTCGCCCCAGATATTGGCCTCAGCCCGTTCAGCCATCACGATGCCGATTGGGATCAGCGTCAACACCATCAGCGCCATGATCCAATGAATCAGACGCCATGCCAGGGGATACTTCATTACTTTTTGAATGGCTGTCATGTTCAGTTCCTGCCAGTTTTTTGCGGAAGTTAAACTGCTTTACCGGCACAAGGTCTTTGACTCCGTGCAGCGTCTGCTGTTCTCGTGCCAGGTGAATGCCGATCAGGTACCCGGCGTAAGCCACCAGTATCCACGGTAGCATGGGTTGGTCCCCGTCAGGCCAATACGCAAACCAGACAACAGCGGTCACAATATTGCCAAACTGGGCAACAATAAAATTCACCACCATGGCGATAACGCCGTCAGCGAGTAGCTCCTGAAGATTGAAGTTTAACAGGAAGCCGATCAGCTCCAGCACCTCAATACTCAACAAGGTCCACAGCACCGCCAGACCGTAGAAACCACCACCAAACATCATCCATTGACGATAAAGATAGTTACCGCTTTTGGCTTTGTTGGTTTTGTGGCTCTTTTTTATCTGTTCAAGTTGTTCGCGAATGGCTTTGTGCCCCGCATTGCGCGACAACTGCCCGGCACCATAAAGCCAGTTGAACATCAGCCAGCTCATGCCAGCGACAGGTATTCCAAGTTTAAATGCAGCAATAAACCAGACAAGAATGGACATGATGGCCGTTCCACAGTGAGATAACGTGGACTGTAGCAAATAATGAGGGGACGGAGGGATCATTTTTTGATCCCTCCGTCCCCTGGCTGATCAAAAAATGATCCCTCCGTCCCCTATAAAAACCTATTAAAAGCCGGTCAAACGCCTGCGGATGCGGTCGGCTTGTTCGCCGTGGGCGAGGCGGGGGCGGCCGCGGGTGGGCCAGTGGCTATCGGGGTCGTCGCCAAGCTCGTTGGTCCAAAGCGGGACAATTTCCAGATTGCGTAAGGTGTCACCGTCAAAGTCGAGGTGAATGATGGCACTTTCCCACACCTCAGGGACGTAGTACCCGACGTCGGTGTGTGAGTGGAATACCAGGCTGCCGAGTCCATGTAGCATCGGTTTGCCTTTGTACATTTCGATTGCGTGGACCAAGGGTGCGCCGTGGCTGACAAAAATGTCGGCACCGGCGTCGATGCATTGGCGGGCAAAATCGCGTGCCCACGGTTTGGTGATCGCCATGTCGTCGCCCCATTCGTGATTATGCAGGTAGGCTACCACCAGCGCAGCGTGGCGCTTGGCCTCAGCGATGGACGCCAGATTGCGGGCCATATCTTCGGCATTTGGTTTCAGATCAGCGCCAAGACGGACTTCGTTCACCCCCGGACGCTGCTCGGTGGCTGCACCGCCTTCACGGATTTTGCCCATAGCCATGGAGACCAAGGCTGCATTGGCCGGTGCTTGCAGATAGCCGGGAGCACTGGCTTGCGCAACATTGTCGCCGGTGCCTGCGTGCACAAAACCGGCGGCTGCAACGGCATCACGGGTGGCAACAATGCCCTCCGTTCCCAGATCAAACGCGTGATTATTACTCAGCGCCACCAGGTTAAACCCCATGGTGTGCAGACAATCCAGCGTCTGTTGCGAGCCCGCGTGGAAGAACTCGGTATCCCGGGTCGGTGCGCCCGACGCCTCCGTCTGAATGGCGACCTCAAGATTGGTGAAAATGATGTCGCCTTTGCGCAGCTCTGAAATCACCTCGGCAAGACCGTCGTAAGGCTGAGAGCACAGTGGATACTTCATTAATGCCTGGCCCGCCAGTGTCACGCGGGTCAGACCTGGCGCACGGCCACTCGCGACGCCGTTGGTCTGCGCCAGCACCGGTACACCCAGTGGCATCATTGCCGCAATACCAAACCAGCGCAGGATATCCCGTCGTTTGACGGTATGTCTCTCAGGGGACTGTCTTTTAGGGGACGGAGTGATCATTTTTTGATCCCTCCGTCCCCTACCAGTAAGCAAGAGGGGTAGCGCGCGGAGCAGTACACGCGGTTGCGTGCGCGGCGTCGTTCGCCGGCGCTGCCTTCAGGGGCGCCGGTGTTGGGGTTGATATCAAAGTGCGGAAAGTTGCTGCTGGAGATGTCGAGCCGCAGGCGGTGGCCTTTGCAGAAGCGGTTGCTGCTGGCAAACGGTTCGATCACTATTTTGTAGATGGTGCCGGGGGTCATCATGACTTCGCGATCAAAACCTTCTCGGTAGCGGACGCGGAGTATCCCATCAGTGATATTCATGGCGTAACCTCGTGGATAGTCGTCGGAGGGTGGGTAAACATCGATCAGTTTTACGGTGAAGTCGGTGTCTGGCTGGTCAGAGGAAATCCACAAATGCGCCTCGATGGCGCCGGTGACTTCCAGATCTTCTGTCAGCACCGGTGTTTGAAAGACCAGCACATCGTCGCGATTATCGCTTTGTTGATCAAAGGCGCCGCCAAACATCACCGGATCGCCGGAGGTCAGCGCGCCGCCCATTGTAGGTACCGGATTGGCCGGGTCGAATACAAATTCCAGAAAATCCTCGTGTGTGTTGCCAGTGTCCGGAGCAGCGGTATAAACATGTTCATCTGTCGACACGATGTTGTCCATGCGCAGCATGCCATCCGCACACAACAATAGTTGCGCCGGTTGCAGATTTTCAGGCGGCCATTGCCCGCTGTGTTGCCAGTGGCCATCATGTTGCAAACGCCCGTGTGCATTGCGTAGTCCAGACCCGCCGCCCATGGTGAAATAACTGACCTGGCGCTGTGGCGTGTCCGTTTTTTCAGATGGCGCACTCAGTAAGCAGCGCTTGAACCAGTCCAGGCGCATCTGAAAGTAGTCGGTGGCAATGTTGCCATCCAGCACGGATGCCGCACCAAAGTCGACGTCGCCTGCGTAACTGCGCGACCTGTCGCCATGTGTCCACGGCCCCATAATCAGATTCATCGCCGACTTCTTGCGCGCAGCCAGTCCGGAAAAGTTATTCAGGCAGGTGCGCACATAGGGGTCATACCAGCTACCGATAATAGTGACTGGCACGTCCGGAAACTGATCGTAGAAGCCTTCCGCATACAGGCCGGGTTTTTTCCAATAGTCATCAAACTGACCGTGTTGCCACTGCTCAAAAAAGTATTGCTCGTATTCCGGCGAATGGCGCAGCGGCGAGTGCCCGGGATACCACGGCATCTGCAAAAACCACTGCTTGATATCTTCGCTTTGCAGAGCTTTCAGGCGCTGCGGATCGCGCGCCAGATCGGTGCTGAGCAACGCATGTTTGTAGGCCCAGGTGGCCTGTTTTAATTCAAAGGCGCCACCGCGTCGGATACCGCCATGATAAGCACTGGAAAATCCGCCAGAGTCCATAAACATACAGGCCAATCCGGGCGGATTCAGGCAGGCGAGGGCGCTTTGGGTATGCGCGCCGTAGGACAAGCCCATGGTGCCGATGCGACCGTTACACCAGGCTTGTTGTGTTAACCACAGCAGGGTGTCGTAACCGTCTTCGGCTTCATTAAGATATTTGGTGAAGGTGCCTTCTGAACCATAACGCCCCCGGCAATCCTGCATGACCACCGCAAAACCATGGGCGGCAAAGTCCATCGCGACGGCGGCGCGGGTACGTGGTGTCGGTTCTTGCAAGGAGCATTCAGAGCGGCTGACACCGGCTTTGTTGTAAGGAGTGCGTTCCATAATGACAGGCCAGATGCTGCCTCCGGTGTCCGGCAGATAGATGTCAGTCGCCAGCTGCACACCATCGCGCATCGGCACCATGACATTGCTCAACACCAGAATTGTGCTCATGAATCTTTCCTGTTCAGTAGCCAATTGCCACGGCATAAGTCAGCATCATCAATGCCAGCACAATGTATATCGCCCACAACCACACAATAAATTTTGCCCACTGCACCCAGCCCACTTGTGCGGCTGCCAGATACGCCAGCAATGTACCGGAGGTGGGCGTCAACATGTTGGTGATACCGTTGCCAAACAGAAATGCCAACACCGTCGTCTGGGGCGGCACGCCGGTTAGCTGCCCTAAGGGGCCAAGAATTGGCATGGCGACCGCGGCCTGCCCGGAGGTGGACGGGATCAGAAAGTCGAGCATCAATTGTGAACCAAACATGCCAGCTGCTGAGACGTAGGCATTATCAGTGCCGATAATACTGGTGAGGCCATGCACCACGGAGTCCAGCACCCGCCCGTTCTCCAGCGTCACGGCAACGGCCGAAGCCACGCCAATTAACATGCTGGCCATGAGGATTTTTTTCATGCCGGACACAAAAGCGTCGGCCGAGCCGCTGGCACCCAGTCCGCTGATTGCGGCCAGTATGATCGCCAGTCCAATGTAGAAGCTGGACAGTTCGGTATGCCCCCAGCCATGTTCGTTAGAGAAGTACACAATACCGGCAATACCCGCCAGCAACACCAACAACATGGCGGTATGGCGCGTGGACAACTGGTCGGTGCCAAAACTTATCTTCACCGAATGATCAAAACCAGCGCGGCGGATCATATAGAGCATAAATGCGATGCCAACGAGGGTAAAAATCAGAAAATACACAAAACGCAGACCCGCTCCGCTGAACACCTGCAGTCCGAGTAGCGGCTGTGCAATGGTCAGTGGCAGTGGATTGGTGACCGACGACAGATAACCGGCTTTCACCGGAATGGTGACAATGGCTAGCCCCATCAGATTGGACATGCCCAGGCGATTGGCCATGGCAACCATCAGTGGGATCACCAGCAGATATTCTGAGGCCAGCCCTAAAAATGTGCTGCCGGCCGCAAAAATGATCATCAATCCTGGCACCAGCACGTACACGTTGCCGCGCACGGTGCCCAGCAGCCGTTCCAGCCCGGCATCAATGGCACCAGACTTGGTCATAATGCCAAACATGCCGCCGATCAACAGCACCATAAAAATCAGACCGGCCATTCGTTCCAGGCCGGTCGGAATTGACATCAATGTGCCGACAACACTGACCGGGCGCGCGGTGGCTTGCCCGTTTTCAGATGCCGGCACCCCTGTGTGCAGGCTGAACAGGTTGGACAGCGAGCGGTCTTTTTCAATGACCGTGTAACTGTCCGGCACTACCAGCCGGCCGTCGCGTTGGTAGCTGCCCGAGTCCACCAGATAGGTGAGCAAGGTTGCCAGCATCAGGATGCCCAGCAACACAATAATGGGATTGGTCTGTTTGCTCAGCTTCTCCGCTGTTTCATCTTTCATAGTGGCCCCGGTGCTCCGCGTTAGTCCTGCATAGGCTTACAGTGAATAGTTCAGCTGAAGATACAGGTAACGACCCATGGCGTTATAGGTATTCTGGTCAAAGTTGATGTTGGTGTTGACCAGTGATACGGGTGGCATTTTGTCCGCCAGATTGTCGATACCCAGGCGACCACTGAGTGCGTCGCTGAACTCATAACCCAGTGCAGCGTTGTGGTAGGTCATGGTGCCAATGTGGCGCGGTGCGCCGGCAACGGTTTCATCGGTATCGCCGATCATGCGTGCCGAGTAATTGGCTGACCACTGATCCAGTCGCCATCTCACCGAGAAGTTGGCACGCAGTTCCGGGAAGGCTTCACGCAGCAGCGCTTTACCGAGCTTTTTGTTGACCTGAATGGTGCCGTTGGGCAACGTGGATTCCTCGGTAATTTCGCTCAGCTTGGACACGCCCAGTGAGTATTCCCAAGCGCCGAAGCGGTTGTCTTGTGTGTAACGCGTCACCAGGTCAGCGCCACGCACGTGGGTGCTGTTCAGGTTGATCGGGCCGTCTGCCAGATCCTGAATTTCGCCGCTGCTGTCACGTACGATAAAGTTGCAGCGCTGGCCGGTGCTGGCGCAGAGGTTCAGAAGGTTCTGCGCACCAAAGGTGCTGATGGTGTTATCAATTTGGATGTCATACCAGTCCATGGTGACACTGAAACCTTGTAAGGCCGAGGGCGTGAACACAAAACCGTAGGAGATGTTCTCTGAGGTTTCCGGGTTCAGATTACGATTGCCGCCAACGCTGGCAGACACTGCCGCTTCCGGCTGTATGTAGGAGCCGGGTACGCCCTGGCATCCAATCAGGCCAGCACCGCCGCCGCTGCAGGGGTCGGTAACCGGGATAGAGGTTGAACGGGCACCTTCAAACAATTCCAGAATAGAGGGGGCGCGGAAACCTTCGGCCCAGGTAGCGCGCAACATCAGATCTTCCACCGGGCGCCAGACCACACCGACTTTGCTGTTGGTGGTATCACCAAAAGTGCTGTAGTCAGAGAAACGGGTGGCCAGATCCACACGCAAATCTTTGGCAAATGCCTGATCTGCCAACAAGGGCACACTCAGTTCCACGTAAGCTTCAGACAGGTCGTACTTGCCGTTGGTGCCTTCGCGGGGCGCGGAGCTGGTGGTCTGGTAGGTGTTCACCCTGGGTGCGGCATTGATATAGGAGTCTGCGATGTCGCGACCGAGCTCTTCCCGGTATTCAATGCCGGCGGCAAATGCCAGTGGACCCGCCGGCAATTCCATGATGTCGCCGGTCAGGTTAGCGGTAAAGTCCGTTTGTTCAGCAGCGTTTTTATCTTTGCCGGTAAAATTGGTGTAGTTCACCATGGCTTGTGTCATGGGGTTAAACAGATTGATGGGCACACAGCCATTGGCCAGGTCGCTGACATTAGCCGTGATGCCGGTGGTGCTGCACGCGCGCATACCGAGTGCCAGACGATCCAGATCCATTTGGTTCACAGAACGGAACTCAGCTTCGTTCTCGGCCCATGAATAAAACATATCCCAACGCCAGTCATTGGCGAGTTTGCCGCTGAAACCGGCACCCAGGCGCAGTGTCTCAACCTCTTGCTCGTTAACGCGGTAGCCATTTTCAGTATGGAAACCGGTCACACGGAAATCCGAGCCCGCAAACGTCACACCAAAGGGGTTAACGGCCGGGTTATTCGGGATGGAGAAACCACGGCTGCCCTGAATCACTGACAAGGGCTCGGAGAACTGCTGGTCCGATTTGCGCTTGTTGTACAGGGCTTCAAAGTTGAACTGCAATGCATCGCTGAAGTCGGTGGTGTTCTGTATAAACAGTGAGGTGCGTTCGAGCGGGCCGACAACGTAGTTGTTGTCGTAACGGTTATAGGTATCCGTGGCCCGCACTGCGCGCCAGTTGGCGCGGTTGCTGCCGTCGGCACCCGGGTCGCGCGTAATGCCGTTGGTGGGAATGGTAAACCCGACCACAGGAGCAAGGCTGCTTTCGCGGAACAGCAGTTCCGGTGTGCCCAGACTCAGTCCGTTTAAGGGGATGGCGGTCAGTGCGCGATCCTGGGTCATGATAGCTTTTTGGTCAACGTGGGTCAGTGCGGCCGTCCAGTTGCTGTTGCCAAAGGTGCGGCCGGCCAGAATGTCGATGCCGATGGTTTCGCGGTCGCCTTCGCCGGTTTCGCCATAGTTGGTTTTGACGCGCAGTCCTTCAAAATTCTGGTAGGTGTGCATGTTGACCACGCCGGCGATGGCATCGGCGCCATAAACCGCGGTGGCGCCATCCTGCAGCACTTCAATGCGCTCAATCATGGCTTGTGGGATGGTGTTGAGATCCACAAAGTCGCGGAACCCGCGGGTACCGGCGCCGTTCACCCAGCGGCGGCCGTTGACCAGCACCAATGAGCGGTTTTCGCCGAGGTTGCGCAAATTCATGCTGCTGCTGCCGTGACTCGTGCCCGCTGAGCCGTTGTTGTTCAGGCTGGGGCCGACAAAGGGCAGGTTTTGCAGGGTTTCGCCAATGGACATGGAGCCATCGGCGCGCAGATCAGCTTCGGATAGTGTTTGCACGGGGCTGGTGGAGACTTCATCCTGGCGCACAATACGGGAGCCGACAATGCGAATCTCTTCAATCTGAACGCCGCTATCTGGCTGGGCGAATACGCCGGGGGCAGCGATAACAGTGATGCCGCTGATCGCAATAGCGATGGCGTTACAAAGTGGCAGGCGACGGTTAAGCGTGGCGGATCGGTACGTCATAGCGGGAACTCCCGTTGGGGCTGTTATTGGTATTAAAACGCCACTGATCTTAGGTAGCAAAGTTGATGTATGCAATATTATGATGTATGAGTATAGGGCGATCACAAATTGTTATGGGTTTTGAGGCTGGATGTGGATGAACAATAAGCTGCCGGAAATGAATCTGAAGAGCCTTGAGTGTTTTCGCGCCATCATGCAGACCGGCTCGGTCACCGCGGCAGCGCGTCAGCTGGAATTGACGCAGCCGGGTGTCAGCAGGTTGTTGAAAATCCTGGAAGATGATGTGGGCGGGGAGCTTTTTTACCGCGAAAAAGGCCGGCTGGTGCCGACGCAGGAAGCGCAACTGTTGATTCCTGAAGTTGAGATTGCGCTGCAAAGCGTGGAGCATGTGACCGAGCTGGCGCGCAATCTACATAATGCCAATTACGGTGAGCTGAAGATTGTGGCGCCGCCGAGTTTTTCCGAAGGACTGTTGTCGAGCGTGGTGTCTTCCTTCATACGGATGTACCCGCAGGTGAGCATCAGCCTGGATTCGCATGGTGTAGAGACCTCGCTGAAGATGATTGCGCTGCGCGCGGTAGACTGCGGATTTACCAAGCTGCCCATCGAGTACCCGGGGCTGGTGTCCGAGCCGCTGCTGGAAGCGGGCACCGTGTGTGTGTTGCCGGCCGGTCATGCATTGAGCGCGCGGGCCGAGATCACGGTTCAGGACCTTTATCAACAACCGCTGATCCTGCTGGGCAAAGGCCGCAGCTTTCGCCGTGACATTGAGCAGGCCTTTGCGCAGCGCAACATCCCCATGCAGATTCGCGTTGAAACCCACACCGTCGGGTCAGCGTGCGCGCTGGTGCGCGGCAATATCGGCATCGCTATTGTCAACGAAATGCTCGCCCGGCAATATGCCGGTGACGCCCTGGTGCTGCGGCCATTCCGCCCCGACATCCGCCACCAGTACGCCTTTGTCACCAGCAACCACGCCCCCATGACCCGCATCACCCGCCAATTCCTGGCCCACTGCCGTGACCTGCTAGGGGACGGAGGGATCAAAAAATGATCAGTCGTAAACCAAAAGGAGTTTTTAAGTTGACATCTGTACAAAATTTGATCCCTCCGTCCCCTAAAGTGCTTGCCGCAGGATCGCTGGTGTTTGTTTTGCTGGTGTTGGTAACGCCGGGGCCGGTGATTGAGTGGTTGAAGCTGATGATTGCGTTGCCGGTCAGGCCGCCGTCTGCTTCGGAGTTCCCGACGGATAAGGTGGTGCATTGCATGATGTTTGCCGTGTGTGGATTTTTGGTGTGTCGGGCGTGGCTGGCGACCCGTGGTGCAATGTTTATCATCGCCATGCTGTTGGCCTACGCTGGTCTGACGGAAATTATTCAGATGATGGTGCCGGGACGCAGTGGCAGTGTGATGGATTGGCTGGCGGATGCGGTGGGGATTTTGCTGGGTTTCTGGTGGGCTCGGCGCCTGGGTCAAAAAGCATGAGACAAAAAACATGAGACAAAAAAAAAGCCCGGCTTGTGAAAGCCAGGCTTTGAAGTTACTACTATCAAGGGAGAGATAAATGAAACAAAACCCACATTTTGTCTGCAATCTACCTACAACCAATCTGACTGACTAAATTTCGTTAAGTTCCGAACTAATTCATATTTTTTTTCGGGGAGTGGTTTTTGGGGTCGGAGGC
>JAUYSM010000100.1 GCA_030696315.1 Pseudohongiella sp. | reverse complement strand
ACTGTTTTTCGGTTAACTGCATGTGGAAATCCTCGTGTGAAAATGCGAGGACAATTTACTGCAGGACGAGATTAATTTTTAGATGGGGTTTATTGAGCGCTTACGAAATAGTCATCATCTTTTTCGCGCTGGCATTTGGGTTCATTGAGCCATTCGTAGTAACCGGCGTGATGAATTTCCAAGACTTCGCACATCAAACGTACTGGGAAACGATTAGTCCGAGATTTTATGAACGCGTATTTTTCTTTGACTCGACGGCAAAGAACGCGGCGGCCTCCTTTAGGATATCGCGCTCCATTGTTAGTCGTTTGACTTCGGCTTTGAGAGCGCGGATCTCATCATCACTGGCTTTGTTTTTTTGCCACTGATCTGACTGGCTGCCGTACCTGGCTTTCCAGTCGTGCAAACTCTTGGTTGTTACGCCAAGTCGTTTGGCAACATCACCGATGGCATGGCCCTGATCCGTAATCTGTTTAACTGCTTCGATCTTGAATTGTTCTGTATAACGCTTGGCCGACATGGACACCTCCATTTAGCTTCATTGTAACGCTAAAAGGCGTCTACTAAACTGGTGGCGATTCATGTTTCAGGTGTGATAATGTGTTTGGATGAGCTACATTTTAGGTTGTATCTAAAAAGGAGAATATATATATCATGTTCCAGTATAAAAATAGCACTTCGATATCTGTAATTGGTTCCTTTTTGGCTATGACACTTTCGCTCACGAGTGTTGCGCAGGAATCATTTACTATCAGTGGTCCTGTAGCTTATTACTACAATTACAGTAATGATCAGTATATTTACGGTGATGGAACCACATTCCAGGCAACGGTGTTCTATAGTTCATCGGCACCACTAACTCAAGCTTTTATAGATCCAGTTGATAACTGGGCGTTCGCCTACTGGGCAAGTGGCACTAGCAGTATTAGGTACACTATTTTCGACAGTTCCGGCAATGCCATTCTTCATGATGAATTAATTACAACTCTGGGCTGGACGCAGAGCTATTTAGACTATAGTTATAAATACCGTACCAAAACTTGGGGAGGCTATGATGCCAATCATGACACCGGAGATTATGGCTACGGCGGTGTTCATTGGTATGATTGGAATGATTTTTCCTTGCCTGATGAAGTTGAGGGGTTCTTCACCTACCCAGAACCTTTGACTACAGCAGGCTGGGATGTCGGCAATTTCTATGCTGGGGCTGAGGATTACGGATCAAATTACTACTTCAGTGGCAGTGTAGCAGCCGTAATTGGCGATTATGTTGATACGGATGGTGACGGTATCAAAGACGATGTCGATGCTTGTGATGAATCAGATCTTAGTGCCACCGTCGTTGTAGGTGGCAATGACTCCAAGGTTGGCAATACTCTTCTGGGCAATGGCTGCACTATCACCGATATGATCAAAATGATCAGGGATGATGAGTCTATCCATGGTCAGCGCGTCAGCGGTGTTGCCGACTTCCTGAATGCCATCAGCAATGACGGTGTGATTACGGGCAGGCAACGCGGTGCGATTCAGAATGCCGTAGCTCGCGCAAAATAGTACGCTGCATCTTAACGGGCTAGGAATTCCTAGCCTGTTAAATCAGATAATTGCTGATGGGTGTTGTACTCATTCTTATCTTCCATGACAACCCCTTGTCACTATCTTCCCCAATCCCCTGCAGTCCCCGGCCCAAAGCAGACGACAAATCCCCCGCACAGGGCTATAATGCCGCCCGCGCTCAGAAGGACATGAAAAGTGGGATCAAAAGGCCTGATTCACGAGTAACGGATGGATAGTCCGTCACTTATACCGGCCAAAATTCCGTTAGGTGAAAGGCATCTGCTTGAAAAGTAAGAGATTTTCAGCAGAAAACCCCTGAAAAGGTGGTGGGCCCAGTAGGACTTGAACCTACGACCAACGGATTATGAGTCCGCTGCTCTAACCAACTGAGCTATAGGCCCTGTATTGAAGTGTCGTTGAAAAACGAGACGCGAAGTATAAGGCCGAACTGCTGATCACGCCAGCCCATAATTCAGGGCATGTCGAGACAAGGCATAGTTGTACCGGCGCCGACAATCGGGGCGGGTTGTGTCAAACCATAATAAATAACACATCAATTAATTTTCCGGCACCCTGCCCGGGCCGACAGGTTTTGCATGTTTTTTGCAAATCTGAGCGGAGCTCCCGTGCGTATCAAGGGCGCTAACTACTTCTGGAGCTGTTATGAAAGACCTGCTGATTCCGTTGTTTGCTCTACTGTTTACTGGCGTGATTGTGACCACTGCGATGGCGAATCGCGATGTGCCTGAGCAGGCGCGTGTGCATACCTGTGTCGGCGAGTGCTACGAGGCGTATGTGGCTGCTAACGGCAACATCCTGGATCAGCAGCGTGCGGCAGCAGCTGCGGCAGCATCAGCCAGTCCGGCTGAGCTTGGCAAGACTGCATTTGTAGGTTGCACAGCCTGTCACGGTGCGGGTGGTGAAGGTGGCGTTGGCCCGCAGTTGTCTGGCCGCGACGCAAGTTTTGTGACCACTGCACTGACTGCTTACAAAAATCGTGAGACACGTGGCCCACAAAGCGCGTTGATGTATGCCTCTGCTGCTGCGTTGTCAGACGCGGACATCGCTAACATCGCTGCGTTTGTTGAATCCCTGTAAGTCGTTACCGCCAGTAGGCGGTGTCAACGCCAATGTCGGCAGCTGAGTTAAAGCTGCCGCCTTTGCTGTGTTTGTAATGGTTCAGCGCCTTCAGCACGATGGGGGCGCCCAGAATCAGCAAGGGGATATTCAGGTACACCATCACAATATTGGTCAGATCGGTAATCGCCCACAGATTGCCGAGCTCCAATCCCGCCAAGACCGTCATGGCGCCAAATGGCACAAACACCATGGCGCCCAGCAGTCGTATCACCAGAATGAAGCGCGCCGATCGTGAAATGAAGTTGGCCGAGATTTCGGCAAACGAGATCATGCCCAGCAGAGTGGTAAACGCAAACAGGCTGTAACACAGGCTGAGCACGATGGTGGCCGCGTCGCTCAGCCAGGCGGGTGTCAGGTATTGCACTGAGCCGAGGTAAGTGCCGATGCGCGATGCACTGGCCACGCTCCATGCAGCGGCGTCGGGTGCGGTTTGCCAGAGCTGGGCGATCACCACAATAAATCCACTTAATGTGCAGATCACAATGGTGTCGACAAACACGCCAAGGCTTTGCACAAATCCCTGTTCGCAGGGGTGGCGGTTATGTGCGGCAGCGGCGGCCATGGTGATGGTGCCTTGGCCGGCTTCGTTGGACATCAGGCCGCGGCGCACACCTTCTGCAATGGCCACACCAATGGCGCCGCCGAACAGGGCGTCGGGTGAGAATGCGCCGGTGAACACTTCGCGGAAAAATGTCGGGATCAGCGTGGCATTCAGCAGAATGATCAGCAATGACAGCGCGCAGAACACCACCGCCATCACCGGTACCATGACATTGGTGTAGCGGGTGACGCGTCGGATGCCGCCCAGAATCATCCAGGCGGTGCTGATTACCAGCATAATCGCGATGCTGAAATACAGGGGTGACTGGCGTTCGGCAACGTTGCCGGTGACGGTTTCGGCAATCATGCCGAAGGCGGTGAATACGTTGAAGGTTTGTGCGGGCAGGTTAAACAGTGCGTACACAATAAAGGCGATGGACAAGAATATGCCGACAAAACGTTTTCCACCCAGCAGGCTGCGGCCGTAAAACGGAAGGCCGCCCACAAAGTCCTGGTCCTTTTTCTCTTTATACAGTTGCGACAAGACCGATTCGGTGAACGCGCTGGCCATGCCCAGCAGGGCAGCGACCCACATCCAGAACAGTGCGCCGGGCCCGCCTACACTGATGGCGCCGGTCACGCCAACAATGTTACCGGGTCCAACGCGCATGGCGAGTCCCAGCAAAAACGCGGCTTTGGGGCTGATGCCAGTTGCGCTGACTTGATGCTGGCGTGTGATGATGCGGTAGGCTTCGGCAAAACTGAAGGTTTGCACAACGCCGGTTTTGATGGTGAATACCAGGCCCATGCCCAGCAGCAGCAACACGGCCATGGACATCTGGCCGATGATGGGGATGGCTGAGTAGAAAGCAAATTGTGTGGGGAAGGCCCAGACGGCGTCGGACACCGGTTGGATAAAGGCGAACAGCGTGTTGATGTTGTCAAACAGGCTCTGCATGTTTACGAATCCAAATACTGCCACCGGCATTTCTCAGGCACAGCGGCATGTGTTCCTGAAAAAAGTCACCGTGAAAATACGCCATGTAGGTATTCATCAGCACCATGCTGAATTGGCTGTTGTACTGCAGAAATGCGCGTAGCAAATACGCTTCATTCCAGGCGCGCCCTTCGTAAACCCACTCTCTGGGGTATTCGAATGGGAAAAAGATATCATGAAAGTGCACATACACACCCGGCGCAAGTCTCGGGAGAATTTCAAACACAATGTAGTTCACATCGCTGTGGATTTTGCTGACGTGGGTGGAGTCGATAAACAGGATGTCGTTGGCTTGCAAGGCATCAAACACTGATAAATCCACGTCCTGCAGCCGCGTCGGAATGATGGTGACGGCGCGTTTGTCGCTGTCTTTGATCAGCGACATAAACAGGTCGGGGTAAGGCTCAATAAAGGTGGTGTGGATGGCGCCGTCGAAAAAGAGTTCGTTGGTGTCCAGCGTGACGCACGATGAGTACCCAGAGCCCACTTCGATCAGACGCTTGGGTTTCAGGTGGCGGATCATGCAGTGCAGCATGATGGCGTCAGAGTAAGCGTACGAAGGGTTTTCGAAGTGGTAACGCAGGCCTTCCTGTTTGTGTGCTTTGAACGGCATGTCCTTGTAAAAGGCGACAAATTCGTTCAGCAGCGCGAGTTGTTCTGATTCGAGTAAATCCAGGCCGGGTATCAGCGTGGGTACATTGCCGAAGATTTTTACATCGTCTTGCTGGATTTCATCAAGATCGGGAATCGGGGAGTAGTAGTGACCCGGCGGTACAAAGCGTGTGGCGTTTTTTAATAGGGTGGAGGCGGACTGCAGTTGAACTCTTTCGGAGTCAATTTCATGCTTGATGGCGGTAACTTCAGATTGCAGCTTGGATTTTTCGTAGTCGATGGCGTTTTTTAGTTCGCTGATTTCGGCGTTGAGTTTAGCCTTTTGCGAGTCAGCTTCGAGTTTCACCCGATTTAACTCGGCATATAGCGCGTCGCGCTGCGAAACAATGTCACCAAGGATGGGTATTTTTTTAACGGCCGCCTTCAGGGCATTTTGCATCGGGTTTCCTTTTTAGTGGCGGCGGGTTATTAGGGGACGGAGCCATGGCTCGGGTTATTAGGGGACGGAGCCATGGCTCCGTCCCCTTAACCGGTCCCCTAATACCGTTTTAAGGGGACGGAGGTATACCTCCGTCCCCATATCCAGGTCCCTATTATCAATCGTCCAGAAAACTGCGCAGGTGGTCTGAGCGGGTCGGGTGACGCAGTTTGCGCAGGGCTTTGGCTTCGATCTGGCGGATACGCTCACGCGTGACGTCAAACTGTTTGCCCACTTCTTCCAGCGTGTGGTCGGTGTTCATGTCGATACCAAAACGCATACGCAGCACTTTGGCTTCGCGGGCGGTCAGGCTGTTGAGCACTTCGCGGGTGGCTTCACGCAGGCCTTCTTCGATTGAGGAGTCTACCGGTGATTCCACCGTGGAGTCTTCAATAAAGTCACCCAAATGTGAGTCTTCGTCATCACCAATCGGCGTCTCCATGGAGATGGGCTCTTTGGCGATTTTTAATACGCGACGTACTTTATCTTCGGTCATGTCCATGCGCTCGCCGAGTTCTTCCGGCGTGGGCTCGCGGCCTTTCTCGTGCACCATCTGGCGGCTGATACGGTTCAGCTTGTTGATGGTTTCAATCATGTGCACCGGAATACGGATGGTGCGCGCCTGGTCGGCGATCGAGCGGGTAATTGCCTGACGAATCCACCAGGTGGCGTACGTGGAGAACTTGTAACCACGACGGTATTCAAACTTGTCCACCGCTTTCATCAGGCCGATGTTGCCTTCCTGAATCAGGTCGAGGAACTGTAGACCACGGTTGGTGTACTTTTTGGCAATGGAAATCACCAGGCGCAGGTTGGCTTCCACCATTTCTTTTTTGGCGCGCCGTGATTTGGCCTCACCAATTGACATGCCGCGGTTGATTTCTTTGATCTCGGCAACGGTCAGGCCATTTTCTTCTTCCATGGCCTGCAGTTTGCGCTGGGTGCGCTGCACTTCTTCAGCCACATCGGTCAGGCGCGAAGCCCAAGTTTCTTTGCCGCTGTTAAATTGATCCAGCCAGGCGTCATTCACTTCATTGCCGGGGAAGCTGGCAACAAATATTTTGCGTGGCATGCCGGCGTTGCGGCAGCACAGTGTCATGACCGTACGTTCGTGGCGACGGACTTTAAACAGAGCGGCGCGTGCCTGGTTAACCAGGATGTCGAACAGTTTGGGTGTCAGTTTGAAGGTCTTGAACATCTCGCCGAGTTTGTCCATTTCCGACAGCGATTCTTCGCTGTGACGGCCGTGTTTGGCGATCAAGGCTTCGGTGGCGTCAAACTGTGCGCGCAGGTCAGTGAAGCGCAGACGAGCTTCTTCCGGATCCGGGCCTGAGGCAGTTTCTTCCTCTTCAGCGCCGGCCAGTACGGTGTCGTCGTCTTCTTCAGTCGCGGCGGCATCCACCTCAACCACTTCTTCAATTTCAACAGCAGGCGGAATCTCGACGGGGTCGTCGACTTCCAGATAGCCCACAATCACATCGCTCAGTCGACGTTCTTCGCGGGTCACCATCTCATATTCATTCAGAACATGGGCAACTATGCCGGGAAAGCTGGCCATGGACTTCATCAGTTCACGCAGGCCTTCTTCGATACGTTTGGCGATAACAATTTCGCCTTCACGGGTCAGCAGTTCCACGGTTCCCATTTCGCGCATATACATACGCACGGGGTCGGTGGTGCGGCCGGCTTCGTTTTCAACTGCCGCCAATGCTGCCGCAGCTTCAGCCGCCGCAAGTTCGTCCGTGCTGCCGTCACCTTCGTTCAGCAGCAGGGTATCTGCATCCGGTGCAGTTTCGTACACCTTGATGCCCATGTCGTTGATCATCTGAATGATGTCTTCAACCTGGTCCGGATCCGAGATGGATTCCGGCAAGTGATCGTTAACCTCAGCATAGGTCAGATAGCCCTGTTCTTTGCCTTTGGCAATGAGGGCTTTTAACCCGGACAGGCCGGATTGTGGGGAATTCAGAGACGAATCAGACATAACTTCCCATTCGAGTGAAGAGGTGGCGGTTTGAAAACAAAAATTTAGCCGGGCATTATAGACCTGCAAAGTCATCTATGCCAGCGACAGTCATGAATCCAGGGTATCGTTTTTAACCGATCGCACCCGGGGTTTCAATTGTTCCAGTAATTGTTTCCGCTTTTGTTGCTTTTGAGCCTCTTGAAGCAGTTGACCCAGCACGAAGCTGAATTCTTCCGCTCGACCCGCTTCCGGGGTGATGCGCTCATTTTTTAGCAATTGTGTCAGGCGCTTGCCTGCTGGTGTGCCATAACAGTGTCCCAGCAGCGCGTAAGTGCTTATATCGGGGTCATCACGGGCAACTTCAAGCAGTTCCAGCAATAAATTTGTATCTTCGTCACCAAGAATGGCCAGTGAGCTCAATTCGCCATCGGCTTTTTGCGCCAATGCTGGCTGGTGTAACAATAATTCCACGGCCAGCAAGCCCGCTGATTTTTTCATGCGCGCCGTTACGGGTGCAGGCTCGGGGCTGCGAAAGTCACGTTTTGGGCGCACAGCGGGTGTGTGCGTGTGCGAATCGGGTGCGTCTTCCAGCCAGGGCGGCGGTTCATCAAAGGGCTGTGCGGCAGCCACCGCAGGTGCGGGCGCTTCCTGCAATAACTGGTCAATGGTTTCGCGGCGCGTGCCGGCGAGTGTGGCGAGTTTGTCCAGCATCAGTTGTTGGAATAAACCGCGTGGCATTTGTTTGATCAGCGGGATGGCCTGGCTGAACAGGCGCGCTTTGCCGTCCATGCTCGCAAAGTCCTGGGCATCACCCAGTTGATCAAAAAACACATCCGACAGTGGTTTGGCGTTGGCCAGTCGGGCACGAAACGCCTCAGCACCTTCTTTGCGGACCAGGGTATCCGGGTCTTCGCCTTCCGGTAAAAACAAAAATCTCACCTGTCGCCCGTCTTCCATCAGGGGCAATGCGGCGTTTAAGGCGCGCGCGGCGGCGGCGCGACCGGCATTGTCGCCGTCAAAACTGAACACCACGTTTTTCACCAGCCGGAACAGCCGCGTCAGGTGGGTGGCGCTGGTGGCGGTGCCCAGGGTGGCGACGGCAAAGTCGATACCGTGCTGGGCCAGCGCGACCACGTCCATGTAGCCTTCCACAATCAGAAAACTTTCGATTTTCTGGCGGGACTTGCGCGCTTCCCACAGGCCGTAAAGCTCGCTGCCTTTGTGGAAAACGGGGGTTTCCGGGGAGTTCAGGTATTTGGGTTTTTCATCGCCCAGTACGCGACCGCCAAAAGCGATCACGCGTCCGCGGCTATCGCGGATCGGGAACATGATGCGGTCACGGAAGCGGTCGTAGTGGGTGTCATCGTCGTTGTGACGGCGATCCGACTCTTTTGCTATCACCAAACCGGCCTGTTCCATCACGGTTTTGCTGATTTTGTATTGTTGAAGATGGATCAGCAGGTTCGCCCAGCCGGGCGGCGCAAAGCCGATGCCAAAGCGCTTGGCAATTTGTCCGGTCAGGCCGCGGCCTTTCAGGTAGCTGACAGCGTTGTCGCGTGCCGGGTGCTGGCGCAATTGTTGTTGGTAAAACAGGCTGGCTTGCTCAAGCGCACTCAGCAGTTCTTCGTGTTCCTGGCGTTTCTTCTGGCTTTGCGGCGACTTTTCTTCGCGCGGTACTGTTAATCCATAATCGGCCGCCAGCGAGGCCACGGCTTCCGGGAATTCGGTCTGGTCGTAATTCATCACAAAACCAAGCGCGTTACCGGCAGCGCCACACCCGAAGCAGTAATAAAACTGTTTGTCAGGCTCTACGCTGAAGGACGGGGTTTTTTCTTGATGAAACGGGCAGCACGCGGAGTAGTTCTTGCCGGTTTTTTTGAGTTTGACGCGTTTGTCGATCACTTCAACGATGTCGGCTCTGCTGAGCAGGTCATCGATGAAGGATTGCGGAATCAGACCAGCCATGTCAGACCCCGTTCTGTGTGATCAGGAGCCGCTAAGTCGGCTCTTTATTTTCTGGCTGATGGCGCCCATATCGGCACGTCCGGCAACCTGAGGTTTGACCAGTGCGATGACCTTGCCCATTTCTTGGGGATTGGCAGCGCCAGAGTCACTGATCGCCTGGCTGATGATCGCGTCGATTTCCTGCTCGCTGAGGGCAGCGGGCATGAAGTCCTGCAAAACCTGGATTTCGGCTTTTTCAATATCAGACAGATCATGACGCTGCGCATCCTCGTACTGACGAATGGACTCGCGGCGCTGTTTGATCATTTTTTCCAGCAACGACAAAACCCGGGTGTCATCGGGTTCGATTCGTTCGTCAACTTCCACTTTTTTGACTTCTGCGAGTGCAAGACGAATGGCGCCTAACCGGGCTTTATCTTTCGCCCGCATGGCGTCTTTCATTGCTTCGGTCAACTTAAGCTTTATCGGACTGTCGGCCATAATGATTTCCGACTGCCAATCAATCAATAGAAGCGTTTGGTCTTCTTGTTGTCGCGTGACAGTTTTTTCAGGTGACGCTTGACGGCTGCAGCAGCTTTACGCTTACGGGCAGACGTGGGCTTCTCATAAAATTCCTTACGACGTACTTCAGCCAGAACTCCGGCTTTTTCACAAGCGCGCTTGAAACGACGCAGAGCAACGTCAAACGGCTCGTTCTCTTTCAGTTTAACCATTGGCATAGTGCACAGACACCTTTGCATTCAATTTAAAAGGGCGCATATGGTAATGCGCCGCACGAGGAATTGCAAAACCTAATTTGCTATTCCATGTCGGCGGGGAATTGGCTGTCTGGCCAAAGCCTCCGGGCTGCCGTATTATTCACGTCCTTCGCACAAGGTCAACAGACATTTGCAGAACGTTGGCATTAAACAGGGTAAATCACGCATGCGCGTTCTGGGTATTGAGACTTCCTGTGATGAAACAGGGGTAGCCATCTACGATAGTGAACTGGGACTGCTCGGTGACGCTTTGTACAGTCAGGTGGAAATGCACGCGCGTTATGGCGGTGTTATCCCGGAACTGGCCTCCCGCGACCATATCCGCAAAACCCTGCCAATGGTGCAGCAGTTGATGGAACAGACGGGCACCTCCGCCTCGGATATTCATGGCATCGCCTACACCGCCGGGCCAGGATTGATTGGTGCCTTGTTGGTCGGCGCGTCATTTGGCCGGTCACTGGCGATGGCCTGGAACATACCGGCCATTGGTGTTCACCATATGGAAGGCCATTTATTGGCACCCATGCTGGAGGCTAATCCGCCGTCGTTCCCGTTTGTGGCTTTGCTGGTCTCCGGTGGGCACACGCAGCTGGTTGCGGTGAAAGGGGTGGGTGAATACACGCTACTGGGCGAATCGCTGGATGATGCGGCCGGTGAGGCCTTTGATAAAGTGGCCAAAATGCTGGGTCTGGCGTATCCGGGTGGTCCACGGGTGGCAGCCTTGGCCACACAAGGTACGCCGGGACGCTTTGTGTTCCCTCGCCCGATGATCAATCGCCCGGGTCTGGAGTTCAGTTTCAGCGGTTTGAAAACCGCGGTGCGCAATACTCTGATCGAACTGGGCAAGCAGGCTGACTTCTGCGAGCAAGACAAAGCCGATGTTGCCTTGGCGTTTGAAGAGGCGGTGGTGCAGACCTTGGTGATCAAGTGCAAGCGGGCGCTGCAACAAACCGGTTTAAAGACCCTGATCATTGCCGGCGGTGTCAGTGCCAATCAGCGCCTGCGCGCCGGATTACAGGAGATGGTTGAAGCTCAGCGCAGCCAGCTTTTTTATGCTCAACCCAGATTTTGCACAGACAACGGTGCCATGATTGCGTATGCAGGTTGTCAGCGCCTGATGGCCGGGCAGCACGAAAGCCTGGCCATCACAGCGCATGCGCGCTGGCCGCTGGAAAGTCTGCCCTCAGTGCGCGCCCAATAGCCCTTAAAACCCGATGCCCCTAAGTCCCAATGCCCCAAGGAATGAGATGTGATGGATATTGTGTATATTCGAGAGCTGCAAATTCAGACAGTGATTGGTATTTACGACTGGGAGCGCGAAATCCGGCAGACCGTCAGCCTTGATCTGGACATGGCTACCGACATTCGGGCAGCGGCCGCCTCTGAAGACATCAACAAGACTCTGGACTACAAAGCAGTGTCCAAGCGCTTGATCAGTTTTATTGAAGAATCCGAGTTTTTGCTGATCGAAACCATGGCCGAAAAGGTGGCTGGAATTGTCTTGGCCGAGTTTCCCGTGCCCTGGCTGAGATTACGCGTCGGCAAACCCGGCGCGGTCACGGGCGCCCGCGATGTCGGGGTAATCATTGAACGTGGCCAGCGCACTGAACAGCAATCTGATCAACAGCCCGTGCTGCCCGCTGGTCAACCAACCCTTCAGCAGAGCTAGGCACATCATGGCATTACTCACGCTGGGCCTGGGCAGTAATCTTGATCCCCAGCGCCACATCACCATGGCACTGGATGCGCTGCAGGCGTGTTTTGGTGAACTTGAACTGTCCGCTGTGTTTGAGAGTGAGGCCGTTGGCTTTCAAGGCGGCAACTTTCTGAACATGGTAGTGGCTGCTAACACCGGCCTGGCACTTGATGAAATCAGTCAACTGATCAAAGATCTGGAAACCCGTTGCGGTCGCCAGCGCAATCAGGAGCGTTTCAGCTCAAGAACATTAGACGTGGATATCCTGACCTTAGGGGATCTGCAGGGCGAGCATCACGGCATTTTGCTGCCACGGCCAGAGATTACCGTGAATGCCTACGTGCTGTGGCCGATGTCGCAAGTTTGTCCCGAGCGCGTTGATCCGCAGTCGGGACAAACCTACCGTGCGCTTTGGGCGGCTTATGACCGCTCAAAGCAGCAGCTGTGGCCGATAGATTTTACGTGGTGTGGTCGTCAGCTCTTGCTTTCATAAACACCTGCGGACCCACCACCACCAGAATGGTGGCAAGACCGGCCAGTAAACCTGTCCACGGATCAAACAAGGAGAACGCGATCGCCGTCAGTACCATGGCACCGCGTTCAGTTGCGTCTGTTACGGCTGTCAGCGCCAGCGTTGCACAGGCAAAGCCGGTCAGCAGTAAGGTCACCGCCAGCGCAATCGGCAACAAGGGCTGCAGCAGAGTAACAATCGGCAGTACCACAAACAGAATCGGCAGACCGTACACGTAGTAGCCGGCAATGCCGTCAAACACCGAGTCCATCTTGTCGCGGCCTGATGCCCAGCGCTTGAGGATAATTACCTGAATGCCTGTCCACAGCACGCCTTGTGTACCAAAAAATGGTGCGATGATGCCCATGGTGGCATTACGGATACCAGTGGCCATGTGTGCACGGTTGCTGTTGACGTCCAGTTTTTCGTCTTTACGCATGGGCTGGGAGTTTTTGATCATTTCTTCAGCGGTCACCAGATCGCCAAAAAACAGAATGTAGGTGATAAACGCCAATGGCAGTGCCGCAATAAACTGCGACGCTGATGGCCAGCCAATCACCAGCGGTGAAGCTTTTTGCCACATAGATGCAGCGTGAGTAGGTACATCCAGAAAGCCGTACTGTATGTTGAAGGTCATTTCGCCGGTCGTCACGCCAATGACGCCTGCCACCAGAAATGCCGGTAACAGACCCAGACTGGCAATTTTTGCCAGGATGGGTGTTTGTGCTGCCAGACGCTGGAATGGTTTGGAGAAAGTCATAAACATACACAAGGCCAGCGCGGCAATCGCTGCGATGGGTGTTGAGTTGAGGGCACTGGCCGCATCGTTCTGATCAAAAATACGCAGAAATGCCGCCACGGCCGCACCGAGAATGATGCCGCCCTTCAGGACATTGGGAACCCAGGCCACCAGTTTTGCGCCAAATCCTGTTACCCCCAGGATAAATAACAAGGCCGCAAAATTGAGTGAGAGCGCCGTCATCAGCTGGAACTGTTCAACCGGCGTAGTCGCGGTGCCCAGCACAAAGGCAAAAATAAAAGGCAGTGCCGGTGTAATCCAGCCCGGGCCTATCGGATCACCAAACAACATCCACGCCGATGAAATCAGCAGTGAATGGAACATGGCCATGGTGACAGCTTCTTCAAATGTCAGCCCGAATGAGGCAACCATGATCGGCACAAGCGCAAGACCGGTAGCGCCTGCGACACAGATTCCCTGTAGCATCTCAGGCAAGGCAAATCGGGTATGTACAAATGGGATGCGGATAACAAATGGGCCCCACTTGATACCCGGTTGAATTTCTCCCTCACGGCGGTTTGTCGGCATAGTCAAATTCTCTGTCAGGTTTTTGTTGTTGATTTATCGAAAAACGCCCTGATATTAACCAAGCACCTACGGCAGAGCAAAGGGTATCGAACTAAAGTCGTCCTCACATTTTTACCACAGGTAATGTCATGAACGAACCAGCTGAAAAACCCAAAGAATCCGGCAGCCCCAGGCCCTCGCCGTTTGATCGACATGCCTTGTTCTGGATGGTGCTGATCTACATTATTTATTATGTGGTGTTCTCAATTTCGCAACCAACACGCGAATCCATCAGCTACACCGCATTTAAACAGGCCGTGGACACCGGCCAGGTCAGTCATGTCAGTTTCAAAGGCGACCAGATTCTGGGCGAGTATGGAGCAGGCACTTCGTTTGTTACTGTTCAGCCCTCAGTGCCGGATGCGGACTTGTTGCCCTTGCTTGAGGCGCGCAGTGTGGTGATTTCTGCACAAAGTGATCAACAGCCTGTTTGGCTGCAGGTGCTGCTGGGCGTATTGCCATGGTTGATGCTGATCGGTTTGTTTGTGTATGCCAGCCGCATGATGCAAAGCCGCTTGGGCGGTTTGGGCGGCGGCCCCAGTGGCAAAGATGGCATGTTTGGATTCTCGCGGTCACGGGCCCGATTGTTTGAAGAAACAGACAATGCACCGGGCTACGATCAGGTCGCAGGGGTTGAGGGTGCCAAGCAGGAATTGCAGGAAATCATCGATTTTCTCAAAGATCCCGAACGTTTCAGGCGCCTGGGCGCCCATATGCCGCGCGGTATCCTGTTAATGGGGCCACCCGGCACCGGCAAAACCCTGTTGGCCCGCGCCACCGCGCATGAGGCCGGTGTGCCGTTTTTTAGTATCAGCGGCTCTGAATTTATTGAAATGTTTGTGGGCGTGGGGGCGTCGCGTGTGCGCGACATGTTCCAGGAGGCACGCAAGCGCGCCCCGGCGTTAATCTTTATTGATGAAATTGATTCTGTGGGCAGGATGCGTGGCACCGGACTGGGGGGTGGCAACGATGAGCGCGAACAAACGCTAAACCAGGTATTGGCTGAAATGGATGGTTTTACTGCACAGGAGGCGGTGGTGGTGCTTGCCGCGACCAATCGACCGGATGTGTTGGACCCGGCACTGTTGCGCCCCGGACGCTTTGATCGCAAGGTCACTCTGGAGTTGCCTCAACAGGCAGCGCGGTTGGCGATTCTGATGGTGCATTCGAAAAAAGTACCTTTGGCCAGCGACGTTGATCTGGACGAGGTATCGCGAATGACAGTTGGTTTTTCGGGTGCTGATCTGGCCAATCTGGTTAATGAGGCAGCGCTGTTGGCGGCGCGACGGCAATCGGCCGAGGTCAGTCGCGAGGACATCAACAAAGCGCATGATCGCGTGGTGATGGGCAGTGAGCGCAAAGACCTGATGAATCCATCAGAGCGCCAGCGCACGGCTATCCACGAGAGTGGTCACGCACTTGCCGCATTATTGTTGCCGGAATCAGACCCGGTCAGACAAGTCAGTATTATCCCGCGCGGACGCGCGCTGGGAGTGACAGAGCAATTGCCGGTTGAAGACCGGCACAACTATTCGGAGCCTTATCTGGCGACACGGCTGTCGGTGTTGCTCGGTGGTCGCTGCGCCGAGCGATTGGTGTTGGGCAATGTCAGCAGTGGCGCGGCCAATGACCTTGAACAGGCAACCCGGCTGGCGCGCATGATGGTGGCGCAATGGGGTATGAGTGAACTGCTGGGACCGGTGCATTTTCATCTGGGCAGTGAGCATCCGTTTCTGGGTTATGAAATGACGCAGGAAAAGGACTTCAGCGAAGTAACCGCACAACGCATTGATGAGGAAGTCAAACGCCTGATCACCGAGGCGGAGCAACGTACCATTGATGTGCTGACCGGCAATCGCGATGCCTTGCAGCGGCTGGTAGATGCGCTGCTGGCCAATGAAACCCTGGACGCGCACGCGGTGCAAGCAGCCGTTGCAGGTCAACATTAAATGTCGTGGTCCAGCATCCTGGTAGTAACAAGTTTATTGTTGATTGTGCTGGCAACAGCGCTATGGTTATTTGTGTATCCGCGCTGGCGCCATCGACAAATTGAGCGTCAGCCGTTCCCTGCCAACTGGTTGCGTGTGGTCGAGCAAAGCCTGCCGTTTTACCGGCGTATGCCACCGGCCTTGCAGATTGCCCTGCAGAATCAGATCAAACACTTTCTGGCCAACAAGCGGTTTGTAGGCTGCGCCGGGTTTGTGATGAATGACGCCGTCAAAGTAAGCATCGCCGCGCAAGCCTGCCTGCTGATTCTGCAGCGGCCAGGAGATTATTACTCCAGCTTGGGCAGTATTCTGGTGTATCCGAGCGAGTTTATGGCCGCACATGAGCGGGCTGATGAGTCTGGCCTGGTGTCGAACCGGGCGAATGTGCTGGCCGGCGAAGCGTGGAGTGATGGCAAAATTATTCTGTCCTGGGACAGTGTTGCGCGTGGCGCGGCAGATTTTGCAGATGGTTATAACGTGGTGCTGCATGAATTTGCCCATCAACTGGATAATCAGTTTGGTCATGCCAATGGCGCGCCCTGGCAGAGCAGTCATCAGGCTCTGCAAGACTGGTCGCGGGTATTTAATGAAGAATTTTTGCGTTTACGACGGCTTGCTGAAGATCCGGTGGCCAGGTATCAGGGGATGAGTGAGCAGGTGCTGGATTTTTATGGCGCCAGCGAGCCTGCAGAGTTTTTTGCGGTGTCCACCGAAGCGTTTTTTGAAAGGCCACATGCCTTGGCGGCACGCCATCCCGAACTGTTTGAGCAGCTGCATTTCTATTACCGGGTCGATCCGCGCCTTTGGCACTAGCAGGCAGTATGACAAAGGTCGTTGTTAACTCAGGCCCCGCCCGCCATCCACACGCCAGGTTTGTCCGGTGACATAGTGCGCATGATGGGCAAGGAAAAATACGGTCTGCGCAATGTCGTCCGGTGTGCCCAGTCTGGCCATCGGAATGCCGGCCAGAATGGCTGCCTGTTCCTTGGCATGGATGATCGGATCACTGGCATGTTCCGGCCATAAAATGGCGCCAGGCGAAACAGCATTGACCCGCACCTGCGGTGCCAGTTCGCGCGCGAGTGAGCGTGTCATCGCTTGCAGCGCCGCTTTGGCCATGGTGTAGGCGCTGAAACCTGCCATGCCTCGATTGATGTTCATGTCGGTTAAATTCACGATGCTGCCCTGACTGTCGCGCAAGCGTGGTGCCAGCGCCTGGCACAAAAACAGCGGCGCATGCGCATTGCTGCCCATCAGATCCAGCCACTGCTGTTCAGACACGCTGGCTAAGGGCGTTGCATAAAAACTGCTGGCGTTGTTGACCAGCACATCCAGTCGCGGGTGTTGTGACAGTACGCTGGCGGCCAGCGCATGAATCGCTTCTGCACAATTCAGGTCTGCCTGTAGAACAAATGCGCTGTTGCTGCGCGCCGTATTCAGTGTGTGTGCCAGGGTTTCAGCATCACTGAGTGAGTGATGGCAATGGATCAGCACCCGATAACCCTGTTGATGAAAGATCTCGGCAGTGCGCGCCCCGATCCTGCGTGCGGCGCCCGTGATTAAGACGACGCGCTCTTCTGTCAAGCAATCGCGAGAGATGTCACTCATCATGCCCTACTCATTGTGGCGCGCTGCGTTGTTGTTCAACAAACGCGCGCAACACCTGCAGTCGTTTGGTGTGTAACAGCTCACGAATGGCCTCGCCGGCTTGTGGGCCTGCGGGCACCGGGTGCTCGCGCAGTAAGTCGGGCACGTTCAGATCCGCCACGCTTTTAAATGCCTGGCGCAGATAATCCGCTTGCGGGTAGGGTTCATCCTCAAGCCCCAGACGGCCGCGGGCATCGGCTTCACAGACCAGCAGGAATTTCTCGAATCGCTCCGCCCGGCGAAATGCATCCAGCGATTCAAACAGTTTTAACACCGTATCGGGACGCAGCACCAAGGCTTGGTGGCAATGTGTGTGAAACTGGCTGGCCAGAGACGCCAATTCAGCATAGGCAGTTGGCACACGCAGGCGCCGACACACCTTATCGATCAACTTGATACCGCGTGTCTCATGCCCGATGTGGCGTGGCAATTCAGCAGTAGGCGTTGTGCCTTTGCCGAGATCGTGCATCAGCGCGGCAAAGCGCACGGTCTTGTCGTTTGACAAACGGCAGGCCTGATCGAGCACCATCAAGGTGTGCAAGCCAGTGTCAATTTCGGGGTGCCATTTGGGCGGTTGCGGTACCCCAAACAGGCGATCAAGTTCTGGCAGCAAGACATGCAGGGCGCCGCAGGCGCGCAACACTTCAATGAATACCCGCGCATCGGTCTCGCCCAGAGCGGTATCCATTTCGCGCCAGACTCGCTCGGCAATCAAATGCTCAAGTTCGCCCTCTTCAACCATATTGCACATCAGTTGATGGGTGTCGGGTGCCACCACAAAGCCCAGATGCGCAAAACGTGCCGCAAAACGGGCTACGCGTAATACCCGGAGTGGGTCTTCACCAAATGCCGGCGACACGTGGCGCAGATGTTTCAGTGCAAGATCACGTTGACCACCCCAAGGGTCTACCAGCTGTTGCTGATCGTCCATGGCCATGGCATTGATGGTGAGGTCGCGTCGCTGCAGATCTTCTTCCAGGGTGACATCCGGCGCGGCATACACCGTAAAACCTTTGTAGCCTTTGCCAGATTTTCGTTCGGTGCGGGCCAGCGCGTATTCTTCACCCGTTTTAGGGTGCAGGAATACCGGGAAATCTTTGCCAACGGGTTTGTAACCGAGTGCCAGCATCTCTTCAATACTGGCACCAACCACCACCCAGTCGCGATCGGAACCGGAGAGGTTAAGCAGGGAATCACGTACGGCGCCGCCAACAAGGTAAATTTTCATGATGCGCCGAGTCTATCAGACGCTGAACAGTTTGTGGTCTTCCAGCCGCATCATGGTCAACTCGCGACCCCAGACACAGCCAGTATCCAGTGCATATACGTGCGGTCGGCCGGTGACACCTTCCAGCGCAGCCCAATGTCCAAACAGGATGTTGGTGGTGGGAGTGATGCGTTCAAAATTGAACCACGGGCTGAAACCTTCCGGGGCTTTATTGGCCGCTTCTTTGATCTGCATCTCCATCACGCCTTTGTCATTGCAAAAGCGCAGGCGTGTCAGGTAATTGGTGATCACGCGCAATCGATCATTGCCGGACAGGTTGTTATGCCACTGCGCGGGTGAATCACCATACATGGAGCGCAGAAACTCAAGATACTCAGGCCCTTGCAATGCCAGTTCAACTTCGGCGGCCAGCTCCATGGTGCGGCGCAGGTTCCATTGTGGCGCAACACCTGCGTGCACCATCAGATAGAACTGCACGCCACTTTGTTCCGTTGCGATGCAATCGTAATGCGCCAGGGGTTTGTGCCGCAGCCAGTTGGCAAGCTCGCCACAGTCGGGGGCGGCCAGCAATTTTTCAAGCGTGTGTCGATTGCTGGCAAAGTCCGGGGTGCAGCCGTGATACAACGCCAGAAAATGTAGATCGTGATTGCCTAGCACCATGGTGGCGGCTTTGCCGAGATCACGAAGATAACGCAGTGTGTCCAGAGATTTGGGGCCACGGTTGATCAGGTCACCCACGCACCACAACAGATCAGCCCCGGGGTTGAAATTAACCGACTTCAACAAGCGCCGGAGGGGTTTATAACACCCTTGAATGTCACCTATTACATATGTTGCCATCAGACTTCCGGGCGTCAGTGCACCGAGTGTGGTCGGGACAGCAAAAACGCCGGAATCGGGACGTCAAAGCGGCTGCCATCGGGTTTAAGCATTTCGTAACTGCCTTGCATGGTACCAAACTGTGTTGTTAACACAGCACCGCTGCTATACACAAATTTTTGTCCGGGATGAATCATGGGTTGCAGGCCCACAACACCTGGGCCACGAACCTCCTCAATTTTGTTGTTGTCATCGGTTATAAGCCAGTGTCGTGACAGTAACTTGACGGATTCTTTGCCCAGGTTTTCGATAGCGATGGTGTAGGAAAATGCATAGCGGTGGTTGGCAGGATCAGACTGATCTTGCAAGTACTGCGTCTGCACGGATATTTCTATCGCGGCGGCATCTTGTCTGGATTCCGGCATCTATCAACACTCCTGAACTGCGTCTGGCTTAAATCACTGTCAAAAAGATCGGGAAGTTTATGGCGCTGATGCAGCCCGCAGGCTGCTGATTTTATTACTGAGCCTGACATAGTCTGCAATACCCAGATTCTCTGGTCGCAGTGACAGATCAACCGGCAGGTCTTGTGGGTCAAGATCTACGATCAAGGGTTTTATGCAGTTTCTCAGCGTTTTACGGCGTTGCGAAAAAGCGGTTCTGACCAGATCTCTTAGCAGCGCGGTGTCAGTAGCCTGTTCTTTATATTCACGATGCGGTCGCAAACGCACGATCGCAGATGTGACCTTGGGCGCGGGTTTAAACGCGCCGGGAGGCACGTCAAACAGATGCTCGACTGTGCAGAAGTACTGCACCATCACGCTGAGACGACCGTATTCATCATCGTCAGGGCCCGCTGCCAGACGTTGCACAACCTCTTTCTGCAGCATAAAGGTCATGTCATCAATGAGCGACTCTGACTCCAGCAGGTGAAACAGGCAGGGCGTAGAAATGTTGTAAGGCAGGTTGCCAATAACCCGGATACTGCGTGGCTTTTGTGTCAGCGTTTTCAGGTCGAATTTAAGGACGTCACCCAGGTGCAGGGTGAAGCGCTCACAGTCCGCAAAGTGGTTTTGCAGCCAGGCCGCAAGGTCACGATCGAGTTCAACCACATCCAGCTTTGCGCCGCTGTTGACCAAAGGAATGGTCAGCGCGCCTTGCCCTGGCCCGATTTCCAGCAAGTGCTGATCTGGCTGTGGGCCAATGGCTTGCACAATTTTGCGGATGACATGAGCGTCATGCAGAAAATTCTGACCAAAGCGTTTGCGGGCCTGGTGATCGGGTTGGGTAATCGGGTGTTGGCTGTTGTACTGACTCACGTACCGCTCCGCGACAACTGACTGGCTGCCTTCAGTTGTGCCTGAATCATCTGGCAGGCGGTTTCGATGGCATTGCGTAAACTGCCTGTGTCGGCTGTGCCCGTGCCGGCAAGATCCAGCGCAGTGCCGTGATCCACCGAGGTTCGGATGATAGGCAGGCCCAGGGTGATATTGCTGGCACGGCCAAAACCTTTGTATTTGAGCACCGGCAAGCCCTGATCGTGGTACATGGCCAGTACAGCATCAGCTTTGCTCAGGTACTTATCCGTAAACAAGGTGTCGGCGGGCAGCGGGCCCTGCAGGTGCAGGCCTTGATCGCGCAACTTATCCAGAACCGGGGTGATGATATCGATTTCCTCACGCCCAAGATGGCCACCCTCACCTGCATGTGGATTGAGACCACACACCAGAATATAAGGGTTTTCCAGACCAAACTTGCTGCACAGATCATCATTGAGAATGTTCAGCACGCTGCTTAACAAGGGGGCGGTGATGGCGGCGGCGACGTCTTTTAAGGGCAGGTGCGTGGTTGCCAGTGCCACCCGCAAACCTTCAGTGGCCAGCATCATGACAGTCTGTTCAACGTCGCACTGTTGCGCAAGAAACTCGGTGTGCCCGGAAAAAGCGATGCCGGCGTCATTGATGATGCCCTTGTGGACGGGTGCCGTCACCATGGCATCAACCTGTTTGTCCTGGCATAACTGACAGGCTATGCGCAGAGTTTCCAGGACATACGCGGCGTTGGCCGCATTAAGCGCACCCGCCTCACATGGCACCTTGAGAGCTACTGGCAGAACATATAACTCGCCCACACCAGACAGGCGGGCGGATACACCCGGTTGCCACTCGGTTAACTGTAACGTAAGTCCAAGCAGGTCGGCGCGTGCTTGCAACAGGGCGGGGTCTGCGATGGCAATCAGGCTACAATCAGCTGGCAGGCGCGACGGCTCCTGAATCAATTGAATCAGCAGCTCAGGACCTATGCCGGCGGGTTCGCCGGGTGTAACAGCCAGTAGCATGGGCATAGTCAATAATCAGTCGATGTATTTGACGTAGGCTTCGTCCCTGATTTCCAGCATCCAGTTTTCAAGTTCGATATCAAATTTACGCTGGCGCAGGGCGTTTTGTGCTTGCTGGCGTTGATACTCGCGGCTTAAATCCTGTTCACGGCGTCCGGTCACTTCGGCGACATGCCAGCCAAAACTGGTACGGAACGGCTCGCTCAGCTCCCCGGCTTCCATATCTCGGATCTGCTCTTCAAACTGCGGGGGCATGCCGCCGTCACTGACCCAGCCTAAATCACCGCCGGCCACAACCGACATGGTGTCATCCGAAAACTGACGCGCCAGAATGCCAAATTCTTCACCATCAACAATACGCTGATGCACCGTTTCCGCCAGGCGTCGTGCCTGATCTTCGGTGCGAATTTCAGAAGGCGCAATCAGGATATGGCGTGCCTGAGTCTGTTTGACCAGACGATTCGAGTCGCCGCGAACATCGGACAGGCGAATAATATGGAAACCGTTGGCGCTGCGGATAGGTTCATTGATCTGTCCGACACGCATGGCCGGGACAATCTCCACAAACAAACTGGGCAGCTGATCCGCTTTACGCCAGCCCAATTCGCCGCCAGTGACTTGAAATCCACGCGGCGGGTTGGCCACAGCGGCCTGCTGTGACTCCATGCGTACCTGAGCAAAATCAGCACCATCGGCCAGTCGCTGGTACATGTCGCGCGCAAAGGCTTCTTTTGCAGAACGTACGGCAGGTGAATCGGACTCGGGCACTGGTATCAGAATCTGGTCAACCAGATAATCCGGGGCCATCGCGATACGGCCTGCTTCAGAGCTCAGGTAGTTATCAATTTCCTGGTCGGTGATGGTGATACGACGATTCACCATGCCGCGCTGTACCTCGTTGACCGCCAGTTCCTTGCGGATGCGCTCGCGTGTCTGTGTGTAGACGCCTTGCGCCTGCAGGGCACTGACGTATTGGTCAAAGCTCATATTGCTGGACTGGGCAAGATCGCCCATCACGCGGTTGAGTGTGTCGTCGTCAAAACGAATGCCCACCCGTTCTGCAAGTTGCAGCTGCAGATTTTCGATGATCAGACTTTCCATCACTTGTTCGCGCAAGGCGTCAGGTGCAGGCAGTGCCATGTTCATCTGTGAGGCGCGTGCCTGTACTTCAACAACACGTTCTTCGTATTCACTTTGCAAAACAACACCGTCGTCAACCACGGCAATAATTTTGTCCAGCATCTGTGGCTGGGCGTTGGCGCTACCGGCCAGCATCAACATGGCGGCCAGACTGCTCAGGCCAATATGTCTGCCTTGCGTCAGAAAATGCCGAAAATTGTTAGTCATTGCTGTCTTGCTCCTTGAATCCGGGGATGCTGTTGCTAAGCAGGCTGTCGAGACCGCCACCGGCGAGGTCGCCCAGGCCGTGCAGGGAAAGCTGAAAAAAGATGCCCCGGTTCTGTCTGGTGTTCAGTTCGTTAAATTCGTAGTCATTGACCCAGTCGCGGGCGATCAGGCGCACGGTTGCGCAGCAGTTACTGTATTCGACACCTGCAAAGGTTTCAAGGTTCCTGCTGTTACTGTGGTCATAGTTCCAACGACCCAGCATGCGCCAACTTTCGTTCAGCGGCCAGACCGCCGACATGTCAGTTTGTTTGATGCGTGGGTCAAGCAAGGGCGGTGCATCCAGAAAAACGTCGGTTTTTTCCCGATAGCGGAACGCCAGATTAAACAGGCGGTCTTGATCGCCGCGTAACTGTACTGCAATGCTGCCCTGGTCGATGTTGTTGTTTTCCTGATCCCATTGCAGGTCGGTCATCAGCTGCCAGCGCTCATGCGGGCGATAACTGGCTTCCATGATCAGTGCTGAGCGGTCAGTGTCCAGTGGTTGCAGCGTCAGCCATTTTTGCAGCGGGCTGTCCAATGAGACTTTGCGGTCTTTAAAGTGGAAAATCTGGCCAACGCTGATACGAGCGCGTTCCTGACCATCAATGGTCAACAAGCGGCTGGTCACCGCAGCGCTGATCTGGTTGGCGTCACCGACCCGGTCGCCACCGCTGAAGCGATTGTCGCGGAACAGCTGGTTAAAGTTCATGTGCAGCTGCGCGCTGTCAAAATTTGGCAGCAAGTGTTGCTCTTTCTGTTCGCTGAACAGGTAATAAAGTCGGGGTTCCAGTGTTTGAGTGGCGGACAGCCCTGCGACGGTCACTGGTCGATCAAAAATCAAACCACTATCAAGGCTGAACACCGAGACGCCGCGCTCGGGATTGCCGGCGGTATTGGCGGCCTGTTGATCCAGCTGCCAGCTGGCGTAACGATAACGCGCGGCCGGAATAAAAAAGTACCCCGCCCCGCGCAATGGCAAACTCAGCCACGGTTCCGCGCTGACTCTGGAGCCGGTGACCAGAGCACCATTGGAAATCTGCTGTGCGGACAACAGTGATCGATCCAGCGAGCGATCAAAGCGCACATGTGAGCCATCTACGCCGTAACGCAGTGGGCCCAGGCTGTCGCCCTGGCGGCTGAGTTTGACTTCGGGCAGGCGATCAAAGGGTTTGTTAACGTCAATGGATGCCAGGTAAGGGTCCAGCAGCTGAATGCTTTGCACGCGTGCTTCGGCATGCCAGGCAGCATCCTGCCAGGACATGACCGCTTCTTTGTTGAGATGGGTGCGGCTTTCCAGGTCAAGATTACGAGTGCCCAGATCCCTGAAATAGTTGGCATCACTGACTGCATTCAAATCGACAAACGTGCGCCAGTTCTGCCAGGGTTGGCCTTCATGACTGAAGCCAGCAAACCAGCGCCGCGATTGTGGCGTGGCGTTGCTGCTGAGGCTGGCCCGAGTGGCATCGTAGGTTTTGTCGTCAGGCAACAGCGCAGCGGTGACGGTATTCATCGACCAATCGGCCAGGTACCTGAATTCGGCATTCAGCATCAGACCGCGCTCGGTCATCAATCGTGGTGTCAGCGTGGCATCGTAATGCGGTGCGAGATTGAAGTAATAAGGCACGGCAATATCGAGACCATTGTCGCGGCTGTTGCTGATACTGGGTGGCAAAATGCCCGATACCCGCTGGTCACCAATCGGGAACTGCAAGGTATAGGGGTAGTAGAACACGGGCACATCGCGCAGCCGTAGCGTCAACTCTCGTGCATAACCAACGCCGTTGGCATTGTCCAGCATCAGACTGCTGGCTTGCACCATCCAGAACGGATCCATGGGTTCGCAGCGGCTGAATGCGCCGTTGTCCATGGTCATCATACCGCTGTCGCTGTTGTAACTCAGCCGTTCTGCGGTCCCGTGAATCTGGGTATCGTGAATCACATAGGAGGCCTGACTGATGGTGTTATCACCCGCATTCTGGTCAAGCACGGCCCCTTCGCCTGTGACAAGAAATCCCGGCTCGCGAAATACCACATCACCCTGCAGCGTCAGGATATTGGTTTCTTCGTTCAGGTGCAGTCCGTCGCTTGCCAACAGGGTGCGGTAACCCTGACGAACACTGACATCACCTTCCACATACAGCTGTGCGGGTTCGGGTTGGTTGACGCGCGCAGTGGTTTCAATTTCGGTGGGTGCACTGTCGGGGTCAAGATCAGCATTGTCACCGCTGATCTCCGGCTCCACAAACATGCCACAGCAAGCCGGGTTGACACGGGCCGCTTGTTCAGCGCTCATGTTTTCGCGTGTTGCCCAGTCTTGCATGATGCCGGCCGGTGATTGTGGCGCCGAATTGTCTGCACCCGGAACCTGCGCAGCTGCATCGCCATGTATTCCGGACAGTACCAGCACAGGCAGCATCCATCCTGTTGTCAAAAGGCTGGTTTTTATTTTTCTGTCAGACATGGTTGCGGGCGATCCAGTCGGCAATAGAGAATGGTGAGCATCAGATGTTGCTGCCTGTTGCCCTGAATTGTAAGTCTGGGGCGACATTGGCCAGCGCAGGCATGATAATTCATCGACCTTTCATTAGAAAGCAATGGCGGAGCAGATTCAACAATGACCCAGCAACAAGCATTCACGTGCGCTGATTCCGGCGAGCCTGAAGATATCCGTCATCAGCAGGTTCAACACTGGGCGCGAGGTGAGCTGCAACAATTGTTGGGATCTGATCCTGGCCCGATACACGCGGATGCGCTGGGCGGGGATGCCAGTTTTCGACGCTATTTTCGTTATCACTCGCCAAGCGAACTAGCGCTGGCCGGGTTTGATGGATTGAAGACCAGCTTGATGTTAGTGGATGCGCCACCTGCTCGTGAAAACAACCCGGCATTTTTATTGACCGCCACCGAGTTTCGCGCAGCCGGGTTAAAAACACCCACCATTCTGGCCTATGACCTTGAGCAAGGTTTTATGTTGATTGAGGACTTTGGGGATCAGCTGTATCTGCCGTGCCTGCAGGCTGCGCAAGGTGATGATGAAGAGGATGTCAGTGATATCGCGCGCGTCGATGTGCTTTACGCCCAAGCCATGGCCGCGCTGTTGACACTGCAAAGTGATCGCAGTGCATCGCAACTGCCCGCCTATGATCAGGCGCGACTGCACACCGAGCTCTGTCTGTTTGATGAGTGGTTCTGTGGTCATATGTTGGGCATCGCGCTGGATTCAGACGAGAAACAACTGCTGGCGCAAACCTGGCGCTTTCTCGAACAGGCAGCGCAGAATCAAGTGCAAGTGCGCGTCCATCGCGATTTCCACTCGCGCAATCTGATGGTGCGACAGCAGGCCGATGGCTCGCATCCCGAAAATCAAGCGCCTGGCATCATCGACTTTCAGGATGCGGTTATTGGGCCGGTGACCTACGATCTGGTGTCATTGCTCCGCGACTGTTACATCGTTTGGCCTGCAGAGCAGGTGAACCGATGGTTGCGCGACTATTATAACGAGGCGCGTGCACGTGACATTTTGCCGGCCTCTTTGAGTTTTGAAGCCTTCCAACGTGATTTTGATCTGATGGGAATACAGCGCCATATCAAAGTGCTTGGCATTTTCTGTCGGCTGGCGCTGCGTGACAATAAACCGCGATACCTGCTGGATCTGCCAGTGGTGATGGATTATGTGGTGACGGTGGGTGAGCGCCATCCTGAATTAAAAGCATTTATCAGCTGGTTCCGTCGTGGGCCGATGATCGATATGTATGGTGTGTTAACAGCATCAGGTCCTATGGTGTCGGCGTCTGAGTTATCCGCTCAGTTCGAAAACAGTCAGTTATGAAAGTCATGATTCTGGCGGCTGGTCATGGCAAACGCATGCTGCCCTTGACAGAGCTGACACCAAAACCATTACTGAAAGCAGGTGATCACTGCCTGATCGAGTGGCAGATTCTGAAACTGGCCAAGGCTGGTCTGCGAGAGCTGGTGATCAATCTGCATCATTTGGGTGAGCAAATTCCTGCGGCACTGGGTGACGGTTCGCAGTACGGCGTGCACATTCAATATTCCGCGGAGACTGAGTTGCTGGAAACTGCGGGTGGCATCATTCAGGCTTTACCTCTGCTGGGGACACAGGCATTTGCTGTGGTGAATGGAGACGTCTGGACTGACTTTGACTTTTCACGCCTGAAAACCGTTGCAGCTGACCTTGATGCTGCGACCGACGCCAATCGACCGCTGGCGCATCTGGTGTTGGTGCCCAATGCGGCGCATCACCTGCGAGGCGATTTCCACCTGAGTGATAGCGCTCAGGTGTCCGACGACCGCGAGCCACGACTTACCTTCAGCGGCATCAGCGTGCTGCATCCACACTTGTTTACCGGCTTGTCGGTGCAACGTCTGCCCTTGTCGCCACTGTTGCGTCAGGCCATGTCGCGCCAACAGGTCACAGGCGAGTACTTCGCAGGCGACTGGCAGGATATCGGTTCACCCGAGCGGCTGAAGGCGTTAGAATGCCGGCTTATTAATTCGTAGCCGGCGACCTTGCGATGACTGATGTTCTGAAGACTGAATTGCTGCAAAAGGACTTTCTGATTGCCCCCTCGATTTTGTCAGCCGACTTTGCCCGATTGGGGCAAGAAGTCGATGCCGTGCTCGCCGCTGGTGCTGATGTGGTGCATTTTGATGTCATGGATAATCACTACGTCCCCAATCTGACCATTGGCCCCATGGTATGCAAAGCGCTGCGGACTTACGGCATCAAAGCCCCGATTGATGTGCATTTGATGGTGCAACCGGTTGATCAGATGATCAGCGATTTTGCCAAAGCCGGTGCCAGCATTATCAGTTTTCACCCTGAAGCGTCCCAGCACGTTGATCGCTCTTTGCAGTTGATCCGTGATGCCGGCTGCAAAGCGGGCCTGGTGTTTAACCCGGCGACCAGTCTGGATTGCCTGGAGTACCTGATGGATAAAATCGACCTGATTCTGATCATGTCGGTGAACCCGGGTTTTGGTGGTCAGAAGTTTATCCCGACGGCGCTCAAGAAATTGCAGCAGGCACGCCGTCTGATTGATGCCAGCGGTTTTAATATCCGTCTTGAAATTGATGGTGGTGTGACCACCGACAATATTGCAGACATCGCGCGCGCTGGCGCTGACATGTTTGTGGCAGGGTCTGCCATTTTTAACAGTGACTCTTACGAAAAAGCCATCAGCACCATGCGCCAGCAACTGGCGCAGACTGTTGCTGTTTAAAAGGGAAGGCCATCGATGACGCGCAATCAATTTTCCTCCACCGCCGTGGCAACCCGACTGCAACAGCAGGATATTGATGCGCTGGCCGCTGCCGGCTACAACCGCGTCCCCGTCGTGCGCGAGGTGCTGGCTGATTTTGAAACACCGCTCAGCACGTATTTAAAACTTGCAGGTGGGGTTTACACCTACCTGTTTGAGTCGGTGCAAGGCGGCGAAAAGTGGGGGCGTTTCTCCATTATTGGACTGCCCTGTAAAACGGTTGTACGGGTCAGTGCCAATGACGTGCGGGTAGAGCGGGAGGGTGTTGTCATCGAGCAACACAGCATGGACGACCCGTTTGTATTTGTTGAGGCGTTTAAAAACCGTTTCAAAGTTGCCGAGCTGGCGGGTGTGCCAAAATTCAGTGGTGGACTGGTTGGCTACTTCAGCTACGACACCGTGCGTTACGTCGAACCTTCCTTGGGCGTGGCCCCTGGTGAAGATGAAATTGGCACACCTGAAATTTTGCTGCTGCTGTCTGAAGAGGTTGTGGTGTTTGATAATCTGCGCGGCACAATTTCAATTGTGTGCCATGCGGACCCGTCACAAAAAGGCGCTTTGGATAAGGCCTACGCACGCTTGGATGAAATCGAATCCGGGCTCATGCAACCGTTCCAGCGCCCGGTTGCCAGGTCGCGTGCTGATGTGATCAGCGCGGAACAGGACTTTTTCTCCAGCTTCCAGCAGGCGCCGTTTGAAAAAGCGGTGAATTCCATCAAGGATTACATTCTGGCGGGTGATGTCATGCAGGTTGTGCTGGCACAGCGCATGTCGGTGCCGTTTGATGGCGATCCTATCCATGCCTATCGTGCCCTGCGTTACCTGAATCCGTCGCCGTATATGGTGTTTTTTAATATGGGTGATCACCATATTGTCAGCGCCTCACCTGAAATTCTGGCCCGCGTAGAAGAGGGTTTAATCACAGTGCGGCCTTTGGCAGGCACCCGTAAACGCGGCGCCACCGATGAGCAGGATCAGGCCTTGGAGCAGGAACTGCTGGCCGATGCCAAAGAAATTGCGGAACATCTGATGCTGATTGACCTCAGCCGCAACGATTCTGGCCGGGTCTCAAAAACCGGTTCGGTGCACGTGCCCAAAAAGATGTTTGTGGAACGTTATTCTCACGTGATGCATATCGCCTCCATAGTCGAAAGTCAGATGAGTGATGACAAAACGGCGCTTGATGTGCTCAAAGCGACCTTGCCGGTAGGCACCTTGTCGGGTGCGCCAAAAGTACGGGCCATGCAGATCATCGATCAGCTGGAGCCGGTTAAACGCGGTATCTATGGCGGCGCCATGGGGTACATCGGCTGGGGCGGCAATATGGATATGGCAATTGCCATTCGCACCGCTGTGATTAAAGACAATACGCTGTATGTGCAGGCCGGCGCAGGGGTGGTAGCAGATTCAGTGCCGACGCTGGAATGGGAAGAAACCATGAACAAGGCGCGGGCCATTTTCCGCGCCGTGGCACTGGCCCAAAAAGGCCTGCAGCTCTAGCCCTTGCTCAGCTGCTGACTGTGGCTGGTTTAGGTGAAAACTTCCGGCGGTAATGCCGGCTGACGATTGTGATGGCAATGCCGCCTATGACGCCCGGACCCACCCAGACCAGCACGGGCAACCATGGCAGTTGATTAAATAGCGGTTCCATAATCGTAACTGCACCAAAAACAAAAAACGCCGTGTACGCGCCGATGCCGGAGGCAATCAATCCGCCCAGATGTTCAATCCACCATTCGCGCGGTCGGGTCTGCTGTTTAAAGGTGTAACGCAAAATGCCTGCGCTCAGCGCAACTTCAAGGCCCCCAAACGCAACAAAAATCATGTTGCTGCGCATCAGACCCAGTGCAAACAAACCTATGCCACATAACAGTAAGGCGCCAACCAGCGCCAGTTGAAATGGCTTGCGCAGGGGCAAGCGATTGTCTCGATAGTTGATGGTCAACCACCCGTGGCGGGTGGTTGTCAGCACCAGCAGGCTCAGCGAAAACAAGAAGATGGCGGTGTTGCGCGTATTGGCGGGATTGTTATCAGGATGCAGCACTTCCGGTATCCATAAATCCATGGAACTCATCAGCAAACCTGATATCCCGATCATATACATCAGTAGCGCAAAGTAGCGCCCGATACGTTTATGAATAGGGGAGCCTTTGCGCGCAAACACAGGTATCCAGAACAGCAGCAAGGCAACAACGCCACCGGTGATATGGAGATAAACGGCAGTCTGGTGAAGCAGAAACATGGTCAACTCCTGTTTTTGATCAGCATTCGCAAGTGGCAATTTTCCCGTTTGCCGTATGATAATGCTGACAGAACCCCTTGGGTCTGACTAGTGACTTAAGCCATGTTGTGCCTCGTTACTTAAGGCCTATACGTTGTTTGTGCCAGCCTGTACCATAATCCCCGAACACAGCAATATCGCATGGCCCGTATCACATACTTCATATCACTCACCCAACTGAGATCATTCGGCACATGAATAAAATCCGCGTCATGCTGGCAGAAGACCAGAATCTGGTTCGTCTCGGAATATGCAGTTTGCTCGAGCTCAGCGAGCGTATCGACGTGGTTGGGCAGGTGGAAGATGGCAGTCACGTGGTTGAAGGTATCCAGAAATTCAAACCAGATGTGCTGTTGATGGATATTCGCATGCCCAAAATGACAGGTATTGATGCTTTGCATGCCATGCGCGCCGCCGGTTGTATGGTGCCTAGCATCATCCTGACCACATTTGATGACAGTCAGCTGGTGCTCGAGGGTATGCAGGCAGGTGCCAAAGGTTATCTGCTGAAAGACGTGTCACTGAATAGTCTGGTGGGTGCTATTGAAAGTGTGTATGCCGGTGGCACGCTGGTGCAGCCGGCTATCACTGAGCGCATCCTGAAAGGCTTGTCTTCGATGGAGCCGCGCTTTGATAATCTGGTAGCGCCTGAATCACTCAGCGACAAAGAAGTGGAAGTGCTGCGCTTGATGGCCGGCGGTTTCAGTAATCGGGAAATCTCACGCACCATTCATAAGTCGGAAGGCACCGTGAAAAATCAGGTGTCGTCTATTCTCGAGAAACTCGGCGTACGGGATCGTACACAAGCAGTACTCAGGGCAATCAATCTCGGGCTGCTGTAAACGGGCTGATCAGTAAATGATCTCCAGATTGATCTCTTGCACAATTTGCCAGCCCTGATTACCTCGTCGCATCAACACTTGTTTCTGCGTCCTGTCGCTATAACCCGGCGATTGATAGGCCAGCCAGAACTCAAGCTGCGCTGTTTGCTCGGAAACATTGTTGATGCTCAGCTCTGATATCTGCAGCGCGATCCACTCCCTGTTGCCAATATTGCGCCGCCGGTTTTCCTGCCATGCGCTGAGCGAGTCAAAACCGCGTGGGAAAAACTCGGCATGATAAAAGCTGAAATAAGCATCCACGTCGCGAGCTTGCCAGGCGGCTACCCAGTTTTGTAGTGCCTGCTCAGCTGAGGCGGCCGGTGTCTCAATTGCCGGTGGCGGTGTTGCTGGCGGCTCGGCTGTCAACTGCGGCGCTATCACTGCTTGGTCTGTGGGCGGTTCAGTGATTGCCAATGCGGGCTCAGTTGGCAGCGCAGCTTCAGGTTCTGGCAATGTTTCGCTGACTTCAGTGACTTCAGTGGCTTCGCTGATCTCGATGACTTCACTGATGTTATCCAGTGGCGGCATGAGATCCGGTGACAATTCGGTTAGGTCCTCAGCACTCAGTGTTGCCACCGCAGCCGTGGGCACGGTATCTGGCGGCGTTGGCTGCAGCGCTATCCAGGCAGTGGCCGCCACCGCTACCAGGATTGTTGCTGCAATGGCGGCTGCAACCCGGCGATTGGGCGGTGTGCGGTTAAAGCCACGCATGGCCAATGAAGCATGTTTAAGCACCTGCGCCAGCTCCGTCTTGCTGACCGGCGATCCCAATTCTTGCGATCGATACAGGTTTGAGCACAATGAGCCTACGTCGATGATGCGTTGTGGCAACCCGCGGCTGACCTTAAAAAGAAGCGTGAGTGCCTGCGGTTGGAACTGCAGATCCTGCTGATTGGCGGCATCAAACAGTGTCTGCAAAAACAGTGCGGTACCTTTTTTATCCAGTGCAGGCAGTTGTTCGCTCAAGGTGATGCGTTGCAGTACTGGCCTGAGTTCATGATCACGGTTAAGCCGGGCATCCAGGGCATCCGATCCGCACATGATGATGCTCAGCATGCAGCTGTTATTGATCTGAATGTCCGTCAGTTTGGTCAGCTCTAGCAAGGTGGCGTTGTTCATCAGGTGGCAGTCATCAAAAACCAGCACAATGCCTTGATGCGTCAAGGCCTGATGACTCAGATATTCCTGAAGGTTGCGTTGGAAGTTATGGGTTTTGGGCAAATCAAAGCTTTTACGCAGCGCACTGCGCAGGGCCATCGGGGAGTCCGGATTTGCCGCAAAGTAACGGGTCAGGCAACCTTGCGCCTGATAGTATTGCATGGCCTGTTCAAGCAACGCTGACTTGCCGCTGCCTTGTGCGCCGGTCAGTCGGACAAAAAATTCGGGCTCCTTGAGCAGTGCTTTAAACTGCTCAAGCACTCGGCCGTACGGCTCTCCTGCGTAGTACATAAAATCCTCATTCTCCATTTGAGTCTTGCGGTAAGCAGTGGAGCATTGTGTTCAGCGGATTGGTTTGCGGACCATTGTAAACAACTTTGCCATGGATGCCGAGTCGAACCGACAGTCATGTGCCGTTGATAAATTGGCAGCACTCGCACTGATTCCAGCCAAAAAATTGGCATTCTTGAAAAAAATGGTTCGGTATCACTTTAAGGGAGGGTGCCAAGTGCTTGCTTAAAATGGTTTTTTTGTGTAATTTTGCGACAAATGGCATCTCTGAGGCGTTTTAACGTGACAAGATCAATAAAAAGCAGATTGGAAAGTGGTCCAGGCAGTGTTTGGTTTGTATTTCTTCTGTTGTTTTTTTCATCATCCAAGTTGTTTGCACAAGCCGGCGCCTTCCCTGCGTTGTCCATGAATTCAACCGATAACAGCTTGTTCCGATTGGTCGAAACCAGCGATGTTGGATTCGGCAGGATGCAGGTTCTGTCTGAGCCACAGCGACCACAGGGTGTACTTAAACTGGCAGATGACCAGCGTTACCTGCTCTGGGTAGAACTCAAGCGTGGACGCCTGCACGTGATGGAACGCCAGGAGCACGGTGGTTTGAACACCATCAAAATCATCCCGGTTTCCATCGGCAAAAACGGTTATGGCAAAGAGCTGGAAGGCGATAAGCTCACGCCCATCGGGGTGTATCGTTTGACCAGTTTTATCGAAGATCAAAAGCTGGACGATTTCTACGGTAACGGCGCTTTTCCGCTCAACTATCCCAATGCACACGACAAGCTGAACAAGCGCACCGGGCATGGTATCTGGTTGCATGGTCTGCCCAAGAATATTGATCAACGCCCGTTAATGGATTCTGATGGCTGTGTGGTGGTGGATAACTACAGCCTGGTGCGCCTGAGCGACTATATTCAGACCGGCGCGACCTACATTGTGATGTCTGAAGGCGACATCAAGTGGGAGTCCGCTGATTCATTTGCACGCCAGGAGACCAGTATCAGTGCTGCCTTTGAGCAGTGGCGTTCAGATTGGGAGGCCATCAATAATGACGCCTACCTGTCTCATTACGGTGAAAACTTCAGTGACCTGAGCAGCGATTTAAGCGCATGGTCTACCTACAAAACGCGCGTAAACCGTGGCAAAACAGAGATTTCGGTGCAGACTTCTGATCTGAGCCTGATTGCCGACCCGCGTGACCCGACATTGGTGACCGCGCGTTTTTACCAGCGCTACCGAAGCAACAACCATGATTGGGATGGTTGGAAGGAGCAACTCTGGCAGCAGACGGGCAGTGGCTGGAAAATCATCTATGAAGGCAATGGGTAGTTATCATGATTCGTAGCCTACTGATTGTTTTATCGGTTGCAACGCTGGTTGGTTGTCTGGTGATGATGCCAGACTCCGATCAACAGGTCCGCCAGCCAGCCCCTGCCGATGTCAGCGCGCCACAAACTGCCGCCAGTGCGGTAGCCCCGGCGGTTGTTGTGCAGGAAATGCCGCCGGTAGATGCTATTGAAGCCGATAGTCCTGTTGTTGCCGATGAGTTGTCACCACAAGCGGTCTCGCCGGCGCCTGAGTCTGAGCCATTAATTGCACAGGCTGAACCTTCTGGTGCCCCCGTATCTGCAGCCGCACCCGTTCCTGCGCAACCTGCCCCGTCTGATTTGCACCAGCCAGCGGTCAGCGCCTTGTGCCGTGAAATTGGTAACAAGCTGGGCAGTGTATCGGTCGCCGATTGCAACAATCAGAAACTGCAGTTTGCGGATGGATTTTCTGTCAACGAGCGCGTGTTGACCAAGCGTGATTTCCTGCCAAAGGATTTGAGCGAGCCTGTGTCGCGTATTCTGATCATGGGTGGAATTCACGGCGATGAATATTCTTCCATCTCCATCATGTTCAAGTGGATGAATCTGCTGGCCAGCAATCAGGATTCAGACTTCCATTGGCGTTTTCTCCCCTTGGCTAATCCAGACGGTCTGTTGGATGGCGAAGCCACACGTCAGAATGCCAACGGCGTAGACCTGAATCGCAATTTCCCCTCGGGCGACTGGGAGCGCACCGCGCTGGAGTCATGGCGCGTAACCACGGGCAGCAATCCAAGACGCTTCCCTGGCCATTCTCCTGCCAGTGAACCGGAAACGCAGTGGATTTTGCAGCAAATCGAAGAATTCAAACCGGTCGTGATTGTGTCTGTGCACGCGCCACACGCCTTGTTGGACTTTGATGGTCCCGTGGAAGCGCCCCACAAGATCGGACATCTGCACCTGCATCAGCTTGGCGTATATCCGGGATCCCTGGGTAACTATGGTGGTTTGGATCTGGGCATTCCGGTGATCACACTCGAGCTGCCTTCTGCCGGTATCATGCCGAGCAAGGCTGAGATCGAGAATATGTGGGTTGACCTGAATAACTGGTTGAACGACAAAGCCCCCGGGCTAACCAAGGCCAAAACGACTCCCTTAAGCATCAGCGCCGACTAAAAACGCTCAGACGCTCGGGCTGGTCTTCAAGCATCAAGCCCGGGCGTCAATGATTTAAACGCTGCCAATGCCTGTTCCCGCGACAGTTTCAAGTCAACAACCGGTCTTGGATAATTGCTGTCCAGACTGACACCTGCCGCTCTCAACACGTGGTCAGGCGCCAAAAACGGTGCATGGATGTACTTGTTGGGAAGTTTTGCCAGTTCAGGCAGGTAGCGGCGCAGATATTCGCCGTCCTCATCAAACTTCTCACTTTGAGTCACTGCATTAAAAACGCGGAAGTAAGGCGCAGCGTCGGCACCACAGCCAGCAATCCATTGCCAGCTGGCTGAGTTGCTGGCAAGGTCGGCATCAACAAGGCAATCCCAGAACCAGTCTTCGCCATCATGCCAGTGAGTCAGCAGATTTTTGACCAGAAACGAACCCACCACCATGCGCACGCGGTTATGCATATAGCCGGTTTGCCAAAGCTCGCGCATGCCTGCGTCCACCAGCGGAATGCCGGTTTCACCACCTTGCCATGCGCGCAAAGCAGGCGGTCTTTTGAGCCAGGGAAAGTGTTCAAAACGGGTTTGAATGGCGCGCCTGGGTAGTGACGGATTGTGATAAAGCAGCGCATACGAAAACTCGCGCCAGCCAAGCTCTGACTGAAAACAATCCAGATCATTTTCAAAGCCGCCCGACAACCCAGCTGACAAGGCTTCATGCCAGATCTGGCGCGGTGAAATCTCACCAAAGTGCAGGTGTGGAGATAAGCCGGATACATTTTCTCTGGCCGGAAAATTTCGGCCTTCCTTGTATCCACGGATGCCATTGTCCAGAAAGCGTGCCAGGCGCTGTTTCGCGGCCTGTTCCCCAATCTGCCAGCGCTGTTGCAGGCCGCCATCCCAGGCAATGTGTGGCAACAGGTCCAGCGCGTTGATGCCGGCCTCGCCGGTGAGCGGCAACAGATTCATAGCGCTCATCGCCTCAATGTCCATACAGTCCAGTCTGGAGGGCACAGGCAAAGGTAACGCGGGTGCCGCGGCTTTTATGCAACCGCGTCTGAAATAAGGTGTAAAAACCTTGTACGGCGTTTGATCCTCTTTGAAGACCTGCCAGGGTTCCCACAACAAGGACCCGTTAAAACTGCGCGCGGGAGTACCTTGTTGCTGCAGAATTTCTTTCAGCTGTTTATCTCGTTGCACCCGCCACGGTTCATAACAACGGTTCCAGACTATCTGGCTGGCGTTTACTTGACGGGCCAGCGCCGGCAACAAAGTGAGTGCGTCACCTTTCAGCAACAACAGGCGGCCTTGCAGAGACTGGTTGAGTGCCGTCAGGGAATGATGCAACCACCAACGACTGGCGCCACCCATGGCCCATTCTGCCGCGTTCACGTCATCCAGAATGTAGACGGGAATTACGCTGCCCGCCTGTGCTGCTTCAACCAAGGCCGGGTTGTCGCCCAATCTGAGGTCCTGACGGAACCAGACGATGCTCTGCTGCGTAGTAGTCTGAGCAAGTGAGGCAGTTGGCGTGGAGGCGAGCGGCGCGATGATAAAATCTCCTGGTGGACTTGTGCTGTTGTGGTCGGTGGCATTCTACGCCGAGTGCCGCCGTCAGGATCAATCTGTTATCTTGTCATACGTTCTTGCCACACATTTTTGTGGCACATAAAACCGGCGTATCCCGGTCTTACGCCTGAGTTGATCAAGCATTAAAGGAATAACAACACTGTGAGCAGCGCCGTGACAACCACCCACACCGTAATGGGCGATGATCGTATTCCCCTGGTTCCTCTTGTTTCACCACGACACAAGGATAGCTGGACGCATACGCGTAACGGCGATGCGCGTGGTTATATTGATGCAGACAAGCTCAGTGAACTCTGGATTCACACCGGTACGGCGTGCAATCTGGCTTGCCCATTCTGCCTGGAAGGTTCCAAACCGGGTGACACGCGCTTGCCGGCCATGTCGCTGGAATTGTTGAAACCCTTCATTAATGAAGCCGTGGAGATGGGGGTGCAGCAGTTTTCCTTTACCGGCGGTGAACCGTTTGTCATCCGCGATTTTGTTAATATCCTGGACTACGCCAGCCAACACAGACCCTGTTTTGTGCTGACCAATGGCACGCGGGTATTAACCCAGCGCGCTCACCAATTGCTGCCGCTCAAACATAACGCCTTTCCGATCAGCTTTCGCATCAGTCTGGATTATCCGGACGCGGCGCGACATGACGCCGGTCGTGGTGAAGGCAGTTTTGGTGAGTCGCTGGAAAGTATCAAGTGGTTGCTGGACAACGGCTTCAAGGTATCCATTGCACGGCAGATGGAGCTGCATGAGAACAGTGCTGCTGTTGAAAGTGCGTTTGCTGCGATTTTTGTGCAGGCGGGCATCCAGCACACACTGCCGTTTACTGCATTCCCTGATTTTGGCACACCGGGCACTGAAGATGGCAGCCCGGAAGTGACCACCAACTGCATGACAAAATACCCGACACCGGAAACTCGATCACACTTTATGTGTACCTATACCCGTATGCTGGTGAATACCGCCAAAGGTGTGCGGGTTTACGCGTGCACCTTGGTTGACGACGATCCTGATTATGATCTGGGCGGCACCTTGGCAGAGAGTATGAAGGCGCGCATCATGTTGCGGCATCATCGATGTTTCAGTTGTTACAAATTTGGTGCCAGTTGCAGTGCGCCAGTTTAAAAAGCGCGCCAGTTAAAAATAAAACAGCAAGGGAAGTGTCATGTACGACGTGGTTAAAGATTATTACGGCAAACAATTACAAAGCTCTGCAGATTTAAAAACCTCGGCGTGTTGTGATGTTTCATCCATGCCTGAGTGGCTGAAGCCTTTGCTGACACGCATTCATCCGGAAGTGCTTGCACGTTATTACGGCTGCGGATTGGTTGCACCGGCGGCGCTCGACGGGTGCACTATTCTGGATCTGGGTTGTGGCACCGGGCGTGATGTCTATGCGCTGGCTCAAATGGTGGGCGCTCATGGGCGGATTATTGGTCTGGATATGACGGAGCAGCAGTTGGCCGTTGCCGAGCAACACAAAACCTGGCACGCCACACAGTTTGGTTATGACAATGTGCAGTTTGTGCAAGGTTACATGGAGCAACTTGACCAGCTTGATCTGGCGCCCGGATCGGTCGATGTGATTGTGTCCAATTGCGTGTTGAATCTGTCGCCGGACAAAGCATCCGTGCTCAAGGGGATTTTCCGCTTGTTAAAACCGGGTGGAGAATTCTACTTTTCGGATGTGTATGCTGATCGCCGTGTGCCGGACGCCGTCAAAAATGATCCCGAGTTGTACGGCGAATGTCTTGGCGGTGCCTTGTACTGGAATGATTTTCAGCACATGGCGCGCCGCGCGGGTTTTACGGATCCCCGTTTGGTAGAGGATCGCCCTTTAACGATGACGGATCCAGCCATTGCTGCCCGCATTGGGCCTGTCCATTTTTACTCTGCAACGTACCGCTTGTTTAAACTCGATGGATTGGAGCCGGATTGCGAAGACTATGGTCAGGCTGTCATTTACAAAGGCACCTTAAGCAACGCCCCTGATCGCTTTGTATTGGACAAGCATCATGATATTGAAACTGGCCGGGTATTCCCGGTATGTGGCAACACCTGGCGCATGCTTCATGACACACGTTTTGCAGCACACTTTGAATTTATCGGGGACTTCAGCAAACACTTTGGTCTGTTTGAAGGCTGTGGTGGTGGATTGCCGTTTGATATCACGGCCTCTGGCAACGCATCGGCAGCCTGCTGCTGATCCTTGTAGGTGGATGAGTGTGTAAAACTTACATCTCGCGCAGCGAGTTGTAAGTTTTGCTGAGTGCAATGTGTTCGATTTTTTCACCGGCAATCAGATCTTCAAACAACTTTTTAACGTCGGTGATCTCACAGCGATCACGCAAATGTTCCAGCAGGTGTGTAATAAAATCGTCGGCCTTACTGGCCAGTTCATAGATATCCTGCGTTGACAGCTCCGCGGGTAAATCCTGCTGGAGTGCCGCAAGGAATTTATCAGGGTCGTCCGGAAACGGGATCTGAATCCAGGTTTTCAGCACTTTGACGGGCGCGTTGTCCTCGTACCGCTCCAGCGTGTCCGCCAGCTTTTTTTCACGCACGGACAGTTGTTCAAGAAACATGACGCCCAGCGGGCTGGCGAGCTCCTGCAAACCCTGATAAAGCTCTGCCAGATGTTCATGACAGGCTATCAACTCGTCCAGGACATGGGCGGCGTTTTCAAAACTGGTCAGGCCGGTCATGCTGTATCCTCGTTCTTTTGCAGCAGATTGATCATCAAGGTTTAAGTTGAGCACGATTTCAGCGAAAATGCAGCCTGATTTTATGGAGACCCCAATTCATGATCCTGATGATCGACAATTACGACTCATTTACCTACAACATCGTGCAATATCTCGGTGAGTTGGGTGCTGATGTGCGGGTATACCGTAATGACGCTATCAGTCTGGCAGACATTGAGTCTTTGGCCCCTGAGAAGATTGTCATTTCCCCGGGGCCATGCACGCCAACAGAAGCCGGTATTTCGCTGGATGTGATAAAGACCTTTGCTGGCCGTATCCCCTTGCTGGGTGTGTGTCTGGGGCATCAGGCGATTGGCCAGGCGTATGGCGGCGATGTCATTCGTGCCAGGCAGGTGATGCACGGCAAGTTGTCAGCCATGTATCACAACAACATCGGGATTTTTTCGGATTTACCCAGCCCGTTTACCGCTACCCGTTATCACTCGCTGGTGATTGATAAATCCACCTTGCCCGCGTGTCTTGAAATTACCGCCTGGACGCAGTTGCAGAATGGCGAACTGGACGAGATTATGGGTGTGCGACATAAAACACTGGACGTGCAAGGCGTGCAATTTCACCCTGAGTCCATTCTCAGTGAGCACGGTCATCAGTTATTCAGGAACTTTTTGCAGGGCAAATAACCATGGATATCAAACAAGCCATACGCCATCTGTCTGAGAGACGTGATCTGAGTGCCGATGACATGGCCACGCTGATGCGCGAGCTGATGACCGGGCAATGTACGGATGCACAAATCGCTGCATTTCTGGTTGCTCTGCAGATGAAAGGAATCAAAACACCTGAGCTGCTGGGTGCGGCTAAAACCATGCGCTCCCTGGCTGCACCGGTCAGTTTGCCGCCCGATGCGCACTTGGTGGATACCTGCGGAACCGGGGGGACCAGCACAGATACTTTTAATATCTCAACCTCATCGGCGATGGTCGCGGCCTGCGCCGGCGCGCGCGTGGCCAAACACGGCAATCGCGGAGCAACAAGTAAAAGTGGCAGCGCCGATCTGTTGGAAGCTGCGGGTGTCCGACTTAACATCACGCCCGCGCAGGTAGCACAATGTGTCGAGCAGGTGGGAGTGGGATTTATGTTTGCGCCGGGTCATCACAGCGCCATGAAGCACGTGATTGGTCCGCGCCGCGAAATCGGTGTGCGCACCATTTTTAATATGCTGGGGCCGCTGACTAACCCGGCGGGTGCACCCAATCAGGTGCTGGGGGTGTTTGATGCCATCTGGATTGATCCTGTGCTGGAAGTGCTCAAGTCGATGGGCAGTCATCACGTACTGGTGCTGGCCGCCGACGATGGTCTGGATGAAATCAGTATCTCAGCACCTACCCGCATTGGTGAATTGAGGGACGGCCACCTGGTGAGTTATACCGTGCAGCCTGCCGACTTTGGCATGCTGCAACGCGATGGGTTTGACATGTTGAAAGTCAGCTCGCCTCAAGAGAGTCTGGTCATGGTCAGGCAGGCACTGACTTATGAAAATGAAGCGGCGGGTGACATCGTTGCCTTGAATGCCGGCGCTGCCATTTACGCTGCCAACCTGTGTGATGATTTGCCGGCGGGTGTCAAAAAGGCTCAGGACATTTTGCGCAGCGGCGAAGCCTTAAAAAAACTCGAACAACTGGCGGCCTTCACTCAGTCGCTTCCACTTGAAACACCATAGTCTTGTTACGAGGCTGAGGAATAAAAGGCGTGAACACCAGCACCATTCTCGAAAAAATTCTGGCGCAAAAAACTGTTGAAATTCGCCAGAACACACAGCGTTCCAGCCTTGCCCTGCAACATGCCATGGCGGTACAGCAGATTCCTGATCGGCGGGGTTTTATCAGCGCACTGCGCACACGTATGGATGCGCAGCAGGCCGCGGTGATTGCAGAAATCAAAAAAGCATCCCCCAGTCGCGGGTTGATTCGACAGGATTTTAATCCGGCAAAAATTGCACAGCAGTACGCGGATGCAGGTGCCGCATGCCTGTCGGTGTTAACCGATGAGCAGTTTTTTCAGGGCTGCACTGACTACTTGCAACAAGCGCGGGCTGCCTGCGCACTGCCCGTGATCCGCAAGGACTTTATTATTGACCCCTACCAGGTCGCAGAAGCCGGTGCTATGGGCGCCGATTGTATTTTGTTGATTGTGGCAGCCATCAGCCCGCCCGCCTTGCATGCCTTGTCGCAATATGCGGCTGAACTGGCGCTGGACGTGTTGGTGGAAGTGCATAACGAAGCCGAGCTTGAGATTGCACTGGCCGCGGGTTTTGACCTGATTGGCGTCAACAATCGCAACCTGCATACCTTCCACACCGATCTGGACACCACGTTCAGGCTGGCTGAGTTGGTGCCGGATGGCAAACTGATTGTCACCGAAAGTGGTATCAGCACGGCAGAAGATGTCAAACGCATGATATCCAGAGGAATCTATGGATTCCTGATTGGTGAAACCTTTATGCGTGCAGATAACCCCGGCGAAAAGCTGCGCGAATTATTTGCCTGAGGGGTAAACAAGTCACGGCATCTGCCGATAGCGTTTAAGTCGAATTCCAACTCTTAAACGCTGCGCGGGCCGTGCATGTTTGCTGGCAATCTGCTTCCGATCATTTTTTTTCTTGTGCTGATGCTGGCAGGATTGATGCTGGCCGGTTGGGCCGCACAATTGCAGGCGGCGCAGTACCAGACTCTGAGTCAGTTGGCCTTACTTGATCAACGAAGACAGAGTGTTCAGGAAATTGGGCGAGCACTGCAACGCATGGATGTAGACCCGGATATCCTGGGCACCATGTACGGCACCATGATTGAGGATCTCAAGCAAATGCAGGCGCTGGATCCTGTGCGTGATGATTTGAACAGGCACATACAGGAAGCCGAAGCCGCCATGCGGCCGCGCAGCAATCCGATATCGGGTGGCAGTGCAGCGGTTGCGACCGAACAAGAGTTATTGGTGGCTCAGCGGCATATTCAAAAAGCACTGCAGATGTTCGCTGATCTCTACCGGCATGACAAAATCAGTGCCGGTCAGTTTGAAAACACCAAAAACAAACTGCGTTTGCTGGGTGTCAGAGTGTCGGTCAACTCCTGCTTTTTAATGGCCCAGAAGGCGATGGAGCAAGAAGATACCATTCGTGCAATGTCTTTGTTCCGGCGTGCTGAAAGTTTGTTAAGCGTTAAGGGAATTCCGACACCTGAAAAACAAGAAAAACTTGCGTACATCAAAGCCGAGCGTCAACGCGTGTTTGACGAAAGTCAGGTCAGCGCAGGGCTGTTGTTGTTAGCTAAAACAGACTGACTCCGTGTGTTATCGCGTGCCAAAGACCACCACAGTCTGGCCATGCACGGAAATCAGATTCTGTTCTTCCAATGTTTTTAATACCCTGCCTGCCATTTCGCGTGAGCAATTGACCAGACGACCGATTTCCTGGCGGGTAATTTTGATTTGCATGCCATCGGGATGTGTCATGGCATCGGGTTCTTTGCTCAACTCGATCAGGGTGCGCGCTATGCGTCCGGTCACATCATAAAATGCCAGATCACCGACTTTGCGTGTGGTGTTACGCAAACGGTTTGCCATCTGTTTTCCGATGGTAAACAGGATCTCGGGATGCGAATGAGCGTAATCATTAAAACGGTCGTAGCTGATTTCTGCGATGTCGCAGGTGAAGCGCGCCCTGCAGCAGGCACTGCGGGCTTTGTGAGTATCAAACAGGCCCATCTCGCCAAAAAAGTCGCCGGGGTTCAAATAGGCAACCACCACTTCTTTGTGGTCTTCGTCTTCTAAAATGACGGATACGCCGCCTTTGATAAGATAAAACAATGTCGACGGCACATCACCTGCATAAATGATTGTCTGGCCACGCTCGTAGCGTCGCAGCGCACAGGAGTCCAGAAAATTATCAAGATCCTCAATGTGGGGTGTTATGGCCATCAATGCCATAGATAGTCTCTCCTGACCTGTTGCCTGTTAAAAGCCGGATGATTGTAGCGCAAGCAAAGTGAGCTAAGCTAACCTGTATCAACATGCTGTGGTAATCTTGCGCAGCCAGAACGGCAGTGTGTGATGCAGTTCAAAGTTTGACAGGTTTTTTTTCGGTTTTGTTCAAGGTGGAGTATGAAAGCGACAGTACGTTGGGTTGATGGAGCAATGTTTGTGGGCGAGTCTGGCAGTGGTCACGCTGTTGTGATGGATGGACCCGAAAGCAGTGGCGGGCGCAACATGGGTTTACGTCCCATGGAGATGGTGTTGATTGGCACCGGCGGATGCTCCTCGTTTGACGTGGTAAGTATTCTGAAAAAATCGCGCCAGGACATAACTGATTGTGTGGCAGAAGTAGAAGCCACGCGCGCCGATGCCACGCCCGCCGTATTTGAAACCATTCACCTGCACTTCAAAGTCAGCGGCAAAGGACTTAGCGAAAAACAGGTTGAGCGTGCGGTAAGTCTGTCCGCGGAAAAGTATTGTTCAGCCTCCATCATGCTGGCGGCAGGTGGTGTCAAAGTCACCCACAGCTTCGAAGTGATAGAAGTCTGATCAACGCTGACTTATCAGGGTATCAAGCGCAAAGCAGCTGCAAGTCAATGCTTTTGAGCAGCAGTGTCAGGCTCAGCTGCGCAATGTCTTCTTGCGGAAAATTGCCCTCCAGCTGCTCACACAGTTCAGCAAATGGATAGTGCAGTTGTATGCCGTGCAAAAACACCTGCATGGCTGGGTTGATGCGCTGAAACTGCATGCGGTGATTCACGCGGCGCACCAGGTAATGAACCGACTGTGCGGGTTCATGCAGCGGCACTGAAAATCCGGTCTCCCCGGGCACCGCAGTTGGGTTGGCCAGATGCGTCTGCATGAGCGTCCAATAGCCTTCCAGATCAAACCGGCTGTGCATTAAGGCCCAGTCCTGTTTGGCTTGAAAACGCATTACTGGCCAGTGCTCGACCGCCAAGGCTTGCAACATGGGTCGTGTAAAAGTGGGCTCATCCGCCTTGTCAAAAAGGCTGATCAACAGACTTTCCAGTTCAATAATATCCAGCAAAGCGGGTAATTGCCCGAATTGTGCATGTTGTCTGGCAAATACCAGCAGATGCTCCCCCAGCAATCCCATCGGGCCTGGTCTGGGCGGGTAGGCAGCGATGTATTCCAGCCAGAGGCGGGTATAAACTTCATCGCCCAGCGTGTGATAGAGCACCGGGTAAAGCTCTGATGAAATTTGAATCAGGCGTTGATGGTAAGCGTTGTTATAGATCGCGACGGCTTCTACCTGACTGAGCGCTTGATGGGGTGCCATCAAGGCATCAATAGCATGAGCGCTGTCGCGCAGATCCTGCGGTCTGGTCATCCAGTCCCAGAAGGCCTGCTGCTCCTGTTGCCAGTTCACACCACGGATCCCTGGAGGTGGTGCTGTTGCTGAGGTATTGTCGCCGGCCGGGACAAAGCCTCGTGTTGTTTCTGTCGGGCCATTTCAAGCTCTGCCATCAGTTCCGGGAAGGGCGGAATGTGGTCATCGCGCTCCAGCAAGGTGGCAGTAGGCCCGAAGTGCCGGCACGCGTGCGCGTACAGGTCCCAGACCGGATCGCTGACCGGATGGTCATGGGTGTCGATGATGTGGTTGCCGTTGTGCGTATGCCCTGCCAGATGAAACTGCTGTACACAATCCTGTTTCAGCGCTGAGATCTGAGCATACGGATCCTGGCCAAGATTAAAGCAGCTCACATAGACATTGTTGACGTCCAGCAGGATACGACAACCGGTGCGCTCGCACAGCGCATTGATAAAATCCGCTTCACTCATGCTGGCCGAGCGGAACTGCAGGTACACGGAAGGGTTTTCCAGTACCACCGTCTGCTGCAGATAGTCCTGGATCTGAGAAACCTTGTCGGATACTTGCGACAGCGTTTCAGCATTGTAGGCAATGGGCAGCAGGTCGTGAGAGGTTTTGCCATGCAAGCCTGTCCAGCAGATGTGATCAGAGACCCAGGCGGGCTCAACTTCTTTGATCAGTGCTTTGAGCTGGGCAAGGTAGTGCAGATCGGGCGCTTCATTACTGCCGATGTTAAATGACAATCCGTGCAGCACTACGGGGTAATGTGCACGGATTTTATGCAGAATGGCACGAGGCCGTCCGCCGGGTGCGAGATAGTTCTCGGTAATCAGTTCAAACCAGTCAACTGCGGGCTTGTGTTCCAGCACGTAGTCATAGTGTGGGCTGCGCAGTCCGAGGCCAAATCCCAGCATGGTTACATCCTGTTAAAGGGATGACAGTGCGCTGCCACCCAGCTTTTCACACAATGATTTGGACAATTCTTCGCTGCCTGAGTACACACCTACAAACCCGATGCCGTGGCAGCTGTTTTTGCCGGCACACGCTGCATTGGAGTTGCCTTTACATGCGCTCAGTCCTGCGCAGGTGAACACGTCGTTGCAGTAGGTGACGCTGACGGCAGTGTCGCCTAAGGTGAAATCAGGTTTTGCCGTCAGGCTGGCGGCTTGTGTGCCGCCCAGCACCTGGCAAAGTGCTGCTGAAAACGCACCATTACCGCTGGTGACCGCCACAAAACCAACGCCGCTGCAGCTGTTTGCGCCTGCGCCCGCATCGTTGCCAAAACCTTTGCAGGCACTTTGACCGGCTGCCGCGATACTCTGGCAAACACTGATTTTGATGGGATCATCAGGGTTGGTCTGATTAACGTCGAGAGTTGCCATACTGGTGCCGGACATCAACAATGCCGCTGCAGCAGTTGCCAGACTAAATCCATCGGTACGTTTCATGCGGTTACTCTCCTGAACATTTACTAAGCTTTTTGAACGATCTCGTATTGTGATCGATCCTGGGTGACTCCGGTATGATGAAAAGACCGGATTATGCAGGCTTTTATTGTGTGTCTGGCTGACTGAATGTTTGCTGAACAAAACTGCTGACCGTTTCAGGTCTTATGCCTTTGCTGATGTCAGTACTTTTTGTTTTCGATACGGCGCCCGCCTCGCGTTGGATTATCCCACCCTGAAAGCGTAATACAAGGTACTGCGTCAATTTGTCACAGCCTGGGTTGTTTGAGCAGCGCGATACGCGCCTGCAAACGATCGATTCGAAGTCGCAGTGCATCCAGACGATTATTAGCCGAGACTGTTTCAGCGCGTGTTGGCAACAATCCGGATTCTTCTTGCAGGTAATCCCGGATGTCCATTTTAAATGTCTGGCCGGCATTACGGGCTGCGGCTATGCCTGAATTGACCGAGTTTGAAAGTGCAAAGACGCCGTGGTCACCCAGCACCGGTTTGAGTACGGGGGCCAGTAAATCGTCCCACCGAGTATCGGATGCACTGAGTGTTTTGTGGATTTTCTGGATCAGATGCACATCGCCAGACAGCGCGATGTCAGGATGATAAAGCGCTGCCGCCGGGTCGTCGCTGAAGAGTAGCGCCGACAATGCGCGAGCGCTGCCAGTTATACAGGCATCCACGGCATCGCTGGAGTTGCTGTGGACATGAAGTTTTTCTGGTGTGACGATGATTGTTAACTGCCAGGCTGGCTGGTTTTCCCCGGTGCCAGCCCGGGAGCAGACCAGCCTGAGGCTTTTGCCTGCGGCTATCTGATTGAGGCTGCTCAGTAAATGAGGATCTTGTCGCAGCAAGCCATTGATGCCGGCTTCGATGATCTGGCTCAAACCTGCCGACAGCATGTTATCGGTAACCCACATGGATAGCGCTGATACCGCCAATCATGTTGTGGTACTTGCAGTCCCTGAAACCGGCGTCTTGCATCATCGTCTTTAAGGTCTCCTGATCCGGGTGCATACGAATCGACTCAACAAGATACTTGTAGCTGTCAGAATCCCCCGTCACCACTTTTCCGGCAACCGGCCACAATGTAGAGAACGCATCGTAGGCCTTGCCGAGCAAGGGGTTAACTGGTTTTGAAAATTCCAGCACCAGAGCACGTCCGCCGGGTTTAAGTGTTCTGTACATGGATCGCAAAGCCTTGTCTTTGTCAGTGACGTTGCGTAACCCATAAGCAATCACGATGCAATCAAAGGTTTCATCCGCAAACGGCAGGCTTTCGGCATTGACCTGGGCAATCTGTACATTGCCGGTAATGCCTTTATCAATCAGCCGATCGCGCCCAACCTTGAGCATGGAATCGTTGATGTCAGCGAGTACAATTTGCCCATTTGCGCCAACCAGCGGAGCAAAGCGCATCGAGAAGTCGCCGGTGCCGCCCGCCAGGTCCAATACGGTATGCCCGGGGCGTACGCCGCTCAATTCAACGGTCAGTCGTTTGATGATGCGGTGCGTGCCGACTGAAATGAGGTCATTCATCACATCGTATCGATTGGCAACGGAATGAAACACCTGGCCTACGCGGCGTGTTTTTTCCGCCGGGCTGACCTGCTCATATCCAAAATGAGTGGTTGATTCGGCACCTTGGCTGTCTGAATGCTGCCCGGAATCTGGAATGTTGCTCATATCGCCGCCGCGTGTTGCCGAAGTATCCGGCATTGATGTTGGAAAAGAGGGAACCCGGCAGGTCAGGCGCTGCGGGATGGGTCCACAATGTTAATGACTTGTGTGCCGGCTGGCAACGCATCACGGCTTTTGCCGGCAGTCGCCAGTCTATCCAGATAATCCTGCCACAGACTCTGTTGCTGCGTAGCCAGTTGATAGAGATAGTCCCAACTGAAAATGCCTGAGTTATGGCCGTCATCAAAGTCCAGGCGAATGGCATAGTTGCCCATGGATTCAAGGCCCGTCAAACCCACCTGGCGTTTGCCCGTCTGCAGGACTTCCTGACCTTTGCCATGGCCTTTTACGTCGGCAGAGGGCGAATAAACCCGCAAAAACTCTGCGGGTAACTCAAAAATCTTGCCGTCGGCATAACTCAATTCCAGCAAGGCGCTTTTGCGTCGCAGGCGAATGCCTGTTGGCTGCGGTGCGTTTGGCGCGCGGGCGATTTCGTTTTGGCTCATTACAGGATGAACCGGCTGAGATCTTCATTACGCGCCAGATCGCCAAGTTGCTTCTCAACATACTCTGCATCAATGACCAGTTCTTTCTGATCACCAACCGCCAGATCAGATGCGCTGAAAGACACTTCTTCCAGCAAGCGTTCCATCACTGTGTGCAGACGGCGAGCACCAATATTTTCAGTGCGCTCATTCACTTCCCAAGCAGTTTTTGCCAGCGACTTGATGCCTTCCGTGGTGAAACGGATATGCATGTTTTCAGTACTGAGCAGCGCGCGGTATTGTTCGGTCAACGAGGCATTAGGTTCGGTGAGAATGCGCTCGAAGTCTTCAGCTGTCAGCGCTTCGAGTTCAACACGGATCGGTAAGCGCCCTTGCAGCTCAGGAATCAGATCTGAAGGTTTGGACAAATGGAACGCGCCGGAGGCAATAAACAGAATATGGTCGGTTTTTACGCTGCCGTATTTGGTGGTCACCGTTGAGCCTTCGATCAAAGGTAGCAGGTCGCGCTGTACGCCTTCGCGTGATACGCCGCTGTGACCGGTTTGACCACGTTCGGTAACCTTGTCAATTTCATCAATAAACACAATGCCGGTCTGTTCTGTGGCTTCGACAGCAAGCGCCCTGAGTTCTTCCTCGTTGATCAGCTTGGAGGCTTCCTCTTCTCTGAGTAATCGCAAGGCGGCTTTCACCGGCATGCGCCTGGACCTTTTTTTTCCATGCTGCATAGAGGAAAACATGGATTTGAGCTGGCTGGTCATTTCTTCCAGGCCGGGAGGCGCCATGATCTCAACACCACCCATGCCTTCACTGACACTGATTTCGATTTCTTTGTCATCCAGATTACCTTCGCGCAACTTTTTGCGGAACATCTGGCGAGTGGCTGATTGTGCGTCATTACCGGATAACTCAGCTGCGGCATTGGGCACGCGCGGCGGTGGCGGCAACAATGCGTCGAGCACACGATCTTCGGCCGCTTCTTCAGCCCGGTGCTGAACTTTGCGAATCTGTTCTTCGCGTAACATTTTGACCGCAATATCGACCAGGTCACGAATGATGGATTCGACATCGCGTCCTACGTAACCCACTTCGGTGAATTTGGTCGCTTCCACTTTGATAAACGGCGCATTGGCGAGTTTGGCCAGACGTCGCGCTATTTCGGTTTTTCCTACCCCGGTTGGGCCAATCATCAGGATATTTTTTGGTGTGATTTCCTGGCGAATGTCCGCGCCGAGCTGCATACGTCGCCAGCGGTTGCGCAGTGCGATAGCAACGGCGCGTTTGGCAGCCTTTTGCCCCACAATATGTCGGTCAAGTTCAGAGGCGATCTCTCTGGGAGTCATCATGGTCATGCACGTATTCCTGAAAAATGGGGCTGCAACTGATTAATATTCAAGTTCTTCGATAACATGCTGGTGGTTGGTGTAGACGCAGATATCCGCGGCAATCCCCAGACTTTTTTCGACAATCGTGCGCGCTTCCATCTCGGTATTAAAATACAGGGCGCGTGCCGCGGACAACGCAAAGGAGCCGCCGGAACCAATGGCCATCAAGCCGTCTTCAGGTTCAATGACGTCACCGTTGCCGGTGATGATGAGTGAGGCATCTTTGTCGGCAACCACTAACAAGGCTTCAAGCCGACGCAGAGAGCGTTCGGTGCGCCAGAGTTTTGCAAGCGATACGGCTGAGCGCACCAATTTGCCTTGATGTTTTTCGAGTTGCTCTTCAAAGCGTTCAAACAAGGTAAACGCATCGGCTGTACCACCGGCAAATCCTGCCAGCACCTGGTCTTTATACAGACGTCGAACTTTGCGGGCATTGCCTTTAAGCACTGTGTTGCCTTGAGAAACCTGACCGTCGCCGCCAATAACAATTTTATTGTTGCGACGCACAGATAAGATGGTGGTACCGCGAAACTGCTCCAATGCGCTTCTCCTTGGATGGAATAAACCGGATGTCTTGCTACAGGGATATTGGGTCAGCCAGCCGGTGTTCAAGGCTGGCTGAGCGTAATTCTCATACTGTCGATGCTGTTGCTGCGCAGCACACGCTCGGCCTGCATCATGTCATCACGCGAGGCGTAAGGGCCGGCTTGCACCAGAAACAAGGTGCGACCAGGTAGTGTTTCTTCCCGGATGCGCGCATTCAGGCCCAGCCCGAGTAACCTGCTGAGCTGTGAATTGGCGGTTTCTCTTTGCTGAAAAGCGCCAGCCTGCAACATATATGACGGGCCTGCTGGGGGGGCTTGTGCCACCACTTGGTTAATATCTCCCGCAGCGGCAGGACGATTGCTGATTTCAAGCAGGGCGGCAGAGACGGGATCAAGCGTGTTGCTGCTTGCGACCACTTCACTGGCGACGGGTTCTGTTGCCGTGCTTGACGTATCTGTGCCGGTATCCATGGTTTCAAGCACAGCTGTCTCACTTTCCGCCTGAATGGGATTAGCAGTGGCGTTGATGGTTGCGGCAGTTGAAGCAACTGGCGGCGGCGTTCTGGGCACTGAGCCACTGACTGGCGTAACATCCACCACCACTTCGTAGTTGGGCAGTTCCTGATAGAACTCCAGTTGCAGTCGCTGCGCTTCGCGTTGTTGTTCCTGGGTGATCCCGCCTGCGCTGTCCGCGCCGGCAATTTCTGGCGTTTCGATCTGACGATTATCAGGGGCAGCAGCCTGGCCGGGCGCGGGTGGCAGAGCGCCAGACAGATAAACCAGTAAACCAATAAACAGGCCAACGGCAATACCTGTGACCAGACCGGTCAGCAACAAGCCAAGGCTGGAAGGTTGTGGCACGGCAGAAGGCTCGGCAAGCGGCGTGCGGATACGTCTTTTTGCAAAATCCTGATCCATGTAGCGGAATATCCTGAAGGTGGCTGTTGGTCACTCAAGGTTGCAGATAATACACGCATCAGCGCCTTACATCATATCCTGTGGGTCTACATCGACCGACCAGCGCACTTGCCGCTGGCTGCTCAGGCCTTCCAGTTGTAAACACAGGGTGCTGAGCAGCAGTTGCAAGTCCTGTCGATGATGCGCCCGGACCAGTAACTGCTGGCGAAAACGATTGGCGCGTTTCTCCATCGGAGCGGGCAAGGGGCCATTAATCATGATGCGTTGTTGCAGGTGCTGCGTGTCACAAACTTGTTCGGTTAATGCGCGGGCTTTCATTAAAAACTCAAGCGGGGCCTGACTGTTGATTGCCTCGGCCCTGATGCAGGCCAGATACGTAAAGGGCGGCATGCTGGTGTGCTGGCGCTCCTGCATCAACTGCTCCGCCAACGCGTGGTAGCCCTGGTTGATTAATATCTGCAGGCTTTGGTGAGTCGCGTGCTGGGTCTGGATCAACACTTCGCCGGGTTGTTCTGCCCGGCCCGCGCGCCCCGCTACTTGGGTTAACAGTTGCGCCATAAATTCCTGGCCACGAAAATCGGCACTGAACAGCCCGCTGTCTGCCTCCAGCACGGCGACCAGCGTGACCTTTGGAAAGTGATGGCCCTTGGCCAGCATCTGGGTTCCCACCAGAATACAGGGCTCCCCCTGTTGCACTTTGGCCAACAGGCGCTCGAGTTCATCCTTTTTGCGGGTGACGTCCCGGTCTATCCTGATTACGTCGGTGGTGGGGAAGCAGCCCTGCAAAAAAGCTTCACTACGTTCAGTGCCGACACCCACTGCTTGCATGGATTTTCCGCCACAATCAGGGCAGTGCCTAAATACCGGGTGGCGCCGCTCACAATGGTGGCAACACAAATGCGGCGGGCTTTTGTGGATAGTCAGGCGCGCATCGCAGAACTTGCATTCCGCAGTCCAGCCACAATCGCCGCATTGCAAGACAGGTGCAAAGCCCCTGCGATTGATAAAAACCAGTACCTGATTGCCGTCATTCAGGTGCTGTTGAATGTGTTCCAGTAATTTGCCGGAAAAGCCCTGGTTCATGTCTTGGGCATGGGTATCAATCAACACAAACCTTGGTTTGTTGGCAGTGCCGGCGCGCTCTGTCAGTTGCAAGCGCGTGTAACGTCCTGATGCGGCGTTCTGCAGGCTTTCAAGACTGGGCGTGGCCGATCCAAGCACAATCGGAATCTGCTCTGCCGATGCTCTCATGACAGCGAGGTCGCGTGCCGAATAGCGAAAGCCATCTTGTTGTTTGAATGAGCTGTCGTGCTCTTCGTCGACAATGATCAGCCCGGGCGCCGCCATGGGTGTAAACACGGCCGATCGTGTCCCGATAATGATGCCTGCCTGCCCGGTTGATGCAGACAGCCAGGCGTTCAGTCGCTGTCTGGCCGTCAAACCGGAGTGCAGCACGGCAATGGGCTCGTCAAAGCGTTGCTGGAAGCGCGCCAGGGTTTGTGGTGTCAGACTGATTTCAGGGACCAGTACCAGTGCCTGTTTGCCTGCAGCCCGCGTTTGTGCGATGGCTTGCAGATACACTTCGGTTTTTCCGCTGCCAGTGACGCCATCCAGTAAAAATCCCTGATAACGTCCCAGCGCTTGAGTGATCTGGTCGCAGGCAGCTTTTTGGTCTGGGTTGAGCAACTGCTCTTGCTCGGCAGGGTATGAGTGTTCTACGCCGGACTTTTTCTTGTCCATAGCCCGAATTTTGAGCTGAGCGGGGGCTGTCCCACGCAAGCCGGCTGGCATCAAAGTGTGTAATGCATCGCCGATGGGGTGCTGATAATACTTTGCTGCCCACAGCCAGAGACTGAGCAGGTGTGCGGGAATCAGAGGCTCGCTGTCCAGTATACGTATAACTGGTTTGAGCTTGTTGATGTCCAGCAATGAGCTGGAATCCAGTTCAAGCAGCACGGCGGTCAACTCGCGATTGCCAAAGGGAACCAACACCCTGATGCCAGGTTTGAGCGATGGAAATTCGAGCAGCAAGCTTGATGGCAGCAGGTAGTCAAAACTGCGGCGCAGGGGTGTTGGTACCGCAACCCGGGCTATGACGAGGCGTTGCGGCTCGATGAGTGGGGTATCAGACATATGGTAACTGGCGCAGGTCAGTGAGCATGAATGAGTGCGGTTCCGACCGGGTGTCATTTTGTAGCAGGCGATTATAACTGGTTTTAGCGGGAGCAGGCTTCCATTATACTCATGCCAACAATGCCACCAGTTTGAGGTGGGCAACCCAAGGCTAACAACAGGAGCTATCTTGAACAGCAACAACACTCAGACCGCTGCTTTGAATGAGCTACTCTCTTTGCGTCAGCAGATTGACCGTCTGGACCATGCGCTGGTCCTGCTGTTGGCCAACCGTTTTGCGTTGACCCAAAAGGTCGGGGAGCTCAAGGCAGGTGCGGGTCTGAACTCGGTAGATCCCAAGCGTGAAGAAGAAAAACTGGCCAGTATCCGCAATTTATGTGAAGCACATGGGCTCAATCCAGATCTGTTAACGGACATTCTGGCGCAAATCATGCGCGAAACTGTGCGCAACCATGAAAGAATCCGTGCCCAGACTGCTCAGCCAGTTTGAGTGCTCTTGCTTAGTCGCTATTGTCTGTTACAATGGCGCCCTTTTTTCACTAGCCACTAATGGTCAATCCAATTGGGGATTGTCTGCGATGTGGTACTTGCTCAGGTATGGTGCGTGCCCGGAAGTAATCACTGGCGCGTGGCGATACCAGTAATTTTCGAGGATATACCATGAAAGCCGATATTCATCCAAAGTACGTTGCGATCAAAGCTACCTGCAGCTGTGGCAATGTTATTAACACCCGTTCAACACTTGGCCACGACATGTTGATCGACGTGTGCGCAGCCTGCCACCCGTTCTACACTGGCAAACAGAAGATTCTTGACAGCGCGGGTCGTATTGACCGTTTCAACAAGCGCTTTGGCAACCGCGCAATCAAGTAAGTTTGATACGTGTGAAAGCCCAAAAAAAAGCCCCGCTGGTCGGGGCTTTTTTTGGGCTGCGGAATTTGATGATCAGAATATGATTTCGGTAGACAGGGTGTTCTGGTTGTCACGATTCGGTGTGCGCGGTTGTTGTTGATTACGCATTTCCGCCGGGGCCGATTCAGCCATAAAAACTTCGAACATGGTGTCAGCCTGTCCCGGTCTGGCGATTTCGCCGGTTTCCCGATCTATCAAGCGGTCAACCAGTCCATCCGGGCGATGCATGGTATTTTCCGGGCGCCCTTCGAGCGCCTTTTTCATGTAGTCAATCCAGATAGGTACGGCGACCGTCGCGCCTTGTTCGGATTCTCCCAAGGCCTCAGGCGTGTCGAACCCGACAAAAACGCTGGTGGCGATATCGCGATTAAATCCTGTAAACCACAGCTCCGAAGGACCGTTGGTAGTACCGGTTTTACCCATCAGGTCGCGTCGATCAATCTCACGTGCGACGCGTCGGCCGCTACCAGCCTCCACAACACTGCGCAACATGGTGTTCAGAATATAGGCGACCCGTGGATCGGTAACAGATTCGGTTTCAGGCGTCTGGGCTTCAAACACGACACCTTGCAAGGTCTCAATTTTCTTAATTAGCGTGGGCTGCAAACGATAACCCCCGTTGGCAATCATGGCGTAGGCCGTTGCCATTTCCAAAGGTTGTACGTCCTGGCTGCCCAAGGCAATGGTCAAATCATTGCGCGGGAAATTCTCGGTTCGGAATCCAAAGCGACCTGCAAAATCAAATACTTTTTCCCAGCCTAACTGGTCGAACAGGCGCACAGCCGGCACGTTTCGTGAGTCTTTGATGGCGTTACGCAGGGTGATTGGCCCCACAAAGTTGCGTTCGTAGTTCTGTGGCCGATAATCACCGCGCGAGAAGGGCGCATCATTTATCAGAGACGCCGGGGTATACCCTGTTTCCAGTGCCGCACCGTACAGGAATGGCTTGAACCCGGAACCTGGTGGTCGCGAAGCGATGGCGCGGTTTACCTGACTGTATTGAAAATCGTAACCTCCGACCAACGCAAGGATGTCGCCGTTATCCGGTGACACCGAGACAATCGCACCCTGCAGCTCTGGTACTTGGCCCAGTTGCCATTCGCCCGCCGGGTTTTGGCGCAAGCGCACAACATCGCCCACTCGGGTAACATCCGACGCTTGTGATGGAATGGGCCACGCGTTATCCCGGGTAATAAAAGGCCGTGCCCATTCGAGTCCTGACCAGTTGACAGTGACGGTTGAGCCATCTCTCAACATGACGCCGATCGAGCGATCAAGCACATTGGTCACGATGCCGGGTACATGATTGCCATAGTCCGGCCGCACGGCCAGTTCGCTCATCCAGCGCTCGTGTTGATCATCGCCGGTCGCCGACAGTCTGGCTTCGGGACCTCGGTAGCCGTGACGTCGATCGTAGTAATTTTCAAGACCATTGGTCAGCGCTGCCGTCGCAGCATTCTGCAAGTCGCTCTGAATGGAGGTCACCACTTCTATGCCCAGACGATAAATGTCTTCGCCATATTCGGCATACAGTTGTTGCCTGACCATCTCGGCAACATAGGGGGCGTTAACTTCAATGGTGCGCATGTGCCGTCGGGCGTTCACCGGTTCTGCCAAACTTTGGGCATGTTGTTCGCGGGTAATCATGCCTTGTGCCAACATCTTGTTGATCACAACATCACGGCGGACTCTGGAACGCTCTGGGTCAGTAATCGGATTGCAGACCGATGGGCAAGGCAACAGTGAAACCATGGTTGCCATCTCGCCAATCGTCATCTGATTGACCGTTTTGCCATAATAAACGGCGGCGGCAGAGCTGATGCCCTCGGCGCCTTGACCAAAAAACACCAGGTTCAGGTACAGAGTCAGGATTTCTTCTTTGGTCAATTCTTGCTGTAGCCTGAGGGCAAACGGAATTTCTTTGAGTTTGCGAGCATAGACGCTGTCGCTGTCGAACGAGATGTTGTTGGCGAGCTGCATGGTAATGGTGCTGCCGCCACCCAGATTGACGCCGCGCACAAAGCCATAAAAGCCGCGCACCAGACCACGAAAATCAACGCCGGGATGTGAATAAAAACGCGCGTCCTCGCTGGCGATCACCGCGTTGATCATCATGGGCGGAATTTCTTCATAAGTGATCGGGTCGCGCCGCACGCCGATTTCTTCAATCAGTTTAAAATCAGCGGTCAGAATACGCAGAGGTGTTTCCAGCTGCACTTGCCGATAGGTTTCAGCAGAAGGCAACTGAGGCGACAAATACAGATAGGCGGCGGATGCCACCATCAATATCCCGCTCAGGCAAAAAACGCCGAACCAGAACAGGAATTTGATGAGCTTCATCATGAGTAGCAGTCCCGCATTGACGACTTGGTGGTATGACGACCGAATTTGACCAATAGACCGCCAAAAATGGCGACTCTTTTCAGGTGGGTGATTATACCCATCATTTTGAGGGAATGCCCCAGTAAAAATTCCGGCAGACAGCCCGGGTTTCAGCTAAAAAACTGATGAGTTCTAAACGATGCACCTGACATGACCAGGGAAGGACATGTAAATGCTCAATGGCTGGAAGCCTGTTATTGCAATAGACATAGGCAGCTGTGCGATCAAGCTGGTTGTAATGAGCCGACGGCGTGATCGGTGGGCGCTGCATGCCAGCATCAACAGACCCTCAGCAGGCAATGCGGCCGGGACACTGGCGATGATGCTGAAAACCGTGCCGGAGTTCTTATCCAAACGCAAACCGACAATCCTGGTGACGGTACCCTGCGCAAATGTGTTGCTGCGCAGACTGCTGTTGCCGGGCCTGTTGAGCGCGGATCAGATCGATCTGGCGGTCAGAATGGAAATCGAAAAGGACTTCCCGCCGGATGAACACCCGGGGCTGTTTATTGACTACGATGTGATTCCAGACCATACATCCCGCCTTAGCAGCGATCCCACAAACACTCAAGCCTGGCTGGCCGCAGCCTGCTCCGCCACCGTCATACAATCTGTGATTGATACCCTGACAAGTGCCGGCGTTGCCCCTGCACAGATTGCTGTGGATGTGCTGGTGCTTGATCGTTTTGGCGATTGTGCTGAGCGGGGCGCTGCCCAGTATTTATACATTGATGCCGGTTTCAGCGAGATACGTTTGTACGCGCTGTGTAGCGGGGTGCCGGTATACATTCGCAGTCACTCATTCGGGAATAATGAGTTGGCATGCCTTGGTGCCTCGGAGTTTCTGCTTACTTTGCGCAGGGCGCTGCAGCAGTATCGATTGTCTGAAATGCTGGCACAGCCGTCGCGTGTCTTTGTTTATGGCGGCAGATCGGGGACGCCTGGCCTTGGTGAACTGGTCAATCAGTATTGCGGGTGCGACGCGCATGTATTAAACCCGCTCAGTGATTGGCCTATTGAGGATCCCGGCACAGGTTTGTCGCAGACCGTTACCGCAGAAATGGCGCCAGCCATTGCGCTCGCCATGCAGGAGCCAAGACGATGGTGATCAATTTATTGCCTTGGCGGCAGGCGCTCTACAAAAAGCGTCGGCGCCAGACCTTGCAGATTCTGGTCAGCATTTTTGTGTGTCAGCTTGTTGTCGCGATCTTGCTCGTCAGTGCACACAATGCGCGCGATGAGCAGGCACAACAGCGTCTGGCGGCGATACAGCGCGAGGTGATCAAAGCCGAATTTGATC
>JAUYSM010000096.1 GCA_030696315.1 Pseudohongiella sp. | reverse complement strand
GTCTGTTTGGTTTTCCCGTCTATGCGGAATTTGCTCGCGTTCTCAAACAAAACGGCGTATTGATCAAGGTGGATGCCGGGCCCGATCACCTGATTGAGCTGCGCGAAATCATTTATCCCAGCATTAAGACCGCCAGCCCATCAGAGGACACTCCACCGGGTTTCACATTACTTGAGCAGCGCTCGTTACGGTATACAATCAGATTAACCAGTCAAACGCAGATTTCCCGGCTCTTGACCATGACACCGCATCTGTACCGGATAAACGCTGAAGGCCGCGCGCGCGCCGAGGCAATAACCGAGCTGTCCCTGACCGTCAATGTACAGATTAACAAACACGTAGTTGGGGTCGGAGGGATCAAAATTTGATCCCTCCGACCCCAACTAAAACAGGAGAAGACCATGAACTTTCGACTGAACAGATTGTTTTGCGCGTTGGCGCTGGTGACAACATCATCTGCCGCTGTGGCTCAGCTCAATGACCATGGCTCGCACGGCACCGCAAGTGCCGATCAGATTGGCAGCGAAAATGTGTCATTTGCCACCAGTTGTTCATCTGCGACCTCGGATAACTTCAATCGAGGCGTGGCGCTGGTGCACTCGTTCTGGTTTGCGGAAGCGATCAATGCGTTTAATGCGGTGCTGGCTGAGGATGCCAATTGTGCAATCGCGCATTGGGGAATAGCGCTCAGCCACTGGGGTAACCCGTTTGCCGGTCAGCGCAATGCGGCACAACTGGCTCGTGGCCAGGCAACCGTGCAATCAGCCCTCAATACTGGCTCACCTGACAACCGCGAAAAAATGTACATCAGTGCAGTTGCTGAATTGTTTTCAGACACACAAGGCAGCACCCAAGGTGCCCGCACGGTCGCCTACGAGCACGCCATGGCCGCGCTGGTTGCTGCATATCCAGATGACATGGAAGCCAGCATATTTTATGCGCTTGCCGTCAATCAAACCGCTAGTCCCACTGACAAGACCTATTCCCAGCAGTTAAAAGCGGCCGAGATTCTTGAGCCTCTGTTTATGCAATACCCAAACCACCCGGGGCTCGCGCACTACATTATCCATGCATATGACCATCCGCCATTGGCCGAACGCGCACTCAATGCAGCGCGCCGATATGCGTCTCTGGCACCCGATGCCCCCCATGCCCTACACATGCCCTCACACACATTTACACGTGTCGGCATGTGGCAGGAATCGGTGGATACCAATCTGCGCTCTGCGCAAATCGCCCGCGAAAGCAGCACTGCCGGGGAAGAATTGCACGCACTGGATTACCAGGCCTATGCTTATCTCCAGATGGCACAAGATCAGCAAGCGCTGGCAGTCGTGCAGCGTGCACAGGCGCTGATCGAACAAGTGGACATCACCGCAGTAGGCGCGACGCAAGCTGGTGCATTTGCCATCGCAGCGATCCCGGCTAGATATGCGTTGGAGCGTGGCGATTTTGCAGCGGCAGCCCGACTTGAGGTGATCCCCGCCGAATCTACTCCCCACACGCAGGCCATCACCCATTTTGCTCGCGCGCTGGGCGCAGCCCGCACCGGGCAACCTAATGCGGCTGCGCAAGAGATTGCCAAGCTGGCTGAACTACGAGAACTCGCCCGCGCCCGACAGGATGCATACTGGACAGAACAGATCGATATACAGCACCAGGCCGCCAGCGCGTGGGCTTCATTCGCTGCCGGCAATCAGGATCAGGGCATTCGCATGATGAGCGCCGCCGCAGATATTGAAGATGCAACCGACAAGGCTGCCGTCTCCCCCGGCCCCATGGCGCCAGCGCGCGAGTTATTAGGCATGATGCTACTGGAGGCTGGCCGCCCGGCCGAGGCACTGACTGCGCTGGAAGCTACGCTGGCCAAAGAACCCAATCGTTTTTTGACCTTGTCAGCCGCTGCTCAGGCCGCTGATGCCGCAGGCGATTCCAACAAAGCACGTCAGTATTTTCAACAACTGCTGAGTGTTGCAGCCACAGCAGATACTGAGCGCCCCGCGCTTCTACAGGCACGTGCTCAAACTCAATGATTAAACACCAGTAACCCTTGGGTTTTTTGACTAACTATCAGTCAAATTTGCCAATATTTTTTGACCAGGCTTGAATGACTTATATTGAACCCCAATAAAATCATTAACCTGCAATGTAGGCACGATCTGTGCTTGGTTCATGTTGTAGCTGTTTCTATGTATGATTTTTCAAGGTTTCAGAGGATACGACTGTGCACTTGCCTAAACCCATATTTCGCCCAATTCCGCTTCTTTATAAGATCGCACTGTCAGTAGTGATTGTTGCTTTTTTATTGATTGGACTCGTCGGCCTGATTCTGCCAGTTATTCCAGGCATTTTGTTTCTGGTATTGGCGGTTTTTCTGATGACGCGAGTCTCACGACGCGCTGCGACCTACGCACATAGTCAGCCTTGGTTTCACCGACATATGCGTCAATTTAATGCAAGCAGCCACTTATCAGCGACTGACCGGCTGAAGTATGGCTTTCTGATCGGCGCACGGGCCATGATCAACGGAGCAAAACGCCTGATCAAGTTTGTTAAAAAAGCCTGAAGCGCTATCGAATACGAATCAGCACAGCGCCCCGGTTTTCCTCGGAAAAATCAAGCACCGTGCCGCGACTTTTTTTAAAGAACAACTCGGCCAGCACCGCATCACGAATCAGTCCGCCTCCCACAATCAAGCGCAGATTTTCGGCGTGCGACTGCTGCCAAGCCTGATTCAACACCAACTCAAACTTATTCAGAGCCTTCACGACGGTCTCATGGTGATGCGCGATGTCGGCGGTCAGGGTGCTGCCATCACTCAAACTGAACATGGGCGAATCACACTTGATACATGCGGGATCCTGCGCCCGGTCTGCAATATCGGGAACAGCCTCCTGGTACTGCATGCCACAATTCAAACAATTGCGTTTGACCGACTTGCCAGCACCCGTTGATCGTGTTTGTTTACGTTCTGACAAAACCTGTCTCCTGCGAAATTATCGGCCAGCCTGATCGTCATTTTTTAATCGCCGGGCCCTCATCAAAGTGATTATACTGCGGTAAAGAACACGCAACGGGAGAAAAAATACATGAACAAAATCAAAAACCGTTTTGCAGGTATCACCCCTATCGCGTTTAGTTTGGCGTTTGCCATGCTGACCACCGGAACCATTGCGCAACCTGCCCCGGTTGAGGAAATCCGCCCGGGGCGACTACCAGGATACTTACACGAAAGCAATCTCCCCAATGCCCTGGCCCTGATACCCCCGGCACCCACACAAGATTCCACCGCGTTTGCCTGGGAACAGGACGTAAACCAGAAAATACAGGCACTGCGCGGCGGCCCGCGCTGGGATCTGGCCACGCTGGACAATGATCTGACATTCCCTAATGCCGCGGGGACTTTTTCTTGTGCGCTGGGCGCACCCATCACGCAGGAACAGACACCTTATCTGTACCAACTGCTGCGCCGCACATTGCTGGATGCGGGCCTGGCCACCTATAGCGCAAAAAATCATTACCAGCGCACACGGCCCTTTGTTGTTAATGAACAATCCATTTGTGCCGCAGGCGCGGAAGAAACCTTGCGCAATGACGGGTCTTACCCGTCTGGTCACACTGCCATTGGATGGGCATGGGCGTTGATTCTGAGTGAAATTGCACCTGACCGCTCCAATGAGATACAGGCTCGCGGGCTGGCCTTTGGTGACAGCCGTATGGTGTGCAATGTGCACTGGCCGATGGATGTCATTCAAGGTCAGAATATTGGTGCAGCGACAGTGGCTGTGCTGCAGTCCGATGCGCTGTTCCGGTCCGATCTGGCTGGCGCAAAGGCTGAAGTCGCTGCCCTTCGCGCAAGTGGTTTACCGCCAAGCCGTGATTGTGCCGTTGAAACGCAGGCCATGTCTGTTGTTGTACCGCGTTAATATTGTGAAGTTAATGATTGATAAAGAGAAACCATGATGAGAATGATCAAAGCTGTCAGTCTGTTATTCTTGCTGGCCTGCACCGGGCAATTGTTTGCTGCCCCCGAAGGCTGGTCGCCCCTTCTTGAGCCAACTGAACTCAACACCATCCTGTCCCGGTCAGATGAAGTGCGGGTAATTACCGTCACCGGCGACTACGCCGCGGGTCACATCCCCGGTTCTGTGCACGCGCCATATTCAGGCTTTCGCGGCCCGCAGACCAATGCAGGACAACTGCCTGCCATGGACTCATTGACCGCGGTTGTACAGCAGCTGGGCATTTCGGCTGATACGCCAGTGGCGATTGTGCATCAAGGCAATTCCGACGTGGATATGGGCGCCTCTACACGTGTTTACTGGACCTTGAAGTCGCTGGGTGTGCAGGATCTGGCGATATTAAACGGCGGTTTCGCCGCCTGGCAGGCGGCAGGATTACCGGTCAGCACCGACGCTACCGCGGTGGCAGCATCTGACTTTGTGCCGGTCTGGTCCGAGCAATACACCGTTCACACCGCCGAGGTCGAACAACTGGTGGCCAATAACACAGCGCGCTTGATCGATGGCCGACCCGCATCATTTTTTGAAGGCTCTCAGGCAACCGCTGCACGTGCAGGCACCATCAAAGGCGCAGACAATCTGAGTTTTGCCAGTTTCTTCAATCAGACCAGCATGAAACCCTCTGGCGAGTTGTCCAGCATCTTGCAGGCAGCTTCAGTGTCTGACGAACAACTGACGGTCGCGTTCTGCAACACCGGACAGATGGCGTCCATCAACTGGTTTGTGATGAGTGAGCTGCAGGGCATGGATAATGTGAAGTTGTATGCCGAGAGTATTGTGGAGTGGGCGCAGTCGCCTGATCGGCCGATGGATAATGAGCCTTGATCGATCGGGTTTAATGTAGCTCAGGTTTAATGTCGCTGCTTTTTGGAAAATGCGGCCGGCTCCGTACCGGGGAACATCCCGGCTACCGGTGGGCGTCCGGAAGATACCCGCAGCCTACAGAAATTTAGAAACATACCAACAACTGGCTTCTACGCTGAGCTGCTCGTTCTTCGCCCAGGCAAGCCCATGGCGTACCAGCTTTTCGGCCAGCCCTTTGCCCCTGAGTTCCGCAGGGACATAGGTACGGGTAAAATCAACCCGCTGGCCATGTAGCTGATATTGCAGAATGGATTCAATACCCTCAGTATCGATGGTAAAACAAAAACGTTCAGGGTGATGGACTACCATGGAATCACTCATCAGGGAATCTCGTGTATGTACGTTGTAATCTTTCGAGCCACCATTAAACAACTGGATGAACAGTATGCGCAAATGGCCGCGCGCATGCGCGAACTGGCACTGACACAGTTTGGCTGCCTTGAATTTATGGCACTGAGTGAAGGCCAGCAGGAGATTGCGCTGTCGTATTGGCCCGACGAACAAAGCATCAAACAGTGGCGCGAACATCCCGAGCACAAAATCGCTCAACAACTGGGGCAGCAACACTGGTACCAAGAGTATTCCGTGCAGGTTGCTCAAGTGGAAAGAAGCTATTCCAGCCATGGGGCAAATCTGTGAAACCCTGCGCCTGTTGCAGCGGCAAACTATTCTCCACCTGCTGCGACCCATTCCTGTCGGGCAAGGCCTTGCCAAAGACTGTCAAACAGTTGATGCGCTCGCGCTACGCAGCATTTGCGCTGGGTGGCTATGGCCAATATCTGCTGGACACATGGCATCCTGATTATGCACCAGCTGTCAGTGCAGAAGATTTGGGTTCAGTTGATTCCAACTGGCTTGGCCTCGAGATACTGGAAGCTTCTCAGCAGGGAGACAGCGGCACCGTCGAGTTTTGCGCGCGCTTTCTCGACGAACAAGGCATGCCGCAGACCCACCGCGAAAACTCACGGTTTATCCGGATTAAAGGTCGTTGGTACTATCTGGATGCGCTGTCATTGGATCAACTGCCATTGGATATACAGAACACTGGAATCGCATGATGAATAACTTTGTACAGACGTGGCTGATCAATACAGCCAAAACATGTGTTACCTGCCTGTTAGTCTTGTTGATACCTGCCGTGTCGCAGGCGCAATCTGCAGACTGGTCAGTGTTGCTGCAGCCCACCGAGCTCGCAAGACTTCTGGAAAACAACTCCGCCATCCGGGTTATTCACGTTACCGGCAATTTCAGTGAGGGTCATATTCCAGGGGCAGCAAATGCACCTTACGCACAATTCCGGGGACCACAGACCAACGCTGGGCAATTACCCTCGCTTGAGCATCTGACCGCGTTAGTACAAAGCCTGGGCATCGACGCATTAACCCCTGTTGTCGTCGTTCATCAGGGCAGCAATGCCTCTGACATGGGCGCCGCAACCCGTGTGTACTGGACACTCAAATCATTGGGTGTAACACAATTGGCCGTGCTGAATGGTGGTTTTGCTGCCTGGCGCGACCAACAATTACCCGTAAGCACCGCGGCAAGCACCATCGAACCTTCAGACTACCGCCCCACATGGAACGATAAATGGCAGATTAGCGCTTCCGCGCTGGAATCCAGCCTGCAAAACCCGACCATGCGTTTGCTGGATTCGCGGCCCAGTAGTTTCTTTATGGGCCAGCAATCGATAGCCGAGCGCCCCGGCACCATTCGTGGCGCTGATAATCTGAGTTATGACACCTGGTTTGATAACAACCGATTAAAACCCCTTAATGAGCTTGATGTGCTGTTTTCCAACAAACTCACTGATGCAAACATGAACAGCACGGTGGCTTTTTGCAACACCGGACACTGGGCGTCAATCAACTGGTTCGTGATCAGTGAACTCGCCGGCGTTGCCAACACACAACTGTATGCAGAAAGCGTGGTGGACTGGGCGCAATCCAATCGCCCGATGGACAATCAACCCGGGCGGCTCGCACATTACTGGTCATTGACGCGCGAATGGATGCAGTCACTGGCTGGGGCTACGCCATGATGCGCGCTGCTGTTTTTAGCCCCAATCTTGCACGCCCCGCTCTGCTGCTATTAATGGCCTCAATGGTCATCGCCTGCTTTGCAATCGCCGGCCCGCGTTCAGCCTTGTTGTTAAGTGTCGGCCTGGGGTTTGGATTGGTGTTGGAAGGCCTGCGTTTTGGTTTTGCCGGGCCTTGGCGACATATGCTCATGGAACGCGACTGCCGGGGCCTCATCGCCCAGTTTATTGCGATTGCCTTGTGCGCGTTGGTGATGTTTCCCCTGTTGGCGGGCGCTCCTATTGAACTCAGTGGCGCCCATGCACCCATCGGAATTGCCATGATTGCCGGCGCGTTTGTGTTTGGCATCACCATGCAGATGGTGATGGGTTGCGGGTCCGGGGTCCTGGTCAACGCCGGCAGCGGAAACTTCAATGCGGTTCTGGCGTTGCCGGGTTTTATTGCAGGCAGTTTTCTGGGCAGTCTGCACGTCAACTGGTGGACAGGACTGGGCTCATTGCCGGTTTACACTGTGCAATCCTTGTTGGGTGTTGGCAATGGTCTGATAGCCACACTGATGGGTTTATTCATACTGAGCCTCTTGGCTATTTTTTATGCCAGCCCTGGCAAACGGTTGCCGGTTGCCCGACTTTGGTGGGCGGCGGCGCTGATCGCGGGTCTGGCGATACTGAATCTGATCATTGCCGGACAGCCGTGGGGCGTGGTTTATGGCCTGGGTTTATGGGGCGCCAAACTCGCGCAGGCAGGCGGTATGGATCTGGCACTGACCAGCACCTGGTCGTCTCCGGCCAACGCTGAACGATTGACAGAAAGTCTGTTTACCGACGTTACGACACTGACCAATATTGGTTTGATGACTGGTGCCCTGGTGATAATGCAGTGGCGGCGCGCCCTTGCAGACGGCCCGCAAGACCCTCAGGTTCAGACCTCAAAACCCGCTTTCTGGCTGGTAATGTTGCTCGCTGGCGTAATCATGGGCTATAGCGCACGCATTGCGTTTGGCTGTAACGTTGGCGCGTATTTCAGTGGCATCTCATCGGGCAGCCTGCATGGCTGGGTGTGGTTTGCTGCCGCATTTGCCGGGTCGGCGCTGGGCATCCGGTTCAGAAACAAACTGGTCAGTGTCACCACAGATTCCGCGCCGGCTATTGTATTGCCGGCCAGAGCCACGGTCAGTTCGGCAGCAGCAATCGCGCTGGTTCTGCTACTCTGGCTGGACAATTACATGACCGACCCCATCAACCCATTTGCCGCGCCTTGGCCAACGGCATTAGGGTCTGGCGAGGTGCCTTCCGGGGCGCATTGCACGGATCAGTAACTGCCAGACCGATTTTTTACAAAAGAGCAACTTACCGGCAACTGATGCTCCACTTTGCAAGTCAACATTTTCAGAGTTCCTTTTCGACGGAAAATAACGCACTCTACGTAACACACCATGCAGGGCAACAATTGCCCTCAAGGTCCAATAATCAGAACAGAGTGTCATCATGGCCATCTATTCACCGTTTACCGCTGCCAACAAATTTGGGTTTGGCATCCAGCCCGGCGAACTTGCTGACATAGAAAAAGACCCCAGAGGCTGGCTGATTGCGCAATTGCCATTAGCCAACCGCCTGCCTCCACGATTTTCAGGCATGAACAACGCGGCTCAGCTGATTGAACTGGCCGATAACGACTATCGTCAACGCGTCAGTTTCCAACAAGATGGCCAGCTCACCACTGAGGATCAGTTGCAACTCAGGACAGCACAACGTCGCGCTACCAGCTTGCAACGCGATCAGACAAATCAGCGCCTCGCCGTGGCCATCGAGTCTGACACACCATTTACGGAACGCCTGGTCCGGTTCTGGTCTAACCATTTCAGCGTCTCCCTGGCCAACAACAAACCCAGCTTGCTATACGCGGGGCTGGCTTATGAAAACGAAGCCATCCGCGCCAATATGAATGGCCGCTTCGAAGACATGTTGCTGGGTGTTGCAATGCACCCGGTCATGCTGACCTATCTGGACAATACCGCCTCATTTGGTCCCAACTCACCGGCCGGCAGGCAACGCAATCGCGGAATAAACGAAAACTACGCCCGTGAAATGCTGGAACTGCACACTTTGGGCGTGGATGGTGGCTATTCTCAGGACGATGTTATCGCTCTGGCGCGTATGCTGACCGGATGGAATGTCAATCTGCCGGCTCAGAATGGTTCCAGGCCTGATCCTCAGTCCCCGGCTGGCAGCTTTTTTTATTATGCACTCTTGCACGAACCGGGCGCGCAGCAATTGTTGGGGAAAACCTACGCGGATACCGGTCTACAACAGGCAACAAGCGCTATCAGAGATCTCGCCCGGCATCCCTCAACCGCCACATTCGTTGCCAGCAAACTGGCCAGACATTTTATTGCTGATCAACCACCTGCTGCAGCCATTACTAAATTGGCGCAGGTGTTCAGAGATACAAATGGCGATCTGCCTCGTGTGCATCAGGCACTGGTAGAACTGGACGATGCGTGGGATCCCGCCATGTCAAAACTAAAAAGTGCTGAAGACTTTGTGGTCTCCACTGCACGGGCGCTGCCGGGCATTCCGCTCAGTGATGATGTGCTGGGCATCCTCAACGATACGCTGGGCAGCTTTAATCAGCGGCCGTTTACCGCGCCTTCTCCGGCCGGATGGCCTGAGCAGGCAGAACACTGGGGTGGGCCCGATGCCCTGATGAAACGCGTGGAGTTTATTAACATGGTCGCGGGTGCCGTTGGGCCGGATTTTGATGCGCGCGAAATTGTCGCCCTGATTTTGCCTGAGAATGCCGCACTGCAACTTGCCATACGACGCGCTGAAAGCAAAACCCAGGCACTGGCCTTGTTACTCGCCAGCCCGCAATTCCAGTGGAGGGCCTGATATGTCAAGTAAACCCAGGCAAGGTATCAACCGTCGTCAGTTTATCAAAGCCGCCACCCTGCTGGCCGGCGCAGGCAGCCTGCCCGGCCTGAGCTGGGCAAACAGTGCAATTTCAGGCGAAAACAAACTCGCCGTCATCATTCTGCGCGGCGCCATGGATGGTCTATCTGCCGTCATCCCTTACGGGGATTCTGCACTGAGCGGGTACCGCGCTGCGCTCATTCCTGCCGACAATACCCTGTTGAAACTGGATAATTACTTTGCGCTACATCCAGCGTTTAGTGGCTTGTATCAGTTGCAGCAAACTGGCGAACTGGGCATTGTCCATGCGGTTGCCAGCGCATACCGGGAACGTTCTCACTTTGATGGTCAAAACGTGCTTGAAAGTGGGTTGGAAACCACACAAAGCAATCCTTCAGGCTGGCTGAATCGCGCCATACAGTTTCAGTCTCAACAACAAGCTATGGCGCTTGGGCAATCTGTGCCGCTGATACTGAGAGGTCAAGCCAGCGTGGGTTCGTGGGCGCCAGCTGTGTTGCCTGCGATCAACGATGACACACTCAGTCGCTTGCAAAGTCTGTACAACAACGACAGTTTTCTGGGACCGCGTTTGCAGGAAGCGCTCAACGCCCGCGACATCGTTGGTACCGCAATGGGCGGCACACGCGCTCCTCAGGGCTTTACGGCGCTGGTGGATGCAGCCGCCAGTTTCCTGAACGCTGCGGGCGGTCCAAATATTGTGGTACTGGAGAATGATGGCTGGGACACCCACGCCAATCAGGGTGGAGCACAAGGCATTCTGCAACGCAAATTCACCGAACTGGATACCAGCATCACACAATTGAAAGCAGGTCTGGGTAGCACTTGGCAGAATACAGTCGTGATTGTGATGACAGAGTTTGGCAGAACCGTGCGCGTCAATGGCTCGCAGGGCACCGATCATGGTACTGCCAGCGTGGCGTTTCTGGCGGGCGGCGGTCTGATCAAGTATGGCTCACGGCCCGCAGTGCTGGGGCCATGGCCAGGTCTTACCGAGAGCAGCCTGCGTGAGGGGCGTGATTTGCAGCCGACCAATGACCTGCGTAGTCTGATCGCCGAAATCCTGCAGTCTCACATGGGATTTTCAACATCCCTTGTGCATGATGTTGTGTTTCCGGGGCTGCCTGTCGGGGGATTCCGCACATCTTGATGTTATTTGATCAACGCGTCGTCCAGCTGTCCGGCGCGAATTGCAGCCGGACGGGCTTCGCAGCGGCTGACGTAGTCAACAAACACCGGCCTGGCTTCCAGGTTCTTTTGCGAAATTTCCCACCCGATATAACTGGATAACACCAGATCTGCCGCAGTGAATTGTTCGCCGCAGACGTACGGCCCGTTTTTAAGTGCCATCTCCAAGGTGTTTACTGTGTCTGAGATGTATCCGCAGCCAACGGATTGCACATTTTTTTCATTGATGTCCCAGTTGTATGCCTCGGCAGTCATTGCCATCTCCAGCGGACCCGCTGCAAAAAACAGCCAGCGGTAATAGCTGCCCCGCAACATACTATCAAGCGCAGGTGCCAGTTTGTTTTCGGGAAACTGATCGGCAAGGTAGGCGCAGATGGCAACTACTTCGGTGACCACCGTGGCGCCGTGTTTGATGGCAGGCACCTTGCCCATCGGATTGATCGCCAGATAAGCAGGCGATTTTATATTGCCGCCAAAATTCATGATCTCAAGATCATACGCCGCGCCGGTTTCTTCGAGCATCCAGCGCACAATACGACCGCGGGAGTAAGGGTTTGTATAAAAAGTCAGCTTTGCCATGATGTTGTTTTATCCTTTTGTTTGTTGTGGAGAGTTTGTGTCGACAAGGGCACAATACAAACCAAATAGGTCATTTTCTGTCCTATTTGGTTTGTAGGCTGCAGACATCTTTTATTGCCAGTCCAAACTCACTACGGAAAAGGTCATGTCAAAACCCGTCACACGTGTACTTACCTTGCTGGAACTGCTGCAAACACATGGTTTGATGTCGGGTCCCGAGATCGCACGGCGCCTGCTGGTGGATAATCGCACCGTGCGGCGATACATCAGCGCGCTGGAAGAACTGGGCATCCCGGTTGTTACCGAACAGGGTCGTTATGGTGGCTACAAACTGGTGGCAGGTTTCAAACTGCCGCCGATGATGTTTACTGATGAGGAAACGCTGGCGATTTCGCTGGGACTTCTGGCTGCCAATCAACTTGGACTCGCGGAAAATGCACCCGCCATTGCCAGTGTGCAAGCCAAACTGGAGCGCGTGATGCCGGGCAATTTAAAGCGGCGGGTGCGCGCCATCAGTAACAGCGCCAGCCTGATCCTGCCAAAAGCGCACGGCTCGGATAACAAAGACGATCTGCTGCGGCTCACTGATGCTGCGCACGCACAACAACGGGTGCGCTTTAGTTATCAAGCGGAAAGTAGCGAGCCACAACTGCGTGAAGTTGATCCCTATGGCATCGTATTCCGCCGCGGTCATTGGTACATGGTGGGGCATTGTCATCTGCGCGCAGCGCTACGTACCTTCCGTCTGGATCGCCTGAGTAATGTCATTGCGCTCAGCCACAGCTTCCTGCGACCCGCTGAGTTTGATGCAGCGGCACATTTGAATCAAAGCATGCAAAACATGCCCAGGCAGTATCCGGTCAGCTTGATTCTGCATACGGATATGACCAGCGCATCCTATTATCTGCATGGCCTGGAAGGCCTGTTGCAACAACAAGATGATGGGTTACTGATGAACACCAGCACAGACAGTGTGCAGTGGTTTGCACGCTGGCTGGTGCAGATGCCTTTTCAAATCAGCATCTTGCAACCCCTGTCTCTGTGGCAGGCGGTAGATGCACATCTCAGACTGGTGCAGCAGAATGTAAGGTTCAAAGCCTAGCATCTCGTTGTATCA